>NZ_BAABIK010000021.1:0-105326 GCF_039542725.1 Streptomonospora halophila | reverse complement strand
CTCACAGAACGACATGGCTACGTCCGACTTCTCCGCGACGGCGGCGGGCGAGCGTCCCCGCCCTGCGGACCCGCGGGGCGTACCGGGCGGGGCCGCCCTGCGGCGCCCGCCGGCTCCGGCCGGGTGCCCGCTGCCGCCCGCAGGGCGGCGTCGGCGCACCCGCCCCCGGACGCGTTCCGTAGCCGCCGCCGATCGCGGGCCCGGCATTTTTTGCGCTTTCTTAGCGCCCGCGCGCGTTAGAAACCGGCCGAAGGACCTCGGTCGTGCTGGACGGCCGCCGGGGGACCCGGCACGGGGTCTCCCACCGGCGCCGCACGCCGCACCCCGGCGGAAAACCCGACAGGACCGCCCGCAGGAGAGCGCCCCCGCCCCGGTCCCGGCCACGCGGCCCGCGGGGCCCCGGAGCCGCCCGCACCGATCAGGCCGCGGGGCCGCGCCCGGCCCCGGCCTCAGGCGACTCCCCCGCCGCGGCCGAACCGGAGTCCGGCGCCGCGGTCGCGGTCTTGCCGGGCGGCGCGTCGGGCGCCTCCCCGGGAGCGGCCTGCGCCGCTTCGCCCTTCACGGCCGGCTCTGCGCCCTCAGCGGCCTCTCCCGCCGGGTCTGCGCCGGCCTCGGGGCTCCCGGCGCTCTCCCCCGGCTCGGCGCCCGAGGACTCCTCAGCGCCGTCCTGGGCGGCCTCGTCGCCCGTCTCACCACTGGCCGTGGAGCGCCGCTTGGGTACGCCGATCACGGTGCCGCAGACCGCGCGCAGTCGCTGCACGGAGATCGCGCCGTCGCGCAGTACGCGCGGAACGGCGTAGGTCAGGTCGACGATCGTCGAGGGGACGTCGTCCTCGCACGCACCGCCGTCGAGGTAGGCCGCGGCGGCGTCGCCGAGCTGCTTCTCGGCCTCCTGCGCCGTCGTGGCGGCCGGGTTCCCCGACAGGTTGGCGCTGCTCACCGCCATGGGGCCGACCTCCTTCAGCAGTTCGAGGGCGACCGGGTGCATCGGCATGCGCACGGCCACGGTCCCCTTGGTGTCGCCGAGGTCCCACGAGAGGCTCGGGGCGGCGGCGCAGACGATGGTCAGCGGCCCGGGCCAGAACTCCTCGATGAGGTCCTGGCCGTAGTTGCCCAGGTCCTCGATGAGCGCCTGGGCGGCGCGCACGGAGCCCACGAGCACGGGCGGCGGCATGTCGCGTCCGCGCCCCTTGGCGTCCAGCAGCGCCGATACGGCCGCCGGACTGAACGCGTCGGCGCCGATGCCGTACACCGTGTCGGTGGGCAGCACCACCAGCTCGCCCCGGCGGACGCTCGACGCCGCGTCGGCGATGCCGTCCTTGCGCCCCTGCGCGTCGGCGCAGTCGTAACTGCGGCTCACCTGAGGTCACCTCTTCTCTCGTCGGCGCCCGGACGGGCGCGCTGACCGCCTGCCTGTCACGTCGTGAGAACCGCGGAGCGCGCCGCCGGCACCGCCGTCAGTCCTCGGCCCTGCGCATGACCACGAACCGGTCCCGGTGGGCCAGGTCCTTGCGGTTGCGCACGTCGCGCCATCCCCGCTCCTCGGGGAAGAGCCGCGGGATGTCGATGCCCTGGCCGTCGCCGTGCTCCAGGGCCATGGCCCCGCCCGGCCGCAGCAGCCGGCGCCCCACCGCCTCCAGGTCGCGGATGGCGTCCAGGCCGTCGTCGCCGGCCCACAGCGCGGGGCCGGGGTCGTGGTTGGCGACCTCCGGGGGTATCAGCGCCGCCTCGGCGGTGGGCACGTAGGGCGGGTTGGAGATCACCAGGTCCAGCCGCCCGTCGAGGTCGGCCGGCGCCGAGCGCATGTCGGCCTGGTGGGCGGTGATGCGGTCGGCGTGGCCGCTGGCGTCGATGTTGCGCTTGGCCCAGCCCAGCGCGTCGGGGTCGAACTCGACCGCGTGCACGCGCGAGCGCGGGACCTCCTGGGCGATGGAGATGGCGATGGCGCCCGAACCGGTGCCCAGGTCGGCGACCAGCGGGTCGGCCACGTCCATGGCGCGCAGGGTGTCGATCGCCCAACCGACCATGATCTCGGTTTCGGGCCTGGGCACGAACACTCCGGGCCCCACCTGGAGTTCCAGGTAGCGGAAGTAGGCGCGCCCGGTGATGTGTTGGAGCGGCTCCCGCGCGGCGCGGCGGGCGACGCACTCCCAGTAGAGCGCGTCGAAGTCGGAGTCGGCGACTTCGTGCAGCCGTCCTCGACGAACGCCGTGCACGAACGCCGCGAGCTCCTCGGCGTCGGTGCGGGGCGAGGGGACGCCCGCTTCGGCCAGCCGCAGCGTGGCCCGGGCGACCTCGTCGAGCAGGAAGTTCATGACTCGGCCTGCTCCAGCCTTTCCTTGGTGTCGGCGTCGATGAGCGCCTGCAGGACACCGCCCAGGTCGCCGTCGAGGACCTGGTCGAGGTTGTAGGCCTTGTAGCCGACACGGTGATCGGAGATGCGGTTCTCCGGGAAATTGTAGGTCCGCACGCGCTCGGAGCGGTCGACCGTGCGCACCTGGCTCCGGCGTTCGGCGGCGGCCTCGGCGTCGGCGCTGGCCTGGGCCTCGGCCAGGAGCCGGGAGCGCAGGATGCGCATGGCCTGCTCCTTGTTCTGCAGCTGGCTCTTCTCGTTCTGGCAGGACACCACTATCCCGGTGGGCGCGTGGGTGATGCGCACCGCGGAGTCGGTGGTGTTGACGCTCTGGCCGCCGGGGCCCGAGGAGCGGAAGACGTCCACGCGCAGGTCGTTGTCGTTGATCTCGACCTCGACCTCCTCCGCCTCGGGCACCACGAGGACGCCGGCGGCCGAGGTGTGGATGCGCCCCTGGGACTCGGTGACCGGTACCCGCTGCACGCGGTGCACGCCGCCCTCGAACTTCAGCTGGGGCCACACGCCCTGGCCGGGCTGGGGCGCGCCCTTGTTCTTGAAGGCGATGGTGATGTCCTTGTAGCCGCCGAGCTCGGAGGGCGTGGAGTCGATGACCTCGGTCTTCCAGCCGTGCCGCTCGGCGTAGCGCAGGTACATGCGCACGAGGTCGCCCGCGAAGAGCGCGGACTCCTCGCCGCCCTCGCCGGCCTTGACCTCCATGATGAGGTTCTTCTCGTCGGCGGGGTCGCGCGGGATGAGCAGGTGGTGCAGGCGGTCGACGAGCTCCTCGCGGCTCTTCTCCAGCTGCCGGGCCTCGTCGGCGAAGGCCGGGTCCTCGGCCGAGAGCTCCTTGGCGGTTTCGAGGTCGGACTCGACCCGGGTCAGCTCGCGGTAGGCGGAGATGATCGGCGTGAGCTGGGAGTAGCGCTTACTCAGAGCGCGCGCCTGCGACTGGTCGGCGTGCACGGCCGGGTCGGCGAGCTGCTGCTCCAGCTCGTAGTACTCGCCCAGGAGGTCGTCCAGCTTCACGTTTGGTATCCAGCTTCCGTGGGTGGCGTGGTGGTCGGGCGCGCGGGGCCGGCGAACGCCGCCGGCCGCGGGTGTGCCCGCGCGGCCCGCGAGGGCCTGCCTACGAACAGCGGCGCCGGCCGCGCGGCCCGGAATCGGGACCGCGCGCTCCGGCGCCGCCTGCGGAGCTACTTGTTGGAGCGCTTGCCGAAGCGCTTCTCGAAGCGGGCGACCCGGCCGCCGGTGTCCATGATCTTCTGCTTGCCGGTGTAGAACGGGTGGCAGGCGGAGCAGATGTCGGCCCGGATCTCACCCGTCGATGCGGTGCTGCGGGTGGTGAAGGTGTTCCCGCAGGTGCAGGTGACCTGGGTTACGACGTACTCGGGGTGGATGTCGGCTTTCACGTGGATCTCCTCGCTAGTGGCGGTCGCCGGGCGCACTGGGCAGGGCGCGCACTGCTGCGCGCCGCATCGCTGCCTACGACGGCGTGAACCGGTACCGCGGCGGTCGATATACCAGTTTGCCAGACCTTCGAACAAGAACCGACCAGCGGCTATTCCCCACGGCGCGGACACCGGGGCGCACGCTCGCGGCCCGCGCCTGCGCGCCCTCTCCGGTGCCCGCGCGGCCGCCGCTGCCGGGGCCGCGTCCGACCGCCGCGAAAGCGGGCGGACGCCCCGCCCCTCCCATGCACGGGGGCGTCCGCCCGGCTCGTCCGGCGTCAGCGGACGTCGGTGCCGGTGGGCGTGCGCCCCCGCCCCGGGGCGCCGCCGCGCGGCGTGCGCCGGATCAGCACCACCAGGGCCGCCAGAGCGCCCAGGATCAGCGCGAGCATCAGCAGCCCCGCGTTGAGGCCCAGGCCGTAGGCCATCAGGTAGGTCAGCGCGCCTGCCGTCAGCAGGTAGTAGGTCATCGGGATGAAGGTCTGGCGGATCAGGTCCCCTTCGCGCCCGACCAGGCCGACGACCGCCGACGCCGCGACGACGTTGTGCACGGTGATCATGTTCCCGGCGGCGCCGCCGACCGCCTGCCCGGCCACCACGGTCTCGGGCGCCACACCGATGTGCTCGCCGGTGGAGAACTGGAACAGCGAGAACATCAGGTTGGAGACGGTGTTGCTGCCGGCGACGAACGCGCCGAGCGCGCCGATCCACGGGGCGAGGATCGGCCAGGAGCCGCCCGCGGCGGCCGCCGCGCCCTGCGCCAGGGTGAGCGGCATGCTGTCCAGTCCGCCGGCGCTGAACTCCGACCCGGAGTTGATGAAGACCCGCACCAGCGGGACCGCGAACAGCAGGGCCACCGCGGCGCCGGCGAGCTGGCCCCCGGCCATGCGCCAGGACGCGGCGATCTGGGTGCCGCTCATCCGGTGCAGCGCGTAGGTGACCAGGCACGCCAGGATGAAGACCGCACCGGGCGAGTACAGCGGCTGCACGGCGTCGCCGATCGACGTGCCGAACAGCTCGCTCGCGCCCAGCTCGAACGACTGCAGCCACTCCGGCACACCGGGCAGCACCCGGGTGGCCACCAGGACCCCCGCGACCAGCAGGTAGGGCGACCACGCGCGCAGCAGCCCGATGGACGGCGCGCCTCCGCCGGAGGTTTCGGGACCGTCGCCGTCGCCGGGGCTGAGCCGGCCGGTCCAGCGGGCCGGCCAGCTCTCGCGCGGCCCGAAGTCCCAGGTGGTCTTGGGCAGCAGGAAGCCGCGGCGGGCGGCGGCGACCACGATCAGCAGCCCGGTGAGGCCGCCCAGCAGCGACGTGAACTCCACACCGAGGAAGGCGTTGTAGAGCACGGAGGGGATGGTCATGGAGAAGGCGGCGAACAGGGCGAAGGGCCAGACCTGCAGGCCGTCGGCGAAGCGGCGGCGCTCGCCGTAGAAGCCGCAGAGCAGGCAGCACAGGAAGAGCGGGATGAGCGTGCCGGTGATGCCGTGCACGATCGCGGTCTGCAGCCCGATGCGCTCGACGAGCTCGGGCACGGCCAGCCCCAGCTCCTGCGCCCGCTGCTGCACCGCCTCCGAGCCGGCGAGCCCGCCGTCGACGCCGACCAGGATGGGAGTTCCCACGGCGCCGAAGCTGACCGGTGTGCTCTGGATGACCAGGCCGACCATGACGGCCGCCATCGCGGGAAAGCCCAGCGCCAGCAGCAGCGGGGCGACGATGGCGGCGGGGGTGCCGAATCCCGAGGCGCCCTCGATGAAGCTGCCGAAGAGCCAGCCGATGATGATCGCCTGGACGCGGCGGTCGGCGCTGATGCCGGTGAAGGTGGCGCGGATCGTGTGGATGGCCCCGCTCTTGGTGAGCGTGGCCAGCAGCAGGAGGGCGCCGAAGATGATGTAGAGGAGTCCGACGGCGAGGATGAGGCCCTGCACCGTGGAGGCGGCCACCGCGGTCCACTCGATCTGCCACACGGTCAGGGCGACGAGCACGACCACGGCGTAGCCGGCGGGCATCGCGTACTTGGCGGGTAGGCGGAATCCGACGAGCAGGACGCCGACCACCAGGATCGGCGCGATGGCGAACAGGCTGAGGACGGGGAGGCTGTCCATCCGCTTCACTCCCGGGGGTGGAGTAGTACACGGTATGCAGTACGCGCCGTACGCCGTGAACCTTAGATCACATGATCCCATCGGGTAAAGGCCGAAAGTCCGCGGAATCCGCACATCCACAGGTCATCCGGATCACACGGATTCACAGCGGATACACGCCCGCACCGGGCGGGCTCCGCGCGCCTGCGGCGGACGCTCGGGCGGGGAGGAGTACGCAGGAGCGTCCGACGTCCGCGGCGGCCCCGAGCGGGCGCGAAAAAGCGCGGCGCCGCGTCCCGGCCCGGGACGCGGCGCCGCGCTCACACGTGCGACGGTGCGCGGCGGCCGGTTGCGGGCCGCCGCGCACCGTCAGTGCTCGTTGGGTCCGCCCACCGTGGTCTTCTGCACCTGCAGGAGGAACTCGGTGTTGCTCTTGGTTTCCTTCATCCGCTCCAGCAGCAGCTCCAGCGCCTGCTGGATGTCGAGGGCGTGCAGCACGCGGCGGAGCTTCCAGATGATGTTGAGCTCCTCGCCCGACATCAGGATCTCCTCCTTGCGGGTGCTGGAGGAGACGACGTCGACCGCGGGGAAGATCCGCTTGTCCGACAGGGACCGGTTGAGCTTGAGCTCCATGTTGCCGGTGCCCTTGAACTCCTCGAAGATGACCTCGTCCATCCGCGAGCCGGTGTCGACCAGCGCGGTGGCCAGGATCGTCAGCGAGCCGCCGTTCTCGATGTTGCGGGCGGCGCCGAAGAACCGCTTGGGCGGGTACAGCGCCGTGGAGTCGACACCGCCGGAGAGGATGCGCCCGCTCGCCGGCGCGGCGAGGTTGTAGGCGCGGCCGAGCCGGGTGATGGAGTCGAGCAGCACCACCACGTCCAGGCCCATCTCGACCAGGCGCTTGGCGCGGTCGATGGCGAGCTCGGCGACGGTGGTGTGGTCCTCGGCCGGGCGGTCGAAGGTCGAGTGGATGACCTCGCCCTTGACCGTGCGCTGCATGTCGGTGACCTCTTCCGGCCGCTCGTCGACGAGCACGACCATCAGATGGGTCTCCGGGTTGTTCTCGGTGATCGCGTTGGCGATCGACTGCAGCACCATGGTCTTGCCGGCCTTGGGCGGCGAGACGATGAGGCCGCGCTGGCCCTTGCCGATGGGCGCCACGAGGTCGATGATCCGCGTGGTCAGGATGCCGGGCTCGGTTTCGAGCCGCAGGCGGTCCTGCGGGTACAGCGGCACCAGCTTGGAGAACTCCGGGCGGTTGCGCGCCTGCTCCGGGGTCATCCCGTTGATGGTGTCCAGGCGCACCAGCGCGTTGAACTTCTCGCGGCGCTCGCCCTCGCGCGGCTGGCGCACCGCGCCGGTGATGGCGTCGCCCTTGCGCAGACCGTTCTTGCGCACCTGGGCCAGGGAGACGTAGACGTCGTTGGCGCCGGGCAGGTAGCCGGTGGTGCGGACGAACGCGTAGTTGTCCAGGATGTCCAGTATCCCGGCGACCGGAAGCAGCACGTCGTCGTCGCTGATCACGGGCTCGGGGTCCTGGCGGTCGCGGCGCCGGTCGCGGCGGTCCCGGCGGCGCCCGCGCCGGCGCCCGCCGGCGAAGTCGTCGTCGCCTCCGCCTCCGCCGCGGTTGTTACCGCCCTGCTGCTGGCCGGAGTCCTGGCTCTGCTGCTGGCCGTCGCCGCCGGAGTCGTCGCGGTTGCCGCGGTTGCGCCGGTTGCGCTGGCGCTCGCGACCGCCGCCCTGCTGGCCGCCTTGGCCGCCGCCCTGCCCGGACTGGCCGCCCTGGGAGTCGGTCTTCTGGGAATTGGATGTCTTCGTCACGCTGCTCGCGGGGGTAGAGGGATCGGTACCGTCCGAGTGCCGGTTCTGGTCTGCGGAGTCCTCACCGCGCTTGCGCGGGGACCGGCGGCTGCGGGCCGGCTTCTCGGAGCGGTCGGCCTGCGCGGACTCGGAGCCGCGCCCGCCCGATTCGGCCTTGGCCGAGCGGGCCTCGGCCGCGGGGGCGCTCTGCCCTGCGTCCTGCCTGTTGTCCTGCTGCTCGGGGGCGGGCTGCGCGGCAGCCTGCTGCCCGGTGGTGGCGCCGCCCTGCTGCCCGGCGCTCTGGTCAGGACGGTCCGCGGCCGGCTTGGCCGCGCCGTCGGCCTGCGGCGCCGAGACCGGGCCGCCCTGCTTCGCCTCGATGGCGGCGATGATGTCGTTCTTGCGCATCCGCCCCGTGCCCGTGATACCGAGACTCGACGCCAGGCGCTGGAGTTCGGTCAGCTTCAGCGCCGACAGCCCGGTTCCGCCGGACCGCGACCGGGACGACGTGCTCTTTCTGGACGAGGTCGCGGCGTCGCCGGCGTCCGCAGCGGACGCGGTCGTCTCTTGCTGCTTGCTGACCGCCGCGTCCGTGTGGAGTTCGGTGGTGTCGCTCACTAAGGGTCCTTCCCAAGGAGCGGGCTCAGGCCGTCATCGTGTCGCTAACGGCCGGCCCGGTGGTGCGAACCGGCGGGGGCCGGGTCGGGCATGCCCCACGCGGATGTGTCGGGAACCGTCGATCCCCTACCCGATCGCGGCGGGCTCTGGGTACAGCCAGGCGTGAGGGCGATGAGTCCGGTAGTGCCGCCCGTGACCCGTTCTGCCGCCCTCGTCGGGCGAGCCGGCGACACAGTCAGGGTGGACGGATTCACGGGTGCGCCGCGAACTCAACACAGTGGTAACCGTGCGCAGTGATCGCATGGCCAAGACCACGTACACCTTGGACGCGGAAAACACTGTGGCGGATGAGCACACGCCCCGCATCGGGGCATCTGGTGCTTCACCCAGCCTAACATCACCGGAGCCCACAGCTATTCCTTGACACAGGTCTATGAACGGGGAGTTTCGATCCACGCTCCTGCCGGATCGATGGCTAAGGGGCGTATGTGCCAATGCTTACCCGTCCGGTGCCGAATCGAATCAACCAGGTCGTCACTGATTTGCGGGACATCCGCCGCTTCCGGCGATGCGGGGCCGTGTGCGTCGGGCCCCCCGTCGACCAGCACGAGGACGGTGGGCCCGGCCCCGGAGACCACCGCCGCGAGCCCGTCGAGTTCACGCAGCTCACGGGCGATGCGCAGAGTCTCGGGCATCGCCGGGCGCCGGTACTGCTCGTGCAGCCGGTCCTCGGTGGCGTCCAGCAGCAACTCGGGGTGGCCGGAAACGGCCGCCACCAGCAGCGCGGCGCGCCCCGCCGTGAACGCCGCGTCGGCGTGGGGCACCGTGTCGGGCAGCAGACCGCGCGCCTCCTCGGTGGAGAGCCGGTCCTCGGGCACGCACACCACGGGCCGCAGGCGCGCCGACGGCGCCACCCCTGTCGCGCGCCACTCCCCGGCGCCGCGCCAGGCGACGGTGAACCCGCCGTAGACGCACGGCGCCACGTTGTCGGGGTGTCCCTCGATTTCGGCGGCCAGCCGGAACACGCGGTCGCGGTCCAGGCGCCCCAGCGCCGGATCCGCGCCGCTGAGCAGCGCGGTCGCCGCGCACACGCCCGTGACGATGGCCGCGGCCGACGAGCCCAGTCCGCGCCCGTGCGGAATGCGGTTGGTGCAGCGCAGGTGAAGTCCGGGCAGCGGCTCCCCCGCCTCATCGAAGACCGCCCGCATCGCCCGCACCACGAGGTGGGTGCCGTCGCGCGGCACGTCGGCCGCGCCCTCGCCCTCGACGTCGACCACCAGCCGGCCGTCATCGGTCAGGCGGACGTCGGCCTCGTCGTAGAGGCGCAGGGCGAGCCCGAGCGCGTCGAATCCGGGACCGAGGTTCGCGCAGGTGGCGGGGGTGCGGACGTGCACCCCGGTGGGGCGCGTCTGGAGCATGCGTACGCTCTTCCGTGGGTCGGGGGTCTCGTGGGGGGCGCGTCGCGGCCGGTGCGGCCGCGGTCCGCGGCGGGCGGAGCCGCGCCGGCTCAGGCCAGGCCGAGGGCCGAGGCCGCCGCGTGCGCGTCGACGGGCACCGTCGTTGCCGTGGAGGCACCGGCCAGCGCCCAGTCGGGGTCCTTGAGGCCGTTGCCGGTCACCGTGCACACCACGCGGGTGCCGCGCGCGATGTGGCCCGCCTCGACCGACTGGATGAGCCCCGCGACGCTCGCGGCCGAGGCCAGCTCGACGAACACGCCCTCCTCGGCGGCCAGCATCCGGTAGGCGGCCAGGATCTTGCGGTCGGTGACCGAGTCGATGCGCCCGCCGGACTCGTCGCGCGCCCGCTCGGCGTAGAGCCAGGAGGCCGGGTTGCCGATGCGGATGGCGGTGGCGATGGTGCGCGGCTGCTCGACGGGAGCGCCCGAGACGATCGGGGCCGACCCGCTGGCCTGGAAACCGAACATGCGCGGGGCGGAGGTGGCGGCCCCGGAGTCGGCGTACTCGCTGTAGCCCATCCAGTAGGCGCTGATGTTGCCGGCGTTGCCCACCGGCAGGCAGTGCACCGCGGGCGCGTCGCCCAGCGCGTCGACGATCTCGAAGGCCGCGGTCTTCTGGCCCTGCAGCCGGTAGGGGTTCACCGAGTTCACCAGCGCGACCGGGTAGTCCACCGACAGTTTGCGGGCGAGCTCCAGGCAGTCGTCGAAGTTGCCGTCGACCTGCAGCAGCTTGGCGCCGTGCACCAGCGCCTGGGCGAGCTTGCCCATGGCGATCTTGCCCTGGGGCACCAGCACCGCGCACGTCATCCCGGCGCGCACGGCATAGGCGGCGGCACTGGCGCTGGTGTTGCCGGTCGACGCGCAGATGACGGCCTTGGCGCCCTCCTCGGCGGCCTTGGTGATCGCCATCGTCATGCCGCGGTCCTTGAAGGACCCGGTGGGATTGAGGCCCTCGACCTTGAGGAACACCTCGCACCCCGTCAGCTCGGAGACGCGTGCGGCGGGAACCAGGGGGGTCCCGCCCTCCAGCAGGGTGACGACCGAGGTGTTCGCAGTGACCGGGAGATGGTCGCGGTACTCCTCGACGACCCCCCGCCATGCCCGTGCCATGCTCACGACAGGGCCCTTTCGAAAAGGAACGGATGGAAAAGCGTATTCGCAAAGCGGCCGTGCCGCGGATGGGAGCACGCCCGCTCGCGCGGCGTGCCCCGGCGGATGTGCGCGGCAGTTGCGGCGGACGCCGACGGGCGCCCCCGCGGCCGTGTATCCGCCTCCGAGTCTAGAGCCCGAAAGGCGTGGCGCGTGCATCCCGCGTCCCTCGTCTCAGCAGTTGGGACGGTGTTTTCGCGCGGTGCGCGCCCGTCCGGGCGCCGCCGCGCCCGCGGGCGTCACGCGTCCTCGGAGAACGCTTCGACGCGCATCACGCTGGCCACCGACCGCACCATGTCCAGCCCGCGCAGCCGCTCGACGGTCTCGGCCAAGGCGGAGTCGGGCGCGATGTGGCTGACCAGCACCAGCTGCGCGTCCTCGCCGGAGCCCTCCTGGCGCACGTTCTTGATGGACACGCCCATCTCGGAGAAGACCTCGGCGACGCGGGCGAGCACGCCGGGGCGGTCGGCGACGTCCAGCGAGATGTGGTACCGCGTGACCGTCTCGCCCATGGGGTGCACCGGCAGCCCGGTGTCGTGGCCGCCCTCACCCGCGGAGGTCCCGGCGAGCCGGTTGCGCGCCACCGCGACCAGGTCGCCCAGCACGGCGCCGGCGGTGGGCACCCCCCCGGCGCCGGGGCCGTAGAACATCAGCCGGCCGGCCGACTCCGCCTCGACGAACACGGCGTTGTAGGCCTCGGTGACCGCGGCGAGCGGGTGCTCGCGCGGCAGCATCACGGGGTGGACGCGCACACCCACCGAGTCGCCGTCGGGGGTGCGCTGGCAGATCGCCAGCAGCTTGACCACGCAGCCCATCTCCCTGGCGCTGGCGATGTCGCCGGCCGAGACCTCGGTGATGCCCTCGCGGTGCACGTCGGCCGCTGTGACGTGCTGGGTGTGGAACGCGAGCCGGGCCAGGATCGCCGCCTTGGCGGCCGCGTCGAACCCCTCGACGTCGGCGGTGGGGTCGGCCTCGGCGTAGCCGAGCGTCTGCGCCTCTTCCAGCGACTCGGCGAACCCGGCCCCCTGGCTGTCCATCCGGTCCAGGATGAAGTTGGTGGTGCCGTTGACGATGCCCAGCACCCGGTTGACCCGGTCGCCGGCCAGCGAGTCGCGCAGCGGGCGCAGCAGCGGTATGGCCCCGGCGACCGCGGCCTCGTAGTAGATGTCGACGCCGGCCTCGCGCGCGGCGCTCAGCAGCGTCGCACCGTCCTCGGCCAGCAGCGCCTTGTTGGCGGTGACCACGGACTTGCCGGCCTTGACCGCCTCCAGGATCAGCGAGCGGGCGGGCTCGATTCCGCCGATGACCTCGATTACGAGGTCGATGTCGGGCCGTGTCACCAGCTCCGTGGCGTCGGTGGTGAACAGCTGGGGGTCGACTCCGGTGCCGCGGTCGCGCCCCAGGCGCCGCACGGCGATCCCGCCGATCTCCAGGGGTGTTCCCACCCGTGCGGCGAGTTCGGACGCCTGCTGGTCGACCAGCCGCACCACTTCCGCACCCACAACGCCGCATCCCAGCAGCGCCACCTTCATCGCCATAAGAGGAGTGACTCCCACTTCTGTCACGTCGTGCCGTCCACTTCGTCCGCCGCCGGAGGCGCGCAAGTCAGCCTACGTCCAAGCGGAGGAGGTCCTCCTCGGTCTCCCGGCGAACCAGCGTGCGCGGGACGCCCTCGCGCACCGCGACCAGGGCGGGGCGGGGAAGGTGGTTGTAGTTGCTGGCCATCGAGAAGCAGTAGGCGCCGGTCGCGGCGACGGCGACGAGGTCGCCGGGGCGCACGTCGGAGGGCAGGTAGAGGTCGTGCACGATGATGTCGCCGCTCTCGCAGTGCTTGCCGACCAGGCGGGAGAGCACCGGCTCGGCGCCGCCGGCGCGCGAGACGAGCGCGCAGGTGTACTCGGCGCCGTAGAGCGCGGTGCGGATGTTGTCGCTCATGCCGCCGTCGACGCTGACGTAGGTGCGGATGCCCTCGACGTCCTTGACCGTGCCGACCTCGTAGACCGTGATCCCGGCCGGCCCCGAGAGGGCGCGGCCCGGCTCGACCGCGATGCGCGGCATCGGCAGGCCGTGGGAGTCGCACTCGCGCTGCACGATGCTCAGCAGGCTCTTGGCGATCGCCTCGGGCTCCAGCGGGGTGTCGTCGGAGACGTAGGCGATGCCCAGGCCGCCGCCCAGGTCCAGCTCGGCCAGCTCGGCGCCGGTCTCGCGGTGGACGCGGGTGAGGAACTCGGTGACGCGGCGCGCGGCCACCTCGAACCCGGCCGTGTCGAAGATCTGCGATCCGATGTGCGAGTGCAGGCCGACCAGCTCGACGTGCTCGCAGGCCAGGACCCGCCGGACCGCCTCGGCCGCGGCGCCGGTGCTCAGCGCGAGGCCGAACTTCTGGTCGTCGTGGGCGGTGGCGACGAACTCGTGCGTGTGGGCCTCGACGCCGGTGGTCACGCGCACCAGGACCTTGGGGACGCGGCCGCGCTCGGCGGAGATGCGCTCCAGGCGCTCGATCTCCTCGAAGGAGTCGACGATGATGCGCCCCACCCCGGCCTCGACGGCGCGGGCCAGCTCGGCCTCGGACTTGTTGTTGCCGTGCATGCCGATGCGCTCGGGCGGCATGCCCCCGGCCAGGGCGACGGTCAGCTCGCCGCCGCTGCACACGTCGAGCTTGAGCCCTTCCTCGTGCACCCAGCGGACGAGGGCCTTGGTGAGCAGCGCCTTGCCCGCGTAGTAGACGTCGGCCTCGGCGTCGCTGAAGGCCTCGCGGTAGGCGCGGGCGCGGCGGCGGAAGTCCTCCTCGTCGAGCACGAACAGCGGCGTGCCGTACTCGGCGGCCAGCCGGCGCACGCCCACGCCCCCGACGGCCAGCTCGCCGTCGGCGCCGCCGCGCCCGGCGGTGGCGGGCCACACGCGCGGGTCCAGGCGCGCCAGGTCGCGCGGCGGGCTCGGGGGGTTCTCCTCGGGCAGCACCTCCGCGTGGCGCGGACCCGCGGGGTGGGCGTAACGGCTCATCAGTGTGCACTCTCGACGTGTGGGCGGGTGTTCGTGCCGGCCGGTCCGGGGCGGTCCGGCGTGGTCGGGACCGGCCGAACCGGGTGCGGTGCGGGGCGCGGGGACCGGCGTGCGAGCGGCAGGCGTGCCCCCGGCGTCGGCGTCGGCGTCGGGTGCCGATCCTCGGGCCGGCCCGCGGCGCTGCGGGCACGGTCGGCGGGCGTCCCGGTCGGGCCGAAGCGCCCGCACCGCCCCCGCTGCCGTGGCGTTGACGGGGCGTCCCCGGGGACCGGAGCGGGTGCGGACGGTTCTCGCCTTCGGAGTGCTCACAGCCTTGTGGGCGCGGACACGCCGAGCAGGGACAGGCCCGCGCTCAGGACCTCGGCCGCCGCGGCGCACAGCCGCAGCCGACCGAACGCGGACACGGGTTCCCCATCCGCGGGGCCGCCGGCGGCCTCGACGATCAGTCCGCCGCAGGAACCCCGCCAATCATGGTAGGCAGCCGCGAGACCTTCGAGGTATCTGACCAGCATATGGGGTTCGCTACGTCTCCGTGCCGCGTGGAGCACCAGGGGTCCGTCATACAGCGCTCCGGCGAGCTCGGCGGCGGCGGGCGCCTGCAGAGCGGCGGCGAGGGCGGCGCCGGCGCGTTCTGCGGCCGGATCGGAGGATCCGCGGGCCTCGGGCGCCCGCGCCGCGCGGGCCTCGTGCGCCTCCCGCGCCCAGCGCAGGGTCGAGGCGGCGTGGGCGTGGGCGTAGCGGACGGCGAAGGCGGGGTTGGCCGCGGTGCCGAGCGCCCAGGCTCCGGGATGCTCGGCGGTCGGCACCGCGGGCAGGCCCGGCCCGGTCTCCTCGCCCGGTCGCGGCCGGTCGGCGGCCGAGCGGCAGAAGGCGACGCGCGCGCTCGCCTCGCCGACGGCAGCGAGCAGCCGTGCAGCGGGGGTCGCCGCGCCTCCCCCGCCGTCGATCCGGGGGTCGCGCCAGGAGACGTCGCGGGCGGGCGCGGTCCGGCCGCCGCCTCCCGGACCGGTCCGGGAGGCGGCGCGCATCCGCCGGAGGGCGTCGCCGCGCGCCAGGCGGCGGAGGTCCTCGACGCCGGCGGCCTCGTCGAGCGGTTCGACGGAGTGCCGCTCGCCCGCTGCCGCGGCGACGGTGGGCGAAGGGGCGGAGGGCGCGGCACCTGCGCGGTCCGGGCCGGGGGGGTCGCCGAGGTGGCCGATGCCCTCCAGGTAGTGCAGGTAGCCGCGCAGGAACCGGTCGCCGTCGGCGGCCGCGGCGCGCACCATCGCGGCGCGCGCCTCGGGGGTCGCGTCGAGGGCGACGAACCCGCCTCGCTCGACCCCGGCGTCGGCGACCCCGGGGCAGTCGAGCAGCGATTCGACCGCGCGCTCGGCCAGCCGGGACACGTTCAGCCCGAGCGGGCGGGCGGTCCGCAGCGGCAGCGCGGTCGAGCAGCGAAAGGACCCCGGCGGTGCGCCGCGCCGCGGCTCGGCCGGGGGGACGTCCTCCGGCGGGCATGCCGCCGCCCGGGCCACGGCGCCGCGCAGCAGGGCGTCCACACGCCACGGGGCGGCGCCGTCCGGTCGCCACCACAGGCCCGGTCCCTCGGGACGGTCGGCGGCCACGGATCAGCCGGCCCGCTCGGCCCGGTTGCCCGCCGCGAGCTCGCGGACCAGGCGGATGAGCTCCGTGGGGTCGAAGGGCTTGGTCAGGTAGGCGTCGACGCCGATCTCCTTCCCGCGGCGCACGTCGTCCTCCTGGGCGCGGGCGGTGATCAGCAGGACGCGCATGCCGCGCGTGGCCGCGTCCTCGCGCAGGCGCGAGGCCGTCACCCATCCGTCGAGCCTGGGCATCATGATGTCCAGGGTGATCACGTCGGGCTGGACCTCGCCCACACGGGCGAGGCAGTCCTCGCCGTCAACAGCGGTGTGCACCTCGAAGCCTTCGAGCTGCAGGTTGACGGCGATCAGCTGCCTGATCACCTCGTTGTCGTCGACCACCAGTACCCGTGCCAGAGCATCACCCACGGGCGCGAGAATAACGCTCCGCCCCCCGCCTCCGCTGGCGATCCGCCAAGCCCGCGGACATTGCGCGATCCACCCCTCGGCGCCTGCTATTCTTGATCTCGCAAAGCGCCCCCTTAGCTCAGGGGATAGAGCAACGGCCTCCGGAGCCGTGTGCGGAGGTTCGAATCCTCCAGGGGGCACCGCACCGAGAGCACCGGCTCTCACCGATGACCAGCGGAGACGCACCTGCGCCCGCTGGTTTTCCTTTTCCCGGGCCCCCGGTACCGGCCCCGCCCGCAACCGCGCGAGCGCGCGGCCGGGCCGCTTCGAGCCGAGGACGAGCGGAGTTTCCAGGCCGCCCGGCCGCCCACCCGCCTCCGCACGCCGCATATGTGATCTACGCCACACAACCCCCAAACCCGGCGCCCTGCAAGCGCGCCCCGCGGGCGGGCGTGGGGTCGATGGGGCGGGGGGCGCCGAGCCGCAGGGGTGGGCGAGGGGGCGCGGGATAGACTGCGGAACTCGTGACCAACGGATGCCTTCGACTCGGGACGGCGTAGGGCTGTGCGGCAGAACCTCGGCAGCATCGCCCGGCGCAAAATGGCTTTCGCCCGGACCCGGTTCGACGGATGGCGCCCGCTTCGCGGACTGCTGGTGCGCCTCCAACACCCGTCGGTGATCGTGGTGGGCAGCTTCGCCGCCGTGGTCCTCGCGGGCACGGCGGTGCTGATGACACCGTGGGCCTCCCGCGAGGGCACCGCCACCGGGTTCGAGAACGCGCTGTTCACCGCCACCTCCGCGGTGTGCGTGACCGGGCTGATCGTCCTCGACACCGCCTCCTACTGGTCGGGCCTGGGCATCGTGGTCATCGGCGCACTGATCCAGATCGGCGGCTTCGGCATCATGGCCCTGGTCTCGGTCGTGGTCCTGCTCCTGGCCCACCGCTTCGGACTGCGCATGCAGCTCAGCGCCCAGATGGAGACCAAGTCGCTGTCGATCGGCGAGGTGCGCCGCGTCGTGCAGGGCGTCTTTCTGGTCAGTGTCAGCGTCGAGGCGGTCCTCGCGCTCGTCCTGGTGCTGCGCCTGGCCCTGCACCACGGCTACTCCTGGCCGCGGGCGCTGGAGTACGGCGTGTTCCACGCGGTCTCGGCGTTCAACAACGCCGGCTTCGCGCTCTACACCGACAGCCTGGTCCGCTTCGAGTCCGACCCGTGGATCCTGGTGCCCGTCGCCCTCGCGGTCATCGCCGGCGGACTCGGGTTCCCCGTGTGGTTCGAGCTGTGGCGGCACGCGCGGCACAGCGGCCGGCGCCAGTGGTCGCTGCACTTCAAGATCACCGCCGGGACGACCGTCCTGCTGCTCGCGGCGGGAACGGCGCTGATCACTCTGCTGGAGTGGCGCAACCCCGCGACGCTGGGCACCTACACCACCGCCGGAAAGCTGCTCAACGGCTTCTTCCACGGCGTCATGCCGCGCACCGCCGGGTTCAACAGCCTGGACGTCGGCGAGATGCGGCCCTCCACCCTGCTGGTGACCGATGTGCTGATGTTCATCGGGGGCGGCAGCGCCGGCACCGCCGGCGGCATCAAGGTGACCACCTTCGCCCTGGTGGGCTTCGTGCTCTGGGCGATCGTGCGCGGCGAGCCCAGCGTGCACGTGATGGGGCGCCGCCTGGATACCGGCGCGCAGCAGCAGGCGCTTGCCGTCGCGCTGCTGAGCATCGGCGGCGTCATGGTCTGCACGCTCATCCTGCTGTCCACGACCCGGTTCAGTCTGGACCAGGTCCTGTTCGAGACGGTGTCGGCGTTCGGCACGGTGGGTCTGTCCACCGGCATCACGGCCGAACTCCCCACGCTGGGCCACCTGCTGATCACGCTGCTGATGTTCGTGGGCCGCCTCGGACCGATCACGCTGGCCACCGCGCTGGCGCTGCGCACCACGGGCCGCCGATACGAACTGCCCGAGGAGCGCCCGATCGTCGGCTGAGCCGCGGGGCGGCCGGAGCGGCGCCGGACCGCGACGGCCGGGACGCCGCGTCCCGCTCAGCGGGGGTGCGGCGGCCCGGCCGTTCGCATCGGGTTTCCGCGGACTAGGCCGCGGCGTCGGGTTGGCCCGGACGCTCGAGCGCGTACCGGAGGAGGATCTTCAAAACATTGCCCGCCGAGTTGCGGTCGCGGGCGTCGAAGTCGACGATCGGCACGTGCGGGGCGATCTCCAGCGCCTCGCGGATCTGGTCGACGGTGTAGGGCAGGTCGTCGTCGAACCGGTTGACGGCGACGATGTAGGGCACGCCCTGCGTCGTCTCGAAGTAGTCGATCGCGTCGAAGCAGTCCGCCAGCCGGCGGGAGTCGACGACGATGACCGCACCGATGGCGCCGCGGACGATGTCGTTCCACATGAACCAGAACCGCGCCTGCCCCGGCGTGCCGAACATGTACATGATCAGCTCTTGTTCGAGGGTCAGCCGGCCGAAGTCCATGGCCACTGTGGTGGTGACCTTCTCCGGAGTGGAGGAGAGGTCGTCGTGCTTCTCGCTTGCTTCGGTCATGACGGCCTCGGTCGAGACCGGGGGGATCTCCGATACCGAGCCGACCAGCGTGGTCTTTCCCGCACCGAATCCGCCGGCGACGACCACCTTGGCGGAGACGAGCGACCGACCCGTTGCGCTGGAGCTACTGGAAGAGACGTTCGAGTCCACGAAGCGCCCTTTCAAGAACTTGGTTTTCCGACGGGCTGTGGCCGGTGATTGTTGGGTGGATGTAGACGAGCTCCTGGTCGGCGAGATCGCTGAGCAGGACCTGCGTTACACCCAACGGAATCTTCAGCGCCGCGGAGAGCTCGGCGACCGAGCGCGTCTCGCGGCACATCTCGTAGATGCGCTGTGCCTCGGGAGGCAGGTTGGACGGGGTCTCGGTGCCCGCGTCGGCAGCGGAGACGAGTGTCTGCACCAGCAGCGGGTGGCGGGAGCGCGTGCGACCGCCGGTGAAGGTGTAGGGGCGGATGCGCCCGCGCCTGCTCCTGCGGTTCCTCATTCGGCTGCCACCCTCTTCGTCCCCGCCGTTGCGCACGGGCGTTCGTTGACTGGCAATGGTTCCCTCACGGTGACACGACCCCGCGCAGCTGTGAGCGGAGCTGCGGGGTGAGCGCGTGCCCGGCGCTCTCCACCAGCTTGGTCATCTGGTAGGCGACGACCTTCATGTCGGCGTTGGGTGCGCTGAGCACCGCAAGGCACGAACCGTCGCTGATCGACATCACGAACAGGTGACCGCGCTGCATGCGCACGATCAGCTGCTCGCACTCGCCCTTGCCGAACATCTTCGCCCCGCCCAGCGCCAGGCTGTGCATGCCGCTGGCGATGGCGGCCAACTGCTCGGCGTACTGCTCGGGGAAGTCGCGAGACGCGGTCAGCAGCAGGCCGTCGGAAGAGACCACGATGGCGTGCTCGACGCCGGGGACGTCGTCGACGAAGTTGGAGATCAGCCAGGTGAAGTTCTCCGCGTCGGCACTCTCACTCAAGCGGTTGTCCATTTCGGTCCAGCTTCTTCAGTGGTTCGGGTGGTGGTCCTGAGCCGATCACGGCGGTCAGACATCCTCGTCGCCCCGCGCGGCCTGCTCGCCCTCGACGAATCCGGCGAGGTCGTCGCGGATGCGCTCGGCTCTGTTGTCGGACTCCGCCTCGTCGGACTCCTCGGCCTGCGCCTCGGACTCCCACGTCTCTGCGGTCGGCAACGGCGACGTGGTGCGGTGTGCGCTGCGGCGCGGCAGGCCGGCGGGGGTGACCGACGAGGAGGAATCCATGGCGCTGCGCTCCTCTTGCGCATTCTGGACAGGAGCCGCTGCCCTCGGGGACTCGGGGGCCGGACGGCGCGGGGCCGGGGGAGCCGCCGGGAGCGGGGGTGCGGGGGCGGGAGCGGGAGGCTGGGGACCCGTCTTGCTGACCAGGTCGGAACCGACCATCACGTGTGCGCTGATCCCGCGGAAGGCGCGCGCCTCCAGCTGCACCTCCATGCCGTGGCGGTGGGCGATGTTGCTGACCACGTACAAGCCCATGTGCCGCATGACCTGCTCGTCGAGCACGGGTTCACCGCGCAGGCGCTCGTTCAGGTCGGCGATCTGGTCGTCCGGGATGCCGATGCCCTCGTCCTGGACGGTGATCAGCAGGCGCTCGCCGTCGACCATGTACTGGCCGCTGACGACCACCTGGGCGTGCTCGGGCGACTTGCCCGTCGCGTTGTCCATCAGCTCGGCGAGGAGGTGGCTGAGGTCGTCGGCGGCGGTGCCCGCGACGAAGATCTGCGGCAGCCGCCCCACCTGGACGCGCTGGTAGTCCTTGATCTCCGAGATCGCGGCGCGCGCCACGTCGAGCATCGGCACGGGCTCGGCCGAGGGGTCGCCGGTGTCCTGGTCGGCGAGCACCAGCAGGTTCTCGCTGTTGCGTCGCATCCGCGTGGCGAGGTTGTCGATCTTGAACAGGCTGTCCAGCAGCTCGGGATCCTCGCTGCTGTCCTCCAGTTCCTCGACCACCTCGATCAGCGAGTCGACCAGGGCCAGGTCGCGCATCGCCAGTCCGGCCAGGGTGCTGGTCACCAGCTTCACCGACGCCTGCTCGCCGGCGGCGGCCGCCTTCGCGGAGGCGCCGGCCGATGCGGCCGAGTCGCCCTGGCCGACCGGCTCCGCGGGCGCGGCGGGTTCAACCGGCTGCGGTGGTGCGGCCTGCGGGAGCGGCTCGCCCGGGGTGGGGTGCCACTGGTAGCCGCCCTGCGGCGGCGCCTGGCCGGGCTGCTGGTAGGCCTCGGGCTGGGGAGGGCTCCCCGGAGCCGGAGGCGGCGGGTACTGCGGCCAGGCCGCCTGGGGCTGCCCGGGGTACTGGGCATGGCCCGCGCCGTTGGGCACCGGCCGACCGTTGAACTGCTGGTTCAGCGCCTGCTGCTGGGCGGCGAACAGGTCGTTGGCGGTCATCCCCTGCTGCGCCGACCCGCGTCTGCCGATGCCGAGCCGTCTCAGCATCCGCTTCCAGCGGCCTTCGGGCTGGGGCGCCGGCCACATGGGCGGCGGGGGGTTCTGATGTGTGACCGGCGGCTGCGCCGGGGGCGGATTCCCCTGGCCGGCCGATGACGACGCCTGCGCCACGGCACACCTCCTCTTATGCGGGAACGGGTGAGCGGCGGCCGGTTCGCCGAGTCCCGCGAGCCGGAGCAGCGTGGGGCGCAGCTCCGAGCGGTCACCCGGGTCCGCGCCGCGGGCAGAGCCAGGCGCACTCCGCGAAAGATCGCTCCCGAATTCCTGCACCGGGCACGATCCCATTGCAGCAAGCGCCTGGAATCCGACGAATCGGCGGTTACGCTAGCACAGGAAAGCTGTTCCGTAGAGATATCGCCCGACAGCGCACACCCCAGAAAAACGCCACACGAGGCCTGCGGCTCACCCAGCCGCCACAGATACCCGCGAATCAGACATTTAGTGCGGCAGAATTCCGGGGCGGCCGACCGATCTCAAACCTACCGCCACGGCGGCGCTCCGGACTCCCGGCCCTCGATGCGCAATACGCATGACGGCCGGGCACACCTTTGCCGACCGCGCCGAATATGGCACTGACCTGGACCGGGCTTCCGCAGAGGCGAGAATCCGCATACCGGCTCGCGCACCCGGACAGAAAACGCAACCCGTGAGCAAGATCACGTTCGCCGCCGATGCATGCGCCGAGCCTGATTCCGGGTGAATCGGACACTACCGCCCCGGAGACCGTGAACGGGACGGCGGCGCTGCCCGCTGCCCGCTGCCCGCTGCCCGCTGCCCGCTGCCCCGGCGATTCTGCCACCCTCCTTCCCCCGGAGTCCCCCGAGCACCGGCCCGCCGCGCCGGCGGGCGCGCCGCGGGCCGCCGCAGCGCTCCCCGTCCGTCGCCGCGCCCGCCCTTACGCGCCCGCCAACCGGGAGCGCAGCGCCCTCTTGTCGATCTTGCCGACGGCACTGCGCGGCAGCTCGCCGCCGTAGGAGAAGGCGGCCGGGATCTTGTAGCGCGCCAGGCGCTCGGCGAGGAAGCCGCGCAGCTCCTCGGCCTCGGGCCGGCGGCCCGGCACGGGCACGACCAGCGCGGCGCCGGACTCGCCCCACGTGTCGTCGGGCACACCGACGACCGCGCATTCCAGCACGTCGGGGTGGGCCGCCAGGGCCGCCTCGACCTCCGCCGGGTAGACGTTCTCCCCGCCGGAGACGTACATGTCCTTCACCCGGTCCACGATGCGGAAGTAGCCGTCGGCGTCGACCTCGGCGGCGTCGCCGGTGTGCAGCCACCCGTCACGCAGCGCCGCCGCGGTCTCGTCGGGGCGGTTCCAGTAGCCCGGGGTGACGTTGGGCCCCTCCACCAGCACCTCCGAGGGCCCCGGTCCGGGCTCGGCGGTGCGCACGTCGGTGAAGAACGCGGGTACGCCGGCGCTGCCGGCCTTGCCGGCGCAGTCGGCCACCGGCAGCAGCAGCGCGCCCGGCGCCGCCTCGGTCAACCCGTAGCCCTGGACGAACGCCAGGCCGCGCCGCATGTAGCTCTCGATGAGGGGCGGCGGCACCGGCGCGCCCCCGCACAGCAGGAGGCGCAGCCCGGACAGGTCGGCGCCGGGCCACCGGGGCGAGCGGGCGATGCGCTCGTACATGGTGGGCACGCCGAAGGTCACGGTCACGCCCTCGCGCTCGATGAGGTCGACGGTGCGCTCGGGGTCGAACCGCTCCTCCAGCAGCAGGCGGCCGCCCTTGAGCAGGACCGGCAGGCACAGCATGTTCAGCGCCGCCGTATGGAACATCGGTGCGCTGACCAGGGCGGTGTCGGTGCCGGCCAGGTCGGTGTCGACGATGGAGTTGAGGCAGTTCCAGGTGACGTTGCCGTGGGTCAGCACCACTCCCTTGGGCCGGCCGGTCGATCCGGAGGTGTAGAGCAGCAGGAACGGGTCGTCGTGCTCGACGGGCCGGTCGAGTGCCCCGCTCGGCGCGGCCGCGACCGCGGGCTCCAGGGCCCGGGGCCCGTGCTCTCCGCCCGCCGCTGTGCCGACGGTGAGATAGCCGCCCACCAGGCCGGCGCGGTGGAGCGCCTCAGCGTCGGCGCCGCGGTCGGCGTCGGCCAGGAGGAGGGCGGGCGCGCTGTCGGCCGCGAGGACCTCCAGTTCGGCGCGCGCCAGGCGGGTGTTGAAGGGGGTGAACACCGCGCCCAGCAGCGCGGCGCCGAACATCGCCTCCAGGAACTCGGGCCGGTTGGCGCCGAGGTAGGCGACGCGGTCGCCGCGCCGCACCCCGTGCTCCTCCAGGACGCGGGCCACCCGGGTGGCGCGCTCGTCGAGCTCGCGGTAGGTGGCCGAGCGCCCCTCGTGCACGACGGCGGCGCGCGCACCTGCCGCGCGGCTTCTCCGGGCGGGCCAGGATCCGATGCCGTGGTTGAGCATTGCGGTCTCCGTGCGAATCGCGGATGGGCACAGTCGGTGGGCGGATGCGCGGGGCGCGGCCTTCGGGGATCGCAGCGGGCGGGTCAGATCCGCCGCAGGTCGCGTGCGGAGGTCTCGGGAGTCAGCAGCACGGCCAGGGTCGCCAGCAGCGCCATCCCGGCGAGGTAGAGGCCCACGGCGGCGGATCCGCCCTGGGCGGCGAACAGAGCCGTGGCGGCGATGGGCGCCAGGCCGCCGCCGACCACGTTGCCCAGCTGGTACCCCGCGGAGATGCCGCTGTAGCGCACCCGGGTGGGGAACAGCTCGGCGAGCAGCGCGGGCAGCGGGCCGTACTGGGCGGACACCACGATGACGGCGAGGGTGCAGGCCAGCAGCGCCCAGGCCAGGCTCTCCCGGTCGAACATCGGGAAGAAGAGCAGGGCCAGCGCGATCTGGGCGAGGCCGCCGCCGATGAAGACGCTGCGCCGACCCACCCGGTCGCTCAGCGCCGACCAGCCCACGATGGCGGCCAACTGCACGCCGCTGGCGATGGTGACCACGGCCAGCAGCGCGTCGCGCGAGTAGGACAGCTCGGTGGTGCCGTAGGAGAGCGTGTAGACCAGGACGATGTAGCCCAGGCCGGTGGAGGCCGCCGTCGCGAACACGGCGCGCAGGACGCCCAGCGGGTAGCGGCGCACGACCTCGGCCAGCGGCGGAGAGCTCGGGGCTTCCGCGGCCCCCTCCGCGCGCTTGCGCCGCTCCTCCTCGAACAGCGGGCTCTCGCTGATGCGCCGGCGGATCACGTAGCCGACCGCGATGAGCACGACGCTGGCCAGGAAGCCGATCCGCCATCCCCATTCGGCGAAGGCCTCGGCGGTCATGGTCGAGGCGCCGAGCATGACGAGGTTCGCGGTGATCGCACCGGCGGGCACGCCGAGCTGCGGTGCGGCGCCGTAGAGCCCGCGGCGGCCGGCGGGCGCGTGCTCGACGGCCATGAGGGCGGCCCCGCCCCATTCGGCGCCCACGCCGAGCCCTTGGGCGAGCCGCAGGACCACCAGCAGGATCGGCGCGGCCACACCGATCTGGGCGTAGTTGGGCAGCAGGCCGACCAGGACCGTCGCGCATCCCATGACCAGCAGCGACACGACGAGCATCCGCTTGCGGCCGATGACGCGGTCGCCCAGGTGGCCCGCGATGATCCCGCCGAGCGGGCGTGCGACGAACCCGACGGCGAACGTGGACAGCGCGGCGAGCTGGCTGGCGAGCGGGTTGTCGGAGGGGAAGAACTGGGGGCCGAAGACGAGAGCGGCGGCGGCTCCGTACAGGAAGAAGTCGTACCACTCGATACTGGTTCCGACGAAGCTGGCCAGGGCGATCTTGCGGGCTTCGCGCTGCTGGGACGCTGCGGTGGGGGGCACAGAGCTGGTCACGTCGGTCTCCGTTGCAGAGGGGGGATCGCCCCGGTTCCTGGCCGTGGCGGGGGGCGGAGCCGGGGCCCGCTGCGCCCCCCGGGCCTGTCGGCGGGGGGTCAGCCGCGCGCGTAGCGGCCGAGGCCGGGCCGGTAGCTCTTGGAGTCGAGGAACTGCTCCAAGCCCTGGCTTCGCCCCTGCTCGGGGTCGAGGAACTGCGACTGCTCCAGCTTGGCGTAGAGGTAGTCCTCGGCCTGGTCCCAGGACATCTCGGCGGCGAGCTTGTAGCCGGTTTTCGCGGCCCGCAGCACCGCCGGGTTCATGGCGGCCAGCCGCTGGGCGAGCTCGCGGGTGCGGGCCCGCAGGTTCGCGGCCGGGACCGCCTCGTTGACGAGGCGCATGCGCTCGGCCTCGCGGCCGTCGAAGGCCTCGCCGGTCATGATGTGGTACAGCGCGTCGCGCCGGGGAACGGCGGCCGCCAGCGCCCGGCTGACCACCCCGCCGGGCGGGATTCCCCAGTTGATCTCGGAGAGGCCGAAGCGGGCGTCCTCGTCGGCCACCGCCAGGTCGCAGGCGACCAGCGGAGTGAACGCGCCGCCGAAGCACCAGCCGTTGACCATGGCCACGGTGGGCTTGGCGTAGGTCGACAGCCGCCGCCACTGCCACTCGGCCGCGGTGCGGCGCACCCGGTTCTGCAGTGCGGGATCGCCGGAGGCGTCGACGTCGCGGAAGTACTCCTTGAGGTCCATGCCGGCGCTCCAGGACTCCCCCGCGCCGGTGAGCGCCAGGACGCGGCAGCGCTCGTCGCCCTCCAGCGCGTCGAGGGCGGCGACCATCTCCTCGTTGAGCGAGGGGTTCATGGCGTTGCGCTTCTCGGGCCGGTTGAGCGTCACCCAGGCGACGCCCTCGTCGAAGTCGACGAGGACCGACTCCCCCCAGGGCTCGGCCGGGGCGCTCGTCGCCGCTCCACCCTCTGACTCCATGTCAAACTCCTTGATATCAGGGACCTTGATGAAGGTGTTTAACAAGAACCTTGATAATGTGTCAATCATGATCACTCCAGCCGGTGCCGACGACACCGCCGAGTCCCCTGAGCCGCGCATCATCTACCTGGTCAAACGCGTGGAGCTCATCGCCCGCGCGCAGCTGGACGCAATCACCCGCGAGTACGGGCTGACCACGCTGCAGTACACGGCCTTGAGCGTGCTGCGCGCCCAGCCCGGGCTGTCGGCCGCCCAGCTGGCCCGGCGGTCCTTCGTCAGTCCGCAGGCGACGACCGAGATGGTCGGCACGCTGGAGGCCAAGGGGATGATCCGCCGCGAGCCCGACCCCGGGAACCGCCGCGTGCTGCGCACGCACCTGACCGATGCGGGCCGCGCGGCGCTGGAGGCCTGCGACCGCGCGGCCGACCTGCTGGAGGAGCGCATGCTGCGCGACGTCGCGCCGCACGACGCGGCCGCCCTGCGGCGCGCCCTCACCGCCTGCGCCTCGGGGCTGGGCGCGTTCACCGGAGCCGAGGCGGCCCGCGCCTGAGCCCTTCGGCGGCGCCCGCCGCGCCCGGGATGGAGCGCCCCCGCGCGCCGCCCGCCTTCGGGGCACCGGCCCGACGGGGGCCGCGCGCCGCGTCCTCGCTGACAGCGGCGCCGTCCGCCGAGCGTGTGGCGGTCTTGTCCCGGACCGCGGGCGCACCGTATTTTCGTTGCACCCAGGTACCGGGGACGATCCGCTCGCCGCCGTCACGGAGAGAAGGCGCCATGGAAACCGCCCTTAGCCCACTGGAGTTCGCCCGGCGCACGCGCAGGCTGCACCCGCGGCGCGAGGCGGTCGTCGACCAGGACCTGCGGCTGACCTACGAGGAGTTCTTCGACCGCTGCGACCGCTGGTCGGCCGCCCTGCAGGGGATGGGCGTGGCCAAGGGCGACCGCGTCGCCTACATCGCGCCCAACACCCACGCGCAGTTGGAGTCCTTCTACGCCGTGCCGCAGTTGGGCGCGGTCCTGGTGCCGATCAACTACCGGCTGTCCCCCGAGGACTTCGTCTACATCGCCAACCACTCCGGCGCCACGGTGCTGTGCGCGCACGCCGACCAGCTCGCGGCCGTCGACGGGGTGCGCGACCGGATGCCCGGCGTGGAGCGCTTCGTCGCGCTGGAGGGCTCCGCCGAGGGGTGGGAGGACTACGAGTCCCTGGTCGCGGGAGCCGACCCGGACTTCACCCGGCCCGAGATCGCCGAGACGGACCTGCTGACGATCAACTACACCAGCGGCACCACCGCCCGGCCCAAGGGGGTGATGATCACCCACCGCAACGCCTACATGAACGTGGTGGGCACGCTCCTGCACCTGCGCGTCGGGGTCGGCGAGCGCTATCTGTGGACGCTGCCGATGTTCCACGCCAACGGCTGGACCTACACCTGGACCGTCACCGCGGCGGCCGCCGCCCACGTCTGCCTGCGCGCCGTCGACCCTGCGCGCGTGTTCGACCTGATCCGCGACGAGAAGGTCTCCTGGCTGTGCGCGGCGCCGACGGTGCTGATCACCCTGGCCAACACGCCCGAGGACGTCCGCGGCCAGGTGCCGCCCGGCGTGCACGTCGTCACCGCGGGGGCCTCGCCCGCCGCCGACACCATCGAGCGGCTGGAGGGCACCTTCGGCTGGTCGGTCACCCACGTCTACGGGCTCACCGAGACCACGCCCTTCATCACCGTGTGCGAGCCCTGGCCCGAGCACGCCGGCCTCGTGGGCGCCGAGCGCGCCGCGGTCAAGGCGCGCCAGGGCGTCGAGCTGATCACCTCCGGCGAGCTGAAGGTCCTCGGCCCGGGCGGCGACGAGGTCCCCTGGGACGGTGAGACGGTCGGCGAGATCGCGGTGCGCGGCAACGTGGTGATGGCCGGCTACTACAACGACCCCGAGGCCACCGAGAAGGTCATGGGCGACGGCTGGTTCCGCACCGGCGACGCGGCGGTCACCCACCCCGACGGGTTCGTCGAGATCCAGGACCGCATCAAGGACGTGATCATCTCCGGCGGCGAGAACATCTCCTCGATCGAGGTCGAGGGGGTGCTGCTGCGCCACTCGTCGGTCCAGGAGGTCGCGATCGTCGGCGTTCCGCACGAGCGCTGGGGCGAGACCCCCAAGGCATCTGTGGTGCTGCGCGAAGGGGCCTCGGCCACCGAGGACGAGCTGATCGCCTTCGCGCGGGACAACCTCGCGCACTTCAAGGCGCCCACACGGGTGGAATTCGTGGACCAGCTGCCCAAGACCGCCACCGGCAAGATCCAGAAGTACGTGCTGCGCGACGGCGCCTCCGCGGTCTCGCGCCAGTAGCGTGCCGCCGAGGGCGCGGGGCGGCGGAGGACCTTCTGTGGAAATTCTCGCTGAGACGTGTCGAGAACGCCGCGCCGGCGTCGACCTACCCGTGACAGCGCCGCGGGACCGCCGCGGCGATCGCCGGTAGGCACGCGAGAGGACACGGCCATGAAGTACATGCTGCTGATGCAGTTCGGCGCCCAGAGCGACCTGGCGCCCATGCACACCTGGGCTCCCGAGGAGGTCACCGCGCATCTCGACTTCATGAAGGAGTTCCACGCCGAGCTCACCGAGGAGGGCGAGCTGGTGGGCGGCGAAGGGCTGGCCGACCCGGGGCAAGCCAGGACGGTGCGGGCCGGGAGCAACGGCGCGCCCGTGGTCACCGACGGCCCCTACCCGGAGACCAAGGAGTTCCTCATGGGCTACTGGATCGTCGACTGCGAGACCGAGCAGCGCGCACACGAGCTGGCGGCCCGCGCGTCGGCGGCCCCCGGCCCCGGCGGCAGGCCCGCCAACATGCCCATCGAGGTGCGCCAGGTGATGTCGGCGCCGCCCGCCGACCTGTAGGCACCGGGAGAGGCCCTGGACGGCAAGCAGAGCGCCCCCGGCGTCGACGACCTGCTGCGCCCGCTGGTGCCGCAGGTCGTCGGCGTGCTCACGCGGCGCTTCGGCGACTTCGACGCCGCCGAGGACGCGGTCCAGGCCGCACTGGCGGACAGCGCGGAGCAGTGGCCCCGGCAGGGCGTGCCGGACAACCCGCGGGGGTGGCTGGTCCACGTCGCGTCCCGCCGGATGGCCGAGCAGGTCCGCAGCGAGCAGGCGCGGCGCCGGCGCGAGGAGGCCGCGGCCGCGCGCGAGCCCGCCGACCGCCACCTCGCGCCGCCCGCCGACGAGGGCATCGGCGGCGAAGGGCCGAGCGGCCGCGACGACACCCTGGCGATGCTGTTCATGTGCTGCCATCCGGCGCTGACCCGGCCCTCGGCGATCGCGCTGACGCTGCGCTCGGTCGGCGGGCTCACCACTGCCGAGATCGCGAGCGCGTTCATGGTGCCCGAGCCCACGATGGCCCAGCGCATCAGCCGCGCCAAGCAGCGCATCTCCGCTTCGCAGACCGGTTTGGCCCTACCCGGGCCGGCGGAGCGAAACCGCAGGCTCGCCTCCGTGCTGCACGTCATCTATCTGGTCTTCAACGAGGGCTACACCGTCAGCGCCGGGCCGCGGCTGCAGCGCGTGGAGCTGTCCCGCGAGGCGATCCGGCTCGGCCGGTTGCTGCACGGACTGCTGCCCGAGGAGTGCGAGACCGCCGGGCTGCTCGCCCTCATGCTGCTCACCGACGCCCGCCGCAGCGCCCGCATGGGCCCGGGGGGCATCCCGGTCCCGCTCGCCGAGCAGGACCGGTCGCTGTGGGACGCGGAGGCGATCCGCGAGGGCGTCGACCTGGTCACGGCCGCGCTGGCCAAGGGTTCGGTCGGCCCCTACCAGCTCCAGGCGGCCGTGGCGGCGCTGCACGACGAGGCCGCCACGGCAGAGGAGACGGACTGGCCCCAGATCCTCGCGCTGTACGGGCTGCTGGAGCGGATGACGGACAACCCGGTTGTCTCGCTGAACCGGGCGGTGGCGGCGGCGATGGCGCAGGGCCCCGAGGCGGGCCTGGCCATGCTGTCCGATCTGGCCGGCGACGAGCGGGTCTCCGACCACCACCGCTTCTTCGCCGCCCGCGCCCATCTGCGGGAGATGGCGGGCGAGCTCGGCGCCGCTCGGGCCGACTACCGGGCCGCGGCCGCCCGCACCGCCAACGGCCCCGAACGCGACCACCTCATCACCCGGGCCGCCCGCATCGCCTCGGCCGACCTCCCGGAGTGACATGCGCGCGGCGGGGCCGGCGGCGCCCCGACTCCTACGCACCCGGCACCCGGCACCCGGCACCCGGCACCCGGCACCCGGCACCCGGCACCGAGGAGCTTCCCCCGGAGCCGCCGCAGGCCGAGCGGCGGGCGGGCCGCGTCCATCGCCGTGCTCAGGCCTCCCCCGCCACGTCGACGACGAGCTTGCCGGTGGTGCGGCCGGTCTCGCCGACGCGGTGGGCGTCGGCGATGCGCTCCAGCGGGAAGACCTCACTGACGTGCGGGCGCAGCCGACCCGACTCCACGAGATCGGCGATCGCCGCCATCCCCGCCTGGTCGGCCTCCACCAGCATGGGCGCGGCCCGCACGCCGCGCTGCTCGGCCTCGTCGAGCAGGCCCTCGGGCGGCACCGGCAGGATCGTGACGAGCGTTCCGCCGGCACGCAGCACGCCCAGCGAACGGAAGGCGTTGTCGCCGCCGATGGTGTCGAGGACCACGTCGGCGTCGGCGACCGCATCGGCGAAGTCGGTCTCGCGGTAGTCGATCGGCTCGTCGACCCCGATCCCGCGCAGGAAGTCGTGCTTGCCCGCACTGGCGGTGCCGAACACGTAGGCGCCGCGGGACTTGGCCACCTGCACCGCGAGGTGGCCCACTCCGCCCGCCGCGGCGTGCACGAGCACCCGCTGGCCCGCTTCCAGTCCGGCCGTGTCCACCAGCGCCTGCCAGGCGGTCAGCGCGGCGAGCGGCAGGGCGCCGGCCTCGACGTGGGTGGTCCCCCGCGGCTTGCGGGTGAGGGAGCGCGCGGGCGCGGTGACGTACTCGGCGAAGGAACCCGCCCCGTCGGGGTAGGGCAGCATGCCGAAGACCTCGTCGCCGGGCCGGTGGACGGTCACCCCGATCCCCACCTCCTCGACGACGCCGGAGACGTCCCACCCCAGCACGTAGGGCGGGTCGCCGAGGAAGAGGCGGGCGGCCCGGTGCTTCCAGTCGGTGGGGTTGACCCCGGCCGCGTGCACCCGCACCAGTACCCGGGAGGGCCCGGGCCGGGGCACGTCGAGCTCCACCTCGCGGAGGACCTCGGGGCCGCCGTGGACGTCCTGGGATACGGCCCGCATCGCCGTCGCCGCCATTTCCTCACCTCTCGTGTGCAGGCTCGGCGGGCGGTCGGCGGGCGGAGCCCGCCGCTGCGGCCGCCGCGCCGGCTGCGCTCCTGCGGGGCGGTCGCCCCCCACGCGCCCCCGGAGCACGGTGCGGACGACGGTCCCCGGCGCTGTCGGTCTCGGTCCACCCGGGGGTATCGGCGCCCCAGCCTACAGTCGGCCGGGGCGGCGGCCGGTGCGCCTCGTCCCCGCCTGCGCCCGGCGTCGGCCGGGCCCGGCGGGGACGGCCGTCACGCCTCGCCGCTGCTGCCCGCGAGCGAGAACTCGCGCAGGTCCTCGGGCATGCCTTCGCGGACCTTGCCCATCACGTCGCCGGTGGTCGCCTCGTCCAGCATCTCGAAGACCACCCGGGCGGCGTAGGCGGCCTGCGCCCCGTCGGCGTGGGCGCGCTCGGCCACGCGGCGGACGAACTCCTCCTGGCCGAACCGCTGGGTGGGGACCCACTGGTCGGTGACCCGCCGGACGTTCTCCCCGATCTCCTGCGGGAGCTGGGCGGCGAGGTCGTCGGCGAGGTCCGGGTTGATCCGCTCCGCGACGGTCTCCAGGGTCGCCCGGGTGAAGGCCTCGGCGGCGCCGCGGCTGTCGAGGCGGGCGCGGTCCTGCACCTGACCGATGAACGCGTCGTGCTGCATGTCCCCCTCCTATGGGTCGTGGCAGCGGGACCGAGCGGTCCGGCGCTGCCCGCCGGACGGTCGTGCACAGGTCCGCTACCACCGGGGACGGCCCCTATGCACGACGCCGGGCGGAGCACGGCACCGCGGCTGCGCACCGCCCCACACGCCGCCCCCGAGCCCCCCACCTGCGTTTTCACGCCGCCGCGGCCCGGTTTCACCGGCCACGCACAGGTTAGTCGGCCCAACCAGCCGGAGTCCGGCGCCGATCGGGCGCCGGCTCCGGCCACCTGCAGCCGAATCGGGAGGTGTGCCATGGTCGCGCATCAGCAGCTCGTGGAACGGGTGGCAGCGCACGGCGAGGTGGGCGACACCGACCGGGCGGGACGCGCCATCCGCGCGGTCGTCCCCTCGATCGCGCGGCGTCTGGACGAGGACACCCGGCGCGAGCTCCACGACAGCCTGCCCGACTCCCTGTGGGTCGAGCCGCCGCACGCGCATGACCCCGAGATCGAGCGCGTCGAGCGCGCGAGCGGGACGAGCGGGATCGCCCAGCAGGTCGCGGGCGAGCTCGGCTGCGTGCCGGAGGAGGGGCTGCACCTCGCGCGGGTCGTCCTCGCGGAGATCGCCCGTTCGGAGCCGGGCGTCTCCGCCGGCCTCGCCGCGGCGCTGCCCGAGGACCTGGCGCTGTGGGCCGCCGACCCCGCCGGCGCCCAGGGGAGCGCCGACACCGGGATCACCGGCGGGCCGAGCAGGCTGGACAAGGAGACGCTCGACGCCGCTCTGGGGCGCCTGCCCGAATGGGAGGGCGGCACCGAGGGGCTGTCGCGGACCGTGCGGATCCCCGCCGACAGGCTCCCGCCTCTGCTCTCCCGGATCGACCGGATCAGCGGCCAGACCGGGCACCGGGCCCACCACTCGCGCACCGCCGACGGCATCCGGTTCACCGTGCGCACGGCGTCGGTGGACGCGGTGACCACGGCCGACATCGACCTGGCCGAGCGCATCGACCAGGCGGTGGCGGAGGTGGGGTCCGGCGGCTGAGGCGGCCGCGCGCCGGCGCCGCCGGGACGACGGTGCCCTTCCGGCGCCCGTTCGGCCGCCGGAAGGGCCCGGCGAGTGGAGACCGGCCCGGTTCCCGGCCGGACCGGCCCCCGTGTCTGGCGTCCGCTCGCCTCACCCCCGCGTTGCGGGGGCGGTAGCCAACGTAGGGGCGGGCGGGGACATTTCCGCTCCGGTGGCCGCTGCCGCTACGGTCTCCCCCGCTGCGCGGGCGACGGCGCCGTCCTCCGCCGCCCGCTCTTCCACGGCCGGTTTCCGGGGGCGGAGCCGGCGCACTCGGGTACAGCACCGGGTTTTGGCGGTACCGTGCCTTCAACCGGGCAGGACCCGGCGCGCCGTACCGGCCGGCCCGGGGCACGGCGAGGTCGCGGCGGCGCGCTCGATCGAATCCCGCTGTTCGCCCAGGGTTCGCCTGCCGCTCGCCCCTCGCCGGTAGCTTCTGCGCGCAGTACCTAGGGAGTGGAGTATTCGGTGGCAGAGCGGCTTGTCTTGCACATCGGGGTGCAGAAATCCGGAACGACCTATCTGCAGCAGATGATGCAGGACCGCACCAGGGAGCTCGCCGCGATCGGTGCGCTCTATCCGGTTCCCCCGCGGCGGCGCCCAGGCGCGACCCGGGTCAACTACCACGAGACCGCCAGCTATGCACTGCTGCGCGGCGAGTACGCGTGGGTGACCGAGGCGCGCGCCGCCAAGGAGCAGGCCTGGTGGGAGAACCTGCAGAAGCAGATCCGGTCGTGGGAGGGCACGGCGGTCGTCTCGGCCGAGGCGCTGTCGGTCGTGCGCTCCGACGCGGCCCGCAAGACGATCGAGGCCCTGGGCTCCCCCGACACGCGCGTGTTCATCACCGCGCGCGGGCTGGGCAAGCTGCTGCCGTCGGTGTGGCAGCAGCACATCCGCAACGGCAAGTCCTCCAGCTTCCACTCCTACCTGCGCCAGCTGCAGCGCCAGCGCGAGGCCGGCTGGGAGGCGGTGGAGAGTGACGAGAAGGCGCACCTGTGGCGCGCGTTCGCGCTGGGCAGGCTCGCGCGCCGGTGGGCCTCGATCGTGGGCACCGGGAAGGTGACGCTCATCACCAACCCCGGCTCGCCCGCCGATCGGCTGTGGCACCGGTTCCTGGAGGCGGTGGAGCTCGGCGACACGTCGGGCGTCTCGGCGCCGGACGGCTCCACCACCGTGCACAGCGGGGTCACGGCGCCTGAGGCCGAGGTGCTGCGGACGCTCAACTCGAACCTGGTCGCGGCCGAGTGGCCCGCGGACGACGCCCGGCGGCTGCGGGCGCGGATCATAGAGGGGTTCGCCAAGCGCTCGTCGCGCGGTCCGCGGCTGGGCATCCCGGCGGCGTACCGCGAGACCGTGGACGCCTGGAGCCGGGACGACGTCGACGACCTGCGGGACTCGGGCGTGCGCATCGTCGGCGACGCCGACGAGCTGCGCTACTCCTCGGACGCCGAGCCGCCGGAGCACACGGTGTCGGACGTCGCCGAGGCCGCCGGAAGCGCCGCGGCCACCGCAGCCGCCTGGTCCCCGGGGCTGAAGAACCCGCTCGCCAAAGGCGACTGAGGCGGCCGAGACTGAGCCGCGGGGCCCGCCGCGCTCGTGCGCACTGCGGACCCCGCGGCGAAGCGGAGGACTCAGGCGCGCAGCTGCAGCGGCTCGCCCGCGGGCACCTGCTGGTAGGCGTCGGTGATCTTGTTGATGTTGCTCTGGAAGTAGATCACGTGGGTGCCGAGCAGGAAGCACAGCAGGATGGCGACCCCGCCGCCGCACGAGGGGGTCAGTCCGGCGGCGCGCTGGGCGTTGGCGATCCGGCCGGCGGTGCCGGCGATGTTGATCAGCGTCCAGATCCCCAGTGTCAAGCCGCCGAAGAGCTGCGAGCACACCGCGCCGGCCGGGGAGCTGCCCGCGTAGCGGGGGTCGAACTCGCCGAGCTCGCGGTGGATCTTGGCGTACCAGACGAAGTAGTAGATCCCGAGGGTGATCAGCGGCAGGCCGATCCACGACGCGGCGGGGCTGCGCCGCTTCATCTGGTGGCCGGTGGCGGCCCGGGACGGGGCCTGGGGGTCGACGGTCATGGCATCTTCCTGGTTCTTCGGGGGACAGGGGACAGCTTCTTCAGGAGACGGACCGATAGAGCGGGGGTACGGCTGCGCGTCGGCAGGGCCGCGGCGGCGACGCCGCCGCTTCGGCCACTGGAGACGACCGGTCGGCGCGGTTTTCGCGCAGAATCGCCACCCGCGGGGCGCATGCCGAGGTCGGGTCGTGGACCCTGGAACCGGGCGCGGCACGCGGCCGCCGCAAAGGTGGACCGATGGTAACAGGGGTGAGGGCACCCAATTTTGCGCGCGAAGTCGCGATCCCGTCGCGGTTCGGTCTCCGCCGGGCCCCGCGCGCCGCCCGCCGCCGGTCGGGAGCACCCCGGCGACCTGGTCCGACGCCCTTCCGGAGGTCGGCGGGGGCTTCGAAGGCAGGCGCCGCGGCAGGGGCGGGGCCGCAAGCGGACAGGGCGCATGCCCCGCGCTCTCCCCGCGCAGCTCCCCGCGGACTCCCGGCAGTCGGGCGCGGCCGCCGGACCCGCGCCCCTACTCCGCGGCGACGGCCTCGACCAGGACGGCCTGGGCCGGGAAGAGCCGCGGCATCGGCACGCCCAGGCGCGCCAGGGCCGCACCGGTCAGCACCGGCGCGGCGGCGTCGGCGCGCATCCACGCGGGCGCCCCGGCGGCTCCCCGGGTAGGGTCGCCCAGCTCGGTCCGGTAGCGCAGGGTGTAGCGCCGCTCGGGATCGAGCCCGGGCAGCGGCGTGCGCCCGGGCTGCTCGGCCGGCGCGGTCTCCAGTTGGGCGAAGCAGTAGAGCGCGCGCTCGCCCGACGGCGAGACGATCCCGTGCAGCACCGCGTCGGGACCGGTGTCGTCGCTGCGCACGGTGCGGCCGGTGTGCAGCAGCGGCCGGAACTCGCGCACCAGCGCCGTCCAGGCGGTCAGCGCCGCGAGGTCGCGCTCCGAGCAGGCGGTGAGGTCCCATTCGATGCCGGCATGGCCGAACAGCGAGGTGGCCAGCCGGAACGCGGTCTCGGTGCGGCGGTGCGTGGTGTGGGCGACCGGGGGCCCCACGTGCGAACCGACGAGTTCGGGCGGCAGCAGCAGGCCGGTCCAGCGCTGGATCCCCTGGCGCTCCACCGGGTCGTTGCAGTCGGAGGCCCAGACCCGCTCGGTGCGCTCCAGGATGCCCAGGTCCACGCGCGCGCCGCCGCTGGAGCAGGACTCGAACTCCACGTGGGGGTGGCGTTCGCGCAGCGAGTCGAGCAGGGCGTAGAGGGCGCGGGTCTGGCGGTGGACTCCGGGCACGCGGTCGGCGCCCGCCGCGGCGGAGCCGCCGGGGGCGTGCACCGCCTCGTACAGGTCGCGGTTGTGGTCCCATTTCACGTATCGGACGGGGTAGCGCCGCAGGAGGGCGTCGAGCCGGTCGTGGATGTGGCGCCAGGTGTCGGGCCGCGCGATGTCCAGCACGTACTGGTGGCGCCAGGAGCGGCCGGGCTCGCCCTCGGGGTGCAGCAGGCGGCCGGGATCGGTGCGGGCGAGATCGGAGTCGAGGTTGACCATCTCCGGCTCCACCCACAGGCCGAAGTCCATGCCCAGCGCCTGCACGTGCTCGATGATCGGGTCGAGGCCGCGCGGCCAGGTGTCGGGATCGACGGTCCAGTCGCCCAGGCCGGCCCGGGCGTTGCGCCGGCCCTGGAACCAGCCGTCGTCGAGGACGAAGCGCTCGACCCCCACGGCCGCCGCCCGGTCCGCCAGCGCGCGCAGGCGGTCGAGGTCGTGGTCGAAGTACACGGCCTCCCAGGTGTTGAGGACGATCGGGCGCGGCTCGGCCGGATGCTCGGGGCGGGCGCGCAGGGCGGCGTGCAGGCGCTCCGAGACGCCGTCGAGGCCGCCGGTGGAGTGGGCGAAGACGATCTCGGGGCCCTCGTAGGCGTCGCCGGGCCCCAGGCGGATCTCGCCCGGGCGCAGCGCCTCGGCGCCGCCGAGCACGGCCGCGTGCGCGCCCGCGCCCTCGGGCAGCCGCTCGACGAGGTACTCCTGGTCGCCGCTCCAGGCCACATGGGCGGCCCAGACCTCGCCCGAGCGGAACCCGAACCCGCGGGTGCCCGCGGCCGCCAGCAGCGGGCTGTCGTGGCCGGGACGGCCGCGCAGGGCGCGCCGCAGTACGGTGCCGTCGGCCATGTCGCGGCGCTGGGGACTGCGCTCGCGGACCCACCGCCCGGTCAGGTCGACGACCTCGGCGGCGCGTGCGGGCAGCGGGAGGAGCACGCGCAGCGCGGCGAGGTCGTAGGCCGTGTCGGAGCCGGGGGGCGCGGCGGGGTCCGCCGCGGCGCTCGCCGCCACGCGCAGCACTCCCCAGGCGTCGAGCCGGTAGCGCAGGCGCACGGCGAGGCCGAGGCCGGGGTCGTGCAGGTCCAGGAGCAGGGTGTCGGCCGCGTCGTCGGAGGAGGCGCGGTGGTCGCGCAGCTTGAGGCGCGGCGCGGTGGCCGTTCCCGCGCGGTGGCCGCTGAGCGCGGGCGTACCGGCCCACGCGTCGGCCTCGGTGGCCAGCACCGTGAACCCGCGGGGCGCATCGGGCGCGCTGTGGGGCACCGCGGGCACCGAGGTGGTGCGCAGGTGCTCGGCGAGCTCCGGCGTGAGCGCACCGGTGTCGGCGCCCCAGTGCAGCACCTCGGGAAGCCCGCCCCCCGCTCGGGGAGCGAGGTCGACGACCAGAGCCGTGCCGGCCCTGCGCAGCGCGACGACGGGCTCGTGCGGTCCCGCCGCATCGTTCGGTGCGTTCACTTGGCGCCTCCAGGGGTTTCAGGTCGGTGCCGACCGGACGCCCCAAGGCTAGAAGAGCCGGTGGGGGACGTGCGGCAGGCGTCCACAGGCCGGAGCGGCGCCTGTGCGAGCAGGCCGAGCAGGCGGCTCCGGCGGCGGTTCCCGCGAGCCTTTCAGGCGGACTCGCGGACGATCAGCTCCCAGCGCGCCGCCATCACCTCGCCCGGCAGCGGGGCGGCGGCGTCGAGCCGCTCGAAGAGGCGGGCGACCTGGGCGGAGAAGTCGAACTCGCGCGCGCCCACGGTGGTCAGGGAGGGCTTGATCACCAGGCCCTCGGGGATGTTGCCGATGCCGGTGACGGCCAGCCCCCCGGGCACCGCCGTGCCGTGGTCCCGCGCCGCCCACACGGCGTCGATGGCGGCGCGGTCGGTGGCCGAGACGACCGCGGTGGGCGGCTCGGCGCGGCGCAGCAGTTCGCGCACGGCGGCGTAGGCGTCGGGGCGGGAGTCGGCGACCGGCAGCACGAGGTCGGGCGCGGCGCCGATGCCGTGCTGCTGCAGCACCTGCCGGTAGCTGCGCAGCTTGACCGACCGGGCGCTGCGCCAGCGGTCCTCTCCGGGGTGGCCCAGATAGGCGATCCTGCGGTGGCCCGCGGCCACCAGGTGTTCGACCGCCTCCCGGCAGGCGCGGCCGCGGTCCTGGCGCACCACGTCGAAGCCGTCGGGGTCGAGGTCGTCGTCGAAGACCACCAGCGACAGGCCCTGGCGGGCGAGCACGGCGATCTCGTCCGGGTCGACCGGGCAGTCGGGCAGCAGGACCGCGCCGTCGACGTAGCGCTCCCGCAGCACGCGCAGCAGCGCCTCGCCCGCGGCGGAGTCGCTCATCGGCAGGGCCACCACGCCCAGGCCGCGCTCGGCGGCCGCCTCCTGCATCTGCTCGGCGAGCCGGTCCGACCACGGGCTGGAGGGAGCCGGGTACATCAGGGCGACGAGGTCGCTGCGGCGGCGGCGCAGGCTGCGCCCGGCGTGGTCGACCTGGTAGCCGACCTCGGCGACGGCGCGCATCACCCGCTGCCGGGTCTCCTCGGGCGGCGGCTTCGCGCCGCCGCGGCGCCCGCTGAGGACGTAGGAGACCGTGGCGGTGGAGACCCCTGCTCGGCGCGCGATGTCGCGCTGGGTCGGTCGTTCGGGAGGCTCTGTCACTGCCACAACCCGCAGACTAGTCGGCCGCCCGGGGGCCCCGGCGGGCCGTGCGGGCGGCGCGCGGCGCGACGCTGGACGACGCGGGCAGGAGCGATGTAACGTGCGTCATGTTAATCGAATAACACGACCGCCGCAGCACACTCCGCAACATCGGCGCGGCGGGCGGCCGCCCGCGGTCGCACCCGCCGGCGCCCCGTCCGGACCGCCGCGCTTCGGTACGCCCTCGGACGCGCTCCGGGGCACCCGCCCGGTCCCGACCGCGATCCGAACGCGCCATCCGCCAACGAAGAAGGCTGTCATGACAAGCCCGAGCGAAACCCCACGCCAACCCATGTCCAAGGTCATCGCGGCCAGCCTCTCCGGCGCCCTGCTGGAGTGGTACGACTTCAACCTCTACGGGCTCTCGGCCGCGCTGGTCTTCAACGAGCTGTTCTTCCCCGACGCCGATCCGCTGATCGGCACGCTCGCCTCGCTGGCGACCTTCGGCGTCGGCTTCGTCTCCCGGCCCATCGGCGCGCTGCTGTTCGGCCACCTCGGCGACCGGGTCGGGCGCAAGCAGGTCCTGGTGGCGACCATGCTGATCATCGGCGGCGCGACCTTCCTCATCGGGCTGCTGCCCGACTTCGCCACCATCGGCGTATGGGCGCCGATCCTGCTGGTCACCCTGCGCCTGGTGCAGGGTTTGGGGCTGGGCGGCGAGTTCGGCGGGGCGTCGCTGCTCACGGTGGAGCACGCGCCGCGCGCCCGCCGGGGCTTCTGGGGAAGTCTGCCGCAGACCGGCGGCCCGATCGGCTACCTCATCGCCGTGTCGGTGGTCAGCCTCTTCGCCATGATGCCCGACGACGCCTTTTTGACCTGGGGCTGGCGCATTCCCTTCCTGCTCAGTGCGGTGCTGCTGGCGGTCGGGCTGATCGTCCGGCTCAAGATCGAGGAGACCCCGGCCTTCGACCGCGTCAAGAAGGCCGAGGCCCAGGAGACCATCCCGCTGTGGACGGCGCTGAAGCGCCACCCGCGCAGCATCGTCGTCGGGTTCGGCGCCCGCCTCGGCGAGGCCGGGACCTCCCAGATCTACCAGCCCTTCGCCATCAGCTACCTGACCACCTCGCTCGGGTTCGCCCAGGGCGTGGCGCTGACCGGGATCGTGGTCTACAACGTGATCGGCCTGGCGCTGATGCCGGTGGCCGGTGCGATCTCCGACCGGATCGGGCGGCGCCCGCTCTACCTGGCCGGCGGTGTGCTGGTGGCGCTGACCGCCTTCCCCTACTTCTGGCTGCTGGAGCAGGGCAGCACGTGGTGGGCCTGGACCGCGATGGGGCTGGCCGCCATCGGCGGCGCGGTGTGCATGTCGAGCCTGCAGGCCACCCTGTTCACCGAGATGTTCAGCGTGAAGGTCCGCTACTCCGGCATGTCGTTCGCCTACCAGTCCTCGGCGATGGTCGCGGGCTTCGTGCCCGCCATCGCCACCTCGCTGCTGATCGCCGGGGGCGAGGCGAGCTGGCCGGTGGCGCTGCTCGTCGTCGGCCTGGGCGCGGTATCGGTGGTGTCGACTCTGTTCATGCGCGAGACACGGCACGTGGACACGGCCGAGCGCGAACAGGAGGCCGCCCTCTCCAGCCCGGCGCAGAACTGACGGCGAGGACGGGACACCGGCCCGGCCCCGCTGCGGCGGGGCCGGGCACACGACGCAAAGGCAGGCGCGGCGGCCCGGGGGCTCGCCGCGCCACGGTGCGAAGACGAGGAATCCGACAGTGAGCAGCACGCCCGGAGGCGGCCGCGACCGCAAGAACGTCATCGTGTTCTTCACCGACCAGCAGCGGTGGGACACGGCGGGGGCGCACGGCAACCCCCTCGACCTGACCCCGAACTTCGACCGGATGGCCGCGGAGGGGGTGCACGTGCGCAACTCCTTCACCTGCCAGCCGGTGTGCGCGCCCTCCCGGGCCTCGCTGCAGACGGGGCGCTACCCCGCCCAGCTGGGCTGCTTCCGCAACAACATCCCGCTGCCCGAGGACGCGCCCACCGTCGCCGACCGCTTCGCCGCCGCCGGATACGACACCGGCTACATCGGCAAGTGGCACCTCGGCGACACCGGTACCGCCGGCCCGGTGCGGCCCGAGCAGCGCGGCGGCTACCGCGACTGGCTCGCCGCCAACCTGCTGGAGTTCACCTCCGACGCCTACGAGACCACCCTCTACGACGGCGAGGGCCGGGCGCACGAGCTGCCCGGCTACCGCGCCGACGCGCTCACCGACGCCGCCGTCGACTACATCGCCCGCGAGCGCGAGGCGCCGTTCTTCCTGTTCCTGTCGTTCCTGGAGCCCCATCACCAGAACGAGCGGGACGACTACCCGGCCCCCGAGGGCTACGGCGAGCGCTATGCCGGCGCCTGGGCGCCCGGGGACCTGGCGGCCCTGGGCGGCAGCTCCGCCGAGCACCTCGGCGGCTACCTCGGGATGGTCAAGCGGCTGGACGAGTGCCTGGGCCGGGTGCTGGCGGCGGTGCGGGAGCACGGGCTCGCCGACGACACGATCGTGCTGTTCACCTCCGACCACGGGTGCCATTTCAAGACCCGCAACGCCGAGTACAAGCGCAGCTGCCACGACGCCTCCATCCGGGTGCCGACCGCGCTGCTCGGTCCGGGCCTGGACACCGGCCGCCCTCTGGAGCGGCTGGTCAGCCACATCGACCTGCCGCCGACCCTGCTGGACGCGGCCGGCCTCGGCGCCCCCGAGGACATGGACGGGCGCTCGCTGCTGCCGCTGGTGCGCGGCGCCGCCGACGACCGGCCCGACGACGTGCTGGTGCAGATCAGCGAGGCGGAGCTGGGCCGGGCGCTGCGGACGCCGCGCTGGAAGTACGGGGTGGTGGCCCCCGGCGCCGACGCCTGGAACACCCCGGCGGCGGACCGCTACGTCGACGCCTACCTCTACGACCTGGAGGACGACCCGCACGAGCTGCACAACCTCATAGCGGACCCGTCCGCAGCCGAGTCGGCGGAGGAGGCGGTGGGGCCGCTGCGCAAGCGCCTGCTCCAGCGCCTGGCGGAGACGGGTGAGCACCCGGTGATCGATCCGGCGCGCTGAGAGGCGCGGTCGGGGCGGCCCGCCGGCACCGGCGGGCCGCGCCGGCGCTACGGCGCCGCCGCGGAGCCGCGGAGCCGCAGGTCCTTCGGGAAGGGCGCCAGATAGGTCTGCTCCCCGACCCAGACGGCCCCCGCGGCGTCGGCGTGGTGGCGGATCAGGGCGATCGGCGCGCAGAGGGGGACGAGGCCCCGGCGGTAGCGCTCGACGCAGTCGAGCAGGTCGCGCCGGCGCTCGCGGTCGAGCAGGTCGCCGATCATGCCGAACGCGTGCTGAAGCGCATCGACGTTGCGGCCCGGGCTCGCCCGCACGGCCAGCGTCCGCGTGAAGGCCGCGGTGTAGTCGCGCCGCACCTCCTGCGGCGGCCGCGTCCCGGCCTCGGCGACGATGCGGCCGATCGCGCGGTAGTCCTCGGGCGAATGCGCCATCAGCTGCAGCTTGTGCCGGGTGTGGAAGGCGACGAGGTCGCGCGGGCGCCAGCGGACCTCCGCCGCGGCCGCGCCGCCGGCCCCGCTCCCCGGCTCGCGGGTGTCGGCGGCGTCGGCGGCGGGGCCGTCGAACAGCGTCCGCAGCCGGGCGTGGGCGAACACGCGCTCGACGAACCGCTCGCGGAGAACGGGGTCGCCGAGTCGGCCCTGCTCCTCGACGGGCAGATCGGGGCGGATCTCGGTCAGCCGGGCCGCGAACGCGCCCCGCCCCTCGGCGCCGACCCGGTCCCCGTCCTCGACGACCGGCAGGCCGAACAGCCCGCAGCTGGGCGACGCATCCTTCAGCACGTAGCCGTCCAGCCGGTCCAGCCCCGCGGAGCGGCGGTCGGCCACCGCGCGCAACTCGTCGGTGCGGTCGGCGCGACTGCTGCCCGCCACGGCCCGGTCGCCGCCCTCTCCCCGCTCCAGCCGCAGCGGCTCGCGCGGGACGCCCAGTCCGATCTCGACCTCGGGGCAGACCGCAACCCAGTCGACGTACCGGTCGAGCACGTCGGCGAGGAACGGACTGCGGCAGTGGCCGCCGTCGTATCGCACCGCCGCCCCGAGCAGGCAGCTCGACGCGCCCACCCGGGGACGTGCGCCGGCCTGCGGTTCAGCGTCCGTCGCCATGCTCTCGCGCTACCCGGGGCGGACGCTCGCGAACCGGCAGCCACCGTGCGTAGTATGCCCAGCACACTCCGAGGGAAGGACACCGGTGCCGGACCGGCCCACCATCGTGCTGTTCACCCGCGACCTGCGCGTGAGCGATCACCCCGCACTGGCGGCGGCGGCGCGCTCCGGGCGCCCCGTCGTGTGCCTGTTCGTCCTCGACCGCGCGATCCGGGACGGCGCGGCGCGCAACCGCCTTTCGTATCTGGGCGATGCGCTTCGTGACCTGCGCGGCGGACTCCGCCGCCTGGGCGGGGACCTGGTGGTGCGCTCCGGCGACACGGTGACCGAGACGCTCAGGCTCGCCGCGGCGACCGGAGCCGACCGGGTGAACTTGAGCGCCGACGTGAGCGCCTTCGCCGCCCGCCGAGCCGCCCGCTTGCGCGAGGCCGGCGAAGAACAGCGGATCGGCGTATGCGCGTACCCCGGCGTGACGGTCGTGCCGCCGGGCGCAGTCGCTCCCGCCGACGGCGACCACTACAGGGTGTTCACCCCCTACTGGCGGGCCTGGGAGTCCGTACCCTGGCGCGTCCCCGTGCCGGCGCCGGCACGGCTCGACCCGCTGCCGGGGGTCGAGCCCGGTGCGGTCCCGCGGCGGCTCGCCGACTCGGGCGCCGGCCCGCTCTCACCGCGCCGCCAGCGGGGCGGCGAGGCCCGCGCGCGCCGGCGGATGGACGCCTGGCTCGCCGCCGCCTGCGCCGACTACGAGCGCGTCCACGACGAACTCGCGGCCGACGCCACCTCCCGCCTCAGCGCCGACCTGCGCTTCGGCTGCGTGTCGCCGCTGGAGCTGGCGGCCGCCGCCCGCGGACACCCCGCGTGCGCCTCGTTCGTCCGCCAACTCGCCTGGCGCGACTTCCACCACCAGGTCTGCGCCGCGTTCCCGGACCTCCCGAGGCGCGACTACCGGCGGCGCGACGCCGCCTGGCGCAGCGACGAGTCCGGATTCGCGGCCTGGCGCGAAGGGCGCACGGGCCTCCCGGTCGTGGACGCGGGCATGCGCCAGCTGCTGGACGAGGGCTTCATGCACAACCGCGCGCGGCTGCTCACCGCCGCGTTCCTGACCAGGCGGCTGCGCGTGCACTGGAAGCGCGGCGCCGACCACTTCCACGCGGCGCTGACCGACGGCGACATCGCCGACAACTACGGCAACTGGCAATGGGTGGGCGGCACCGGCAACGATACGCGCCCCAACCGCTCGTTCAACCTGCTGCGCCAGAGCCGCAGGTTCGACCCCGACGGCGCCTACATCCGGCGCTACGTACCCGAGCTCGCCGATCAGGCCGCGCCCGTCGTGCACGCCCCGTGGCAGGCGGAGCGGCCGGTGCCGGGCTATCCGGCCCCGCTGCTCGACGAGGGAGGCTGATCCCCGCGGCGCGCCGGCGCGGCGCGCACCGGCTCACGCCGGGGCCGCATCCGCTCCCGGCGCGGCCTCCCGCTCCCCCTGCGCCGCGATGCCGGCCGCCATCTGCCGGAACACGAGCCTGTGCACGGGCAGCAGCCCCCACCAGTAGAGGTGCCCGGCCAGGCCGCGGGGATGGAACAGCGCCCGCTGGTGCAGGACGGCGGCCCCGCCCTCGTCCTCCACGCGCAGCTCCAGCCAGGCCAGGCCGGGCAGCCGCATCTCGGCCCGCAGCCGCAGCAGAGCGCCCCGCTCGATCTCCTCGACCCGCCAGAAGTCCAGGGAGTCGCCCACCCGCAGGCGCCCGGGGTCGCGGCGGCCGCGGCGCAGCCCCACCCCGCCGGCGGCGCGGTCGATCAGTCCCCGGACGGCCCAGGCGGGCGGCCAGGAGTACCAGCCGCGGTCGCCGCCGATGCCCTCGACGACCGGCCACAGCGCGGAGGCGCGGGCATGCGCCCGGACGCTGCGTTGGTCGCAGTAGAGGGAGCCGCCGGCCCATCGGGGGTCGGTGGGCATCGGGTCGCTGGGCGCGCTGGGCCATGCGGCGGAGGACCAGCGCGTGGCCACCGCGGCCTCGCGGATGCGGCGCAGCGCGAGGCGGACGGCGTCGTCGAAGCCGAGGCGCTCGTGGTCGCCGAGCATGTCGGCCAGGTCGTCGTCGAGGCAGACGGCCTCGCTGCGCAGGGACTCCACCAGCGGCCGGGCGATCGCGCCGGGGACCGGGGTGACCAGGCCGACCCACAGGCTCGACAGGCCCGGGGTGAGGACCGGGACGGGGAGGATGAGGCGCCGCCCCACACCCGCGATCCGGGCGAAGCGGCGGATCATCTGCGCGTAGGTGAGGACCTCGGGTCCGCCGACGTCGAACCCGCGGTCGACCTCGCGCGGCAGCTCGGCCGCCCCGACCAGGAGGCGCAGGACGTCGCGCACGGCGATGGGCTGGACGCGGGTGCGCACCCAGCGCGGCGTGGTCATCACGGGCAGCCGCTCGGTGAGGTAGCGCAGCATCTCGAAGGAGGCGGAGCCGGAGCCGATGATCACGGCGGCGCGCAGCACGGCCGCTGGGACCGCCGAGTCGAGGAGGATGCCGGCGACCTCCTCGCGGGACGCCAGGTGCGAGGAGGAGCGGCCGCGGTCGGGCGCGTGTCCGCCGAGGTAGACGATCCGGGACAGGCCCGCCCGCTCGGCCGCGGCCGCGAAGTTGCGCGCGCCGCGGGCGTCGCGCTCGGCGAACGCGGCGCCGCCGCCCATGGAGTGGACCAGGTAGTAGGCGGCGTCGACGCCGTCCAGCGCCTCGTCCAGGCCGGCCGGGTCCAGCACGTCGCCGCCCACGGCCTCGACCTCGCCGCGCCAGGGGTGGTCGCGCAGCTTCTCCACCGACCGGGCCATGCACCGGACGGTGTGGCCCGCTTCGAGCAGCTCGGGCACCAGCCGGCCGCCGATGTAGCCGGTGGCTCCTGTCACCAGTACGCGCATGGCCGGCCCCCCGTCGCCGTATCGCGGTGACCTGCGGTCCCGCGGTAGCCTGCTGTCCCCCTGCCCGGTACCCGGGGCCGCGAACACGGCGGGCGGGGACGCCTCTGCGGCCCACTCGGGGCGCGGCACGGAACCGGCCGCCCTCGCCGGTGTCGCGTGTGTCTACCGCACCGCGGCGGTCCGGCGCGCACGCGCCCGGTGATCGCGGGTAGGGGGCCGCAGCGGCCGGTGCCGGGCGCCGCCGGCCCGCTTCGGGTCCCGCCCGCGGGGAGGGCGGCCCGCGCTCCCCCGCCGACCGGGGGTAGCGTTCGGCGTGGCGACCGGCGCGGCGGGTGCGCTCGGGCGCGTGGGCGCCCCGGCACGAGCCGCGCCGGCGCGCCGGGAGAGGAGGGGCGGCGACCGCCGTGTCAGCCGCTCCGGCGCCACTACCGGAACACCGCGAGGAGGGGGTTCGGATGGAACTCGACATGATCGTCGAGATCCCGCAGGGGTCGCAGAACAAGTACGAGATGGACCACAAGGCGGGCCGCATCCGGCTCGACCGGACGCTGTTCACCTCGACGCAGTACCCCGCGGACTACGGCTACATCCCGGGCACCCTCGCCGAGGACGGCGAGCCGCTGGACGCCATGGTCCCGCTGGAGAAGCGCTCCTTCCCGGGATGCGTCGTGCGGGTGCGGCCGGTCGCGGTGTTCTGGATGCAGGACGAGCGGGGACCCGACGCCAAGATCCTGTGCATGCCCGTAGGGGACCCGCGCCTGGACCACATCCGCGACCTGCGCAACATGCCGGAGTTCCAGCTCCAGGAGATCACGCACTTCTTCGACATCTACAAGCGGCTGGAGCCGGGCAAGAGCTCGGAGGTCCGCGGATGGCAGGACCGCGCCTCCGCCGAGGAGACCGTGGAGGCGGCCCAGCAGCGGGCGCGCGAGTCCGCCGAGGCCGTCGAGTCCGCCGAGGCCGAGACGCCCTCGCTCTAGGAGGGCGTGTCCGAGGGGTCGCCGTCCTCTCGCGCGGCGCACCGGCACCGCTCCGCTGCGTCCTCGCCGGTCGCCCAGGAGACCCGCCCTGTATCCCTCCCCGGGACTCGCGGGAGCGGCGCCGGTGACTGCCGCAGCGCCCCGCGCCCGACGAACGGCGCTTCGCGCCTCTGCCGCCGGTGGCGGGCGGCGCACCCGGGTGCGCCGCCCGCCACGGACCCGTCGAACACGCCCGAGCGGCCCGGCGGGACTCCGCCCACCGCTCCGCCGCTCCGCCGGCTAGTCGCGCAGCCCCTCCCACAGGCGGCGCGTCTCGGCGCCCGGGTCGTGGACCACCGCCGGCTCCGGGGCGTCGAAGCGCATGAACGGGCGCCGCTGCGCGTCCCACCGCGGCCAGTCGGCGTCGCCGGTGGAGGCGAAGCGGACCCAGGCCGAGTGCATGTCGGCGGCGAGCTGCCGGGGCTCGTCCGGTCCGGGGAGGTTGTCGAAGACGAACGGGACCTCAAGCCCGTGGCAGGCGCCCAGCCGTCCGCCGAAGCGGGGAGAGCGCCAGGCGAACTCGTAGCCGTAGGTGCGCCCGCCCCCGCCCGCCGCCGCGCGCGCCTCCAGGGCGCGGTAGGCGGGGATGCGGAAGACGGCGTCGGTACCGAGCTCCGCGTAGGCGTCACCCGGCGAGGGGGCGCGGCGCAGGTACTCCTCGGCGGCCCCCGGGGCCAGCCCGAGCCGGTCGGCCTGCGCGGTGACGTGCCTCTCGCGGAGGTGGTCGATCAGGCCGGGCGCGACGAGGAAGAGCCGGTGCTCCTCGGTGGTCGTGCCGATCAGCAGGTCCTTGTCGCCGCCCGCGCCCGCGCGCAGCGCGTCGACGGGCCGCTCGGCGAGCACCTCGCCGTCGACGGCGGGTGAGAACGGCAGTGTGCCCAGGACCGGCAGCCGCCCGCCCCACACGCGGGTGTCGACGTCGCCCCGCAGGTCGGCGGCGATGCGCGACTGCTCCTCGTGCAGGCGCTTCTGCGGCACGCCGACCAGGTCGGCGGCGGTCGGCCGCACGCCCAGGCGCTCGGCGAGCACCCGTGCCACGGTGGCGGCGTCCTCGGCGGAGACCGTGTTGTGGCCCGCGCCCGACTGGGCGACGGCGCGGCGGAACAGTGCGCGTGCACGCGGGATCGCCATGAGGGTGACCACGCTCATGGCGCCGGCGGACTCACCGAAGACGGTGACGCGGTCGGGATCGCCGCCGAACGCGGCGATGTTGTCGCGGACCCACTCCAGCGCCGCGATCTGGTCGAGCAGCCCGCGGTTGGCGGGTGCGCCCTCGACCAGGGCGAAGCCCTGGGCCCCCAGCCGGTAGTTCAGGGTGACCGCGACGACGCCGCTGCGGGCGAAGGCCCGCGCCTCGTAGGCGGGTTCGGCGCCGGACCCGTTGGTGAACGCGCCGCCGTGGACCCACACCATGACCGGCAGGCCGCGCTCCCCGGTGCCGGGGGTCCACACGTTGAGGTTGAGGCACTCGGGTCCGGGGATGTCGCGCTCGGGCAGCTCGTCGGCCATGCCGGCCTCGTAGGGCGGGTGGGGCGCGGTCGGCCCGTACTCGACCGCCTCGCGCACGCCCGCCCACGGCTCCGGCGGGCGCGGTGCCGCGAAGCACGCCTCCCCCACCGGGGGCGCCGCGTAGGGGATGCCGCGGAACACGCTCACACCGCTCTCGACGGCGCCGCTGACGCGCCCGGACGTGGTCGTGGCCGAAGCCTCCATGAGCGCTCCCGTTCGCGGTCGCCGGGCGGGCCGCCGACCGGCGCGCCGCCGTTGTCGTTCCTACGCAAACCGACCGGTCGGTGTCAACCCGTGGGGCGGTCTCGGCCCGCCGGGCGGCCCTGTCTAGCCTTGCGGGGCGGGCGCGGGTCCCGCGGCGTCCGCGCCCCGCCGGCGGCACCCGCACGCCCCGCCCGCCCCGACGAGATCAGGAGAGCGCCATGCCCGACGACGCACCGTCCCCCGAGCTCGCCCGTACCGCCTGGTCGGCCCTGGAGCCGATCCACATCCCCGTCTACTTCGCACCGGAGGCCCGGGAGCGCTATGCCGCGATCGGGCTGGACGACCGCGCCCTGGCCTACTTCGCCTCCCGGTCGGCGGCCATGGGCGCCGTGGACCCGGGCACGGTGACGGCGGCGTTCTACAGCTTCAGCCCCGCTCTCGTGGGCTCCGCCATCCCGAGGGCGTGGTCGCTGGCCGCGCCCGAGACCGTGCTTCGGACCCGACTCGACGTCGCCGACCAGGTCCTGCGCCGCGTCCTCGGCGAGGACGCCGCGGGCTCGGAGCGGATGAAGGAGGCCGCCGGGCTGGCCCGTACGGCCGCGGAGGCCGCAGCCGGCCTGACGCCCGGGCGCCCGCTCTTCGCCGGCCACGCCGGACTGGAGTGGCCCGGCGAGCCGCACACGGTGCTCTGGCACGCCGCCACCCTGCTGCGCGAGTTCCGCGGCGACGGCCACATCGCGACCCTCGTCGACGCGCGACTCGCACCGCTGGAGGCGCTGGCAACACACGCCGCCACGGGCGCGATGAAGACGTCGTTCCTGCGCAGGAGCCGCGGCTGGAGCGAGGAGGAGTGGGCCGAGGGCATCCGCGGCGCGGTCGGGCGCGGGCTGGTCACCGCCGACCCGGAGGGCGCGCTCGCGCTGACCGAGGCCGGGCGCACCCTGCGCGCGGATCTGGAGACGCGCACCGACGTCCTCTCCGCCGGGCCCTACGCGGCGATCGGGGCCCGGGGGTGCGAGCGCCTCGCGGAGCTCACCGCCCCCTTCGCCGAGGCTTTCCGGGCAGAGGGCCTCGTCCCGGGCTCCCGGAGCCGCACTTAGAAGGCCGCTGGAAAGGCGCTCCCCCTCCCGCGCGCCACCCCCGGCGCCACCCCCGGCGGGGCTCGCGGGCGGGTTCGGCGCGCGGCGCCGCGCGGTCGCGTCGCAGGCGTGGGGCGCGGCCCGCCGGTGTCTGTCCGGGAGCGGCCTCCGGGCGTCTCCTAGGCTGTTGAGGTGCGCATGAGCTTCGCGAGCGAGCAGGGGCAGGGCCCGGCCAACGAGGACCGGGTGTGCGCCGGCTCCGACTGGGCGCTGGTGATCGACGGCGCGACGGCACCGCCCGCCGTGGACTCCGGCTGCCGGCACGGCGTCTCCTGGCTGGTGGACCGGCTGTGCGGCGGGCTCGTCGCCGAGCTGTCCGCCGAGCGCCCCGCGCCGCTGGCCGACTGCCTGGCCGCCGCCATCGAGTCCGCGCGCCGCGCCCACGGCGGCACCTGCGACCTGGACAACCCCGACAGCCCGTCGGCCACCGTCGCCGTCGCGCGGCCCGAGCCCGGCGGCCCGGCCTCCGGTGCGCCGACCGGGGAGCGCCGGGTCGAGTACCTGGTGCTCGCCGACTGCACGGTGCTGCTGGCCGAGCGCAGCGGAGAGGTCGCCGCGGCCACCGACGACCGCGTGGAGCGCCTTCCCGGCGGCCGCCCCTACAGCGCCGGCCTGGTCCGCGCGCACCGCAACACCGAGGGCGGGTTCTGGGTGGCGGGCGCGGTACCCGAGGCGGCCTACCGCGCGGTCACCGGGGTGTCGCGTACCGCCGGTGCCGGGTTCGCGCTGATGACCGACGGCTGCGCCCGGCTGGCCGACCACTACGGGCACCCGTGGCGGCGGATCTGGCGCTTCCTGGAGGCGGAAGGCCCCGACTCCCTGGTCGCCTGGGTGCGCGCCGAGGAGGAGCGCCGCGGCGTCGCCCACGGCAAGCGCCACGACGACGCGACGGTGGTCGCCGGCGCGTTCGGCGCGCCCGCCGCGGAGCCGGTGTGAGATCGCGGCGCGGCACCCGGCCCGCGGCGGAAAGCTCAGGACACCGTTCGCGGGCACGCCGGGTTGTCCCAGCGGTCGATCACCGCGTCGGTGCCGTTCGTGCCCGGACTGCGCTTCTCCATGCCGCCGCTGTCGCACACGTGGGTGACGAAACTGCGGAACTCCTCGCACCCTTCGAGGTCGAGCGCGAGCACCCGGTAGCGGTCGGCCTGCCCGTCCAGCGTCTCGATCCGCAGCTCGGGCAGCCCGTGGCTGTTGAACCCGAACTCCAGCGACTGCGCGCTGCCGACGTGCATCCGCAGCTGGACGCTGGCGATCTCGTCCAGGTCGTAGCGGCGGCTCTCCGAGCGGTCCCCGCGCGCCCCGCGGCGGTAGTGCAGAGTGGTGCCGTCCAGGACGAAGCGCACGCGGCCGTAGGATACGCGGGTGCGCCAGGCCAGCAGGATCATCGCCGCCAGGCTCGCGACCGAGATCCCCGCACTGGACCACAGCACCGCGTCGTGGACGCCGAACACCCAGAAGCCGGTGAACAGCGCGGCACCCCCGAGCGCCACCTTGCCCAGCTGCAACCAGAACAGGCGCGTGTCGTCGGTGTAGATCCGTGTGCGCGCGAGTGCCACGGGACGGCTCCCTCACCGTGTGCTTCGACCCCGGGGCCGGTAGTGCCAAAGGGAATGTACCTGATTTGTCCGTGTTGCGGGAGTAACGAACCTCCGGTGCCCTGCCCGTAGGATCTGGCCGACCGGCGGTCCGGAGCCGGCCGCACCCCGACCGGTCGCGCCCCCGGCACGGCGACCGCAGCGACGAACGGGAGGACCGCGATGGCCCGCACCACCGACCAGCCCCCGCCCGAGGAGGCCGGCGCCCACCCCGCGCCCGTGCTGAGCGAACGCGACGGCGGCGTGCTGCTGCTGACCCTGAACCGTCCGGACCGGCTCAACGCCTGGACCCCCGGGATGGCCGAGCGGCTCTTCGCGCTGCTGCGCGAGGCCGACGACGACCCCGCGGTGCGGGCGATCGTCATCACCGGCGCCGGGCGGGCATTCTGCGCCGGAGCCGACATGGACACGCTCAGCGGTATCAGCGGCGCCCGGATCGAGGTCGACGGGCGGTCGATGGCCGCGCCGGCGAGACTGCGCAAACCGGTCGTCGCCGCCGTCAACGGCTCGGCCGCCGGGGTCGGGCTGGTGCTCGCGCTCTTCTGCGACGTCCGCTTCGCCGCAGACGACGCCAAGCTCACCACCTCCTTCAGCCGGCGCGGCCTGGTGGCCGAGTACGGGGCCGCCTGGCAGCTGCCGCGGCTGGTAGGCCAGGGCCGGGCGATGGACCTGCTGCTGTCCTCCCGCGTGGTGCTGGGCGCAGAGGCCCGCGGCATGGGGCTGGTGGACTTCTCCCCGCCGCGCGAGGACGTCCTCGCCGAGGCGCTGTCCTACGCCGGCGTGCTGGCGTCCGAGTGCTCGCCGCGCTCGATGGCCGCGGTCAAGGGCCAGGTCCTGCGCGCCCAGGAGGCCGGTTTCGACGACGCCGCCGACGAGTCCGCCGGGTTGATGGCCGACGCCTTCGCCGCCGAGGACTTCGCCGAGGGCATCGGCAGCTACCTGGAGAAGCGGCCGCCGAGGTTCCCCGGCCTCGGCGCGCGGGAGTGAGTCCCGACACGCCGCTGCCCCCCTTGGACCGAGCGGGCGAGGCGCACGACTAGGCTCGGCACATACCATCCGGTCGGTCTGTGGCGTGGCCGGCCCGTCGACACCACGTTGGGAGACAGCACCGCTATGCGAGCGATCCAGATCACCGAGTTCGGCGGCCCCGAGGTCCTGCGCCCCGCCGACCTCCCCGACCCGGTACCCGGCCCCGGCGACCTCCTCGTCGAGGTCGAGCGCTCCGGCGTCAACTACGCCGACACCCACCGCGTCGAGGACACCTACCTCTCCAGCAGCGCCCTGCCGCTGGTGCCCGGCAGCGAGGTCGTCGGGCGCACGCCCGACGGGCGCCGGGTGGTGGCCATGGTCGAGAGCGGGGGCTACGCGGAGCGGGCGGTGGCGCCCGCCGGCATGGCCGTCGACATCCCCGACGGGGTCGACGCGGGCACCGCGCTCGCGCTGCTCGTCCAGGGCTCCACCGCCTGGGTGCTGCTGCGGCGCAACGTGCACCTGGCCGAGGGCGAGTCCGTCGTCGTGCACGCCGGCGCGGGCGGCGTGGGCTCGATCGCGGTCCAGTTGGCCAGGACCTTCGGCGCCGGCCGGGTGATCGCCACCGCCGGCAGCGCCGACAAGCGCGAGCTGGCCCTGGAGCTGGGGGCCGACGCGGCGGTGGACTCCCGCGCCGAGGACATGACCACCGCCCTGGTCGAGGCCAACGAGGGCCGCCGCGTGGACGCGGTGCTGGACATGACCGGCGGCCGCGTCACCGACGAGAGCCTGCGCGCGCTGGCGCCGTTCGGCCGGCTCGCCTTCTACGGCATGGCCTCGCGCGAGGCGCCCAAACCGGTGCAGCTGCCCAACCTGATGCGCCACTCCGCGACGGTCAGCGGCATGTGGCTGCCGCACGCCTTCCAGCTGCCCGGCGACGTGGTCGGGCGCGCGATGGCCGAGATGTTCGACCTGGTGCGCGCGGGCCGCCTGCGCGCCGTGCTCGGCGGCGAGTACCCGCTCGGCGAGGCCCGCCGCGCGCACGAGGACCTGCGCTCGCGCGCCACCCGGGGCAAGCTGGTCCTGGACCCGACCCGCTAGCCGTACTGACCATCGAGGTCGTGAACGGCGCCCCCGGCACCGGCATGAGAGAGGGCCTCCGGTATTCGGTGTGGAGGTCGCGCGTCCCACCGGCCGGAATGCCCTCGACGCCCTGCGCTGTCCACTCCGACGCCGCGCTGACACCCGCCGGGCGGCCGCGGCGATGCCGTCGGGACCGCTGCGTGGGTGCGGCGGTGGTCCAGCACGGTCGGGCTGTGCCTTCGGCGTCGTAGCGGCGGAAAGGCGGTCAGGCGTGCGCCGGCGTGGGCCGTGACGGCCTCCAGTGGTGTGCAGACGGCTGTCTCCACCGCACTGGAGGCCGTCGCTATGGACCGACGGCCGGCGCCGGTGTCACCGACCCGAGGGCGGAGTACAGCTAGACGGTGCGCCCGGTGGCTGCGGCGCGGCCTTCGACCAGGCGGGCCATCCCGGTGACCGCCTCCACCTTCTCGCCGAGGCTCATCGCCGCCGTGCCGTGGAAGACGACCTGCACCATGAGGTTGCGGTCCCGGAACTGGGCGACGGCCCAGGTGTCGCCGCCGCCGGCGGCCTCCAGCATCGGCGCGTCCTCGGCGTCGGAGTAGGCGATCGAGAACCCCTCGTCGCCCGCGTCCAGCCGACGGACCTCGACGTCGGCGGCGCCCGCGAAGAAGTAGGTGTCGGCGGCGCGCCCGGTGGAGCCGACCTCGACGCCGCCGGCCAGCTCGACCCGCTCGCGGTCGAGCACGCGCCGCAGGACCGCGTAGTCGGCTTCCCGGGTCGCAGGGCGGAAGCGGCGCACGCCGACCCACATCGGGAAGCGGGCGGCCGGTTCGTCGGACTCCGAGCACCGCGCCTCCTGCACGACGTGCGGGTCGGAGTCCTCGATGCGCGCCCCGGTCACGACGACGCCGTTGAATGCGGCGCCGGTGATCCCGGGCACGTGGTCGGCGGCCCCGGCGGGAAGCAGGTCCTCGCACGCGGCGATGTCGGCGTAGGGCGGGTCGCCGCGCAGGGCGAACCACGCGGATCCGGCGACGACGGCGACCGAGACCGCGGCGTCGACCTCGGCGGCCAGGCGCGGCGCAGCCCGGCCAGGGCCGGCCGGCGCGGCGCCGTCCTGCTGCGGGCCCGGCGGACTCCCCGCCCCTGCGCCGCCCGGATCACCCGCCGGGCGCGCCGGCGTGCCCGGCCGCGGTCCGCCCGGGACGCGCGGCGGCAGCGGCCCGCCCGGCGGACCGGGGAAGGGAGAGTCCGCGCCGCCCGGCGGCGGCCCGTACCGCCCGCCCGGGTAGGAGGGCGGGAAGGGCGGCTCTGCGGCCATTGCGGCACCTCCGGGCCGAGGGATGGGCGCGTCCATTCTCCCGCCCCGCCGCCCGCGCCGGGATCGCCGCCCGCGACCGCCGTCCACAGGTTCCGGGAGGCGCTTCGCCCACCCGGCGGATTCGCCGCACAATGGAGTTGTGGCACGTGGCAAGCTCCGCATCTATCTGGGCGCCGCTCCCGGCGTCGGCAAGTCCTTCGCCGCGCTGGGCGAGGCGCACCGGCGCCGCGAGCGCGGCACCGACGTCGTGATCGGCCTGGTCGAGACCCGCGACCGCCCCCGCACGGCCGAGCTGCTCGACGGCCTGGAACAGCTGCCGCGCGCGGCGCAGCCCGGCGGCGGCCCCGGCGAGCTCGACCTCGACGCGCTGCTGCGGCGCGCGCCGCGGGTGGCGGTCGTCGACGACTTCGCCCACACCAACACCCCCGGCACCCGCAACGCCAAGCGGTGGCAGGACGTCGACGAGCTGCTCAACGCCGGCATCGACGTGATCACCACGCTGAACATCCAGCACGTCGAGTCCCTGAACGACGTCGTACGCCAGATCACCGGGGTGCGCCAGCACGAGACCATCCCCGACGAGATCGTCCGGCGCGCCGACCAGATCGAGCTGTGCGACATGTCCCCGCACGCGCTGCGCCGGCGGATGTCCCACGGCAACATCTATCCCGCCGAGAAGATCGACGCCGCCCTCTCCAGCTACTTCCGCGAGGGCAACCTGACCGCCCTGCGCGAGCTGGCGCTGCTGTGGGTCGCCGACCGCGTCGACGAGGGCCTGGCGCTCTACCGTGGCGAGCACAAGATCCGCCAGACCTGGGAGGCCCGCGAGCGGGTGGTGGTGGCGCTGACCGGCGGACCCGAGGGCGAGACCCTGATCCGCCGCGCCGCCCGCGTGGCCGCCCGCTCCCGCGGCGGACGGCCCCAGCCCAGCCACCTGATGGCCGTGCACGTGGTCGCCAGCGACGGCCTCGCCCATCCGCTGCCCGACGTCATCACCGGGCAGCGCAAGCTGCTCGCCGAGCTGGGCGGCACCTACCACCAGGTCATCGGCGACGACATCCCCACCGCGCTGCTGGAGTTCGCCCGCGGCGTCAACGCCACCCAGATCGTGCTGGGCTCCTCGCGCCGGCGCGCCTGGCAGTACATCTTCGGTCCCGGCGTGGGCGCCACGGTGGCCCGCGAGTCCGGCGACATCGACGTGCACATCGTCACCCACGAGGAGGTGGGGCGCGGGCGCAACCTGCTGCCGCCCCGCCCGGGCTCCCTGAGCCGCGCCCGGCAGGTCTGGGGCTGGATCATCGGCGTGCTCGGCCCGGTGCTCCTGGCCGCCGCCCTGCAGCTGCCGATGACCGCGGGGGCCGGGCTGACCACCCACGTCCTGCTGTTCCTGGTCTCCACCATCGCCGCGGCCATGACCGGAGGGCTGTGGCCGGCGCTGATGTGCGCGGTGTGGAGCACACTGCTGCTGGACCTCCTGTTCACACCCCCGCTGTACGGGCTGGCCATCGACCGCCCCGGCAACGGGATCGCGCTGGCCGTGTTCATCCTGGTCGGCGTGCTCGTCGCGTTCGTGGTCGACCTGGCCAAACGCCGCGCCATGCAGGCCAGCCGGTCCAAGGCCGAGGCGAGCACGCTCAGCCTGCTGGCCGGCAGCGTCATCGACGGCCAGGAACCGCTGCCGGCGCTGCTGCGCCGCATCCGCGAGACCTTCGGCCAGCGCTCGGTCACGCTCCTGCGCCAGGAGGACAGCGGCGGGTGGACCAACGTGGAGTCCGTGGGCGGGGCCCCGTGCGAGTCCCCCGACCAGGCCGACGCGCTGGTCTCGGTCAGCGACTCCCTCGCACTGGCCCTGCACGGGCACGTGCTTCCGGCCTCCGACCGGCGCATCCTCAGCGCCTTCGCCACCCACATCGGTATGGCGCTGGAGCGCCAGCGCCTGGCGCGCGACGCCGCCGAGGCCAAGCGCCAGGCCGCCCGCAACAAGATCCGCACCGCACTGCTCGCGGCCGTCTCCCACGACCTGCGCACTCCGCTCACCTCGATCAAGGCGAGCGTCTCCAGCCTGCGCTCCGTCGACATCGAGCTGGACGAGGACGACCGCGGCGAGCTGCTGGAGAACATCGAGGAGTCCACCGACCGGCTGAACAGCCTGGTCGACAACCTGCTGGACATGAGTCGGCTGCAGACCGACACCGTCCAGCCCAAGATCCGCGCGGTGGGCCTGGAGGAGGTCGTCCCGGCCACGCTGATCGGGATACCACCGCACACCGTGCACGTCGACGTGCCCGACAGCCTGCCCCGGGTGCGCGCCGACGCCGGGCTGCTGGAGCGCGCGGTGGCCAACGTGGTGCAGAACGCCGCGCGCCACAACCCGCCCGGCCGGCCGGCCATCCGCCTGTCGGCCAGCGCCCTGGGCGACACCGTCGAACTGCGGGTCGCCGACCACGGGACCGGGGTTCCCGACGAGCACAAGGACCGCATCTTCGAGGCCTTCCAGCGCCTCGGCGACGCTCCCCGGGGCACCGGGATCGGGCTGGGTCTGGCGGTCGCGCGCGGATTCACCGAGGCCATGGACGGCACGCTCACCGCCGAGGACACCCCGGGCGGCGGCCTGACCATGGTCTTCACGCTGCACAGCACCACGGCCGACCCCGCGCGCGGCGGCGCGCCGGTACCGCCCGCGGCGGCGGCCGCCGACCAGGGGCCCTCCGGCGGCTCCCCCACCGCGCCCGACGGCGCCTCCTCCGAAACGTAGGGTGTGACGAATGCGGATCCTGGTCGTCGACGACGACGCGCAGATCATCCGGGCCATGCGGATCAACATGCGGGCGCGCGGCTACGACGTCGACACCGCCTTCGACGGCGCCTCCGCGCTGCAGGCCGCGGCCAAGCACCCGCCCGACGTCGTACTGCTGGACCTGGGCCTGCCCGACATGGAGGGCGGCGAGGTCATCGAGGGTCTGCGCGCCTGGACCTCGGTGCCCATCATCGTGCTCTCGGCCCGCCACTCCTCCAGCGAGAAGGTGCGCTCCCTGGATGCCGGCGCCGACGACTACGTCACCAAGCCGTTCGGCATGGACGAGCTGATGGCCCGCATCCGCGCGGCGCAGCGCCGCTCCATGCACGTCGAGGAGGCGCCGGTGGTGACCACCGCCGCGTTCACCGTGGACCTCGGCGCCAAGCGCGTCACCCGCGGCGACGAGGAGGTGCGGCTGACCCCCACGGAGTGGCACATCCTGGAGGTGCTGGCACGCAACGCCGGGCGGCTGATCAGCCAACGCCAGCTGCTGCACGAGGTGTGGGGGCCCAACTACCAGAGCGAGACCAACTACCTGCGGGTCTACATGGCCCAGCTGCGCCGCAAGCTCGAACCCGACCCGGCACACCCGCTGTACCTCATCACCGAGGCGGGCATGGGCTACCGGTTCGAGAAGGGGTAGGGCGTGTCTGCCGGGTCGCTGTGCTCCTGCGCGCGGCGCCCCGGCACCACTCCCGCTGCGTTCTCGCCGGTCGACAGGGGACCCGCCCCGACATTCCTTCCTCAGCCGTGCGGGAGCGGCACCGGTCCCCAACGCTGCGCCCCGCGCGGAAGAGCGGCGCTGCGCGCCCCGGGCGCGGGGCACCCGAGTGCGCCACGGGCCGCAGGCACGCGGCGGTCGGCGGCCGCGGCCTTCAGCCCGCGGCCAGCCGCATCAGCATCGCGAAGTGGGGCGTGTCGGCGCGCCCCCGGTTGGCGGCGGCCACGGCGAACAGCGGGGCGCAGGCGCGGCACCAGGCCATCAGCCGCTCGCCGCGCACGCCGATGCCCGCGGCCAGCACGGCCACCCGGCGGTCGACCTCCTCCAGGTCCTGGGCCTGCCACACCGCCCAGTCGACCGCGTCGGCGGCGCCGTCGCCGATGCAGGCGCGGGGGTCGACCGCGACGAAGCCGCGCTCGGGCCCGCCGTAGAGCACGTTGCCGGGGTGCAGGTCGCCGTGCAGCGGTACGGCGCCGCCGTCGTCCTCGTCCTCGGCATGGGAGAGGTCGCGGGCGCGGGCGTGGCCGCGGTGCATGGCCGACGGCGGGACGATCTCGGCGGCGCGCCCGTTCTGGCGCTCGCGCTCCCACATGTCGAAGATGAAGTTCATCCGGCTGTTCAGCGGATGCAGCTGGCCGAGGTCGTTGCAGGGCACGTTCACCGAGTGCAGGTCCGAGATCAGCGCGGCGATCTCGGCCATGTCCGGGACCTCACCCACCAGCGCGACCGTGCGCCCCTTGCCTACGGCCTCCAGCAGTACGGCGCTGCGCTCGGGGTCGACCTCCCAGACGGCCGGTACCCGGCCGGTGCCCTGCCACAGCCGCAGCACGCGGGCCTCGGAGGTGCCCAGTGCGGGGTCGGGCGAGACCTTGAGGATCGCGGGGGTGCCGTCGGCGCGGCGGCAGAACAGCACCACCGAGGTGCGCCCGTGCGGTGCGGGCCCTTGGACGGTGAGGTCCCACTGCGCGGCCAGTTCGTCGACCAGGGCGGGCAGGTCGGCCAGCCAGGCGATGGCGCCGGTCCCGAACCTGCGGACCAGCCGCTGCTTCTGCTGCTCGTCGACAAGCTGCTGTGTTATGTCGTTCATCTGCCCACCTTGTGCATCGGCCTGCCCCTGGGCATGGCTGCGCTACCGGACTGCGACCACCCCGAGTCGTCGGTGCGCGGCTAAAGGCGCGGGACGCACCCGCGGACCTACCCACTCGCGGGCCTCTCCTCCCTTTCCCTGGTCGGGGGAGGAACGGCGGCCCGATCGGCGATCGCGAGGCGGCACGTGACGCCCGGACGGCGGGGCAGCGGGGCGGGCCGGGCCGCCTGCCCGGAAGCCCGGAGGAGCACGACGCCGCGCATCCGGCTGGTCACCTCCTGCGGCGGCTCCGGGGATCGAGCGTCGGCTTGGCGCCGAACCCGGCGGGGTTACGGTCGGCAGCGGAACGATCACGCTACCGCATCACCGCGCGGCGTCGGCTCCCGAGCCGGTCGGCCCGCGACAGGCCTGCGGGCGGGAGCGGATCCCGGTCGGCGCTGCCCGGAACCCGCTCCCGCCCGCACCTCCCGTGCCCGCGGCCGCCGAGGCGAAGGCGGCTCAGGCCGCCAGGCGCGCCTTGGCCGCACGATGCTGGGCCAGCAGACTGTCGACGACGATCTCGGAGGGCCACAGCGGGGCGGTGACCGAGGTCGCGCCCATCTCGTGCAGCCGCTCGTAGTCGCGCCCCTCGACCAGGCGCCAGGCCGCGACGGCGACCCGGTCGCGCCCGTTGCGCCGCAACCGCTCGACCGCGTCGCCGACCGAAGGCGCCCAGGAGTTCAGATAGCCCACCTGGACCGGCGAGCCGAGCCGACGGCTGAGCATGCGGGCGACGTCGGTGACGCTCTGGCGCTCCTCCTGACCGGTGCTTCCGTCGGCTGCGAGCACGACCCCGTCGCCGGAGGACCATCCGGACTCGACGAGCCGCCCCGCCAGATCCGCCACGATCGAGGGCACCGCACCGAGCGGCGCGGTCGGGCAGGCGTCGAAGCGGCCTTCGAGGTCGAGATCGGAGAACACCAGGGAACTGGCGAAGTCGCCGCCCGCAACAAAGGCCGGCACGACCACCATCGGCCCCTCGACGGAGTCGACGGCCCGGCGCACATCGCCGCCGGAGCCGAACGCCGGAACAACCGGGGCCTCGCCCCGTTGCGCGACGGCGTCAGCCAGGCCCTGCAGGGCCTCCTTGCGGTCGGTGTCCTGAGAATCGTCCGCGACGAGCACCATGGTGGGCACCATATCCATCTCCTTGAAATCGCCGGGAACGCCGATCCTGGTGCGACAGCCTAGGACGCGGCCGTTTCGCCCGAATGACCTCGTGTTACGCATGCGAAAAATGATCACTGGCAGGTGAAGGACAACGGGATAGGGGGTCGAGTTCGAGAGCGGGACCGCTTGGAACGAAGTTTCACCGCAGTCGGGCTCGTCGAAACCACCCTGTTGTACGCTCGTACAACACGAGATGTTAACGGTTCGAGATCGGCATTTCCATAGCCGCCGGAGTCGCGCTCGTCACTTTCCCGATACGGGGCCCTGCAGCCGGATCGAGTCCCCCGATCAGTCGGAACAGGGCGTTTGCCCCGAAACCTCTCTGCAGATGCGGGGCGCCGGAGGAATGGAATCCCCCGGTGCACCTCGCACTTGATGCCGCACCGCATGTGCATTGACTCCGGGATTACTTTCCGCGCCCTTGCAAATGCAGGTGCAAACAATCGGCCACGTTCCCGGGACCGAGACGGGTTCCGGTACGGGCCGCGGCCGATGACGGGCCGCCCGGCGCGCAACCGCGCAGGAGTCAGGAGGCGACTGCGGGGCGCGCACCCGATGGCCCCTGAGATAGCCGGGATAACCGGCTGGGCCTCGCGCGGGCGCGAAACGGTGGGCGGGCCTCTACCACTACTCCCCGATCACGGACAAGGGGGTTGGCACCACTTCATCCTCTACCCTTGGCACCACCGGCGTGCGGGGGACTGGATGCGGATCCGGCGCCATCACTTGCCATGAGTCCGGTGCGCCTCTCAGACTGTGAAAACAGGGACACGACCTGGCCCTATGCTGCGCTGAGCACGAACGGACCGCTTCCGGGCCCGCGCCGCGGCGGCCGGATCCGGTCACCGTCCGCCGGCTTCGCACCCGGGCGGGGCCCGGACCGCCCGCGGCCGGCCGACGCCCCGACCGAGCACGACCACGACTGGAGACCACATGGCGACCCACCCGCGAGTGCAGAGCCTTGCCCAGGCCTTCCTTCGCAACGTGGACGACGAGGCGCCGGGACTGGTCCAGGGCCTGTACCTGGCGGGTTCGGTGGCCCTGGGCGACTTCCGGCCGCACGCCAGCGACGTCGACTTCGTGGTGGTCACCTCGCGCCGCGCCACCGGCGACGACAACGAGGCGCTGCGCCGGGCCCACGCGCGCACCCGCGCCGAAATCCCCCGCCCCCAGTTCAACGGCATCCACGTCACCTGGGACGACCTCGCCGACGACCCCGCCGACTGCGGCCCCGTCGCCTCGGTGCTGGGCGGCCGGTTCAAGACCCGCGCCAGTGCCGACGTCAACCCCGTGACCTGGCACGTCCTCGCCGAGCGCGGCGTGACCGTCCGCGGCCCGCTGCCGGTGGAGCTGGACGTGTGGGACAACCCGGCCAGCCTGCGCGCCTGGTCGCTGGGCAACCTCGACGAGCAGTGGCGCCGCTGGCGCGCCAAGGCCGGGCGCATGGTCAGCCCGCGCGGCCTTGCGGCGCTGGGCTCGCTCGCGCCGTCCTGGAGCGTGCTGAGTGTCAGCCGGCTGCACTTCACCCTGCGGACCGGCGAGATCACCTCCAAATCAGCGGCGGGCATGTACGCCCTCCACGCGTTCCCGGAGTGCTGGCAGCGCATCCTCAACGAGTGCCTGCGGGTCCGCCGCGACAGCCGCCTGCCCTCGCTGTACCAGAGCGCGCTGGGCCGCCGGCGGGCCGCGTTGGACTACATCGAGATGGTCCTGGACGACGCCCTGCGGCGGCAGCCGGCCTGAGCGCGCCCGCACGGCGCCGACGCGGCCCCCGCACCTTCGTACGGCCACGCGCGCGCCGTCCCGCACCCGCGCCCGGCTAACCTGGAGTTCATGAGCAAGCGCCCCATCGTCCTGTTCGGCGATCCCGTTCTCGTGACTCCCACCTCCCCTGTCACCTCGTTCGGCCGGCACACCGAGGCGCTGGTCCGCGACCTGCTCGACACCGTCGACGAGCCCGGCCACGCCGGCGTCGCGGCGACGCAGATCGGGTCGGGACTGCGTGTGTTCAGCTACAACGTCGACGGGCGGATCGGCTACGTGATCAACCCCGAGATCGCCGAGCTGTCCGAGGAGGTCCAGGACGGCGAGGAAGGCTGCCTGTCGCTGCCGGAGCTGGCGTTTCCGACCCGGCGGGCCGAGCGCGCCGTCGTCACCGGTGTAGACCTGCGCAACGAGCCGGTCACCCTCGAAGGCGAAGGCCTGATGGCGCGCTGTCTGCAGCATGAGACCGATCACCTCGACGGCCGGCTCTACATCGACCGCCTCGACCGCGACACCCGCCGCGAGGCCATGCGCGCGGTGCGGCGCTCCGCCTGGTTCCTGGGCGCCGATCCGGCGCCGCAGCCGAGTGCGCAGACCCTCCCCAGCGGCCTGGGCGGACCGGCCTGAGGGCGGCCGCGGCGGCCGGCGGGACGCCGTCGCACCGACCGCGCGCGGCGGGGTAGTGTCGGGCGACCGCTAGCCAGGTAACGTCACGGTCTCGTATCGTCTGCTTGAGCATCGCGCGGCCCCCCGCCCTCATCGTTCCCGCGCGCACCATTCGCCCCCGTGTGCCCCCTTCCGGCCGGTCCGCGACCGACATCAGGTGACATCCATGCACAGACCGAACCCACCCCTCCCCCGGCGCCGACGCGCTCTCCTGCTGCCCGGCCTCGCCGCCGCGGCCGCCCTGCTGCTCCCCGCCACCTCGTCCTATGCCGACCCCGAGGACGACGAGAAGCCGAGCCTGGAGGAGCTCAACGAGCGCGCCGACTCCCTTGAGGAGGAGTACGACACCGAGCTGGTGCAGTACGAAGACGCCAAGGACGACGCCGAGAAGGCCCAGAAGCGGCTGGAAAAGGTCGACGAGGAGCTCGGCAGGTACCGCGAGGACGTCGCCGGCCTGGCGGCCGCCCAGTACATGAGCAGCGGGCTCGACCCCACCGTCGAGGTGGTGATGAGCAGCGAACCGCAGAACATGCTCGACAACGCCGCCATGGCGAGCCAGGTCTCGGCCAACCACAGCGAGCGGGTCGCCGACCTCGTGGACCTGCGCGAGGAGCGCGCTGACGCCGTCGAGAAGGCCGACGGCAAGCTCAAAGACGCCGAAGAGCTGGTCGAGGACCTGGAGTCCCAGCGCGACGAGGTCCTGGCCAAGATCGAGAAGTACGAGGAGGAGCAGGTCCCCGACCCCGCCGGCGGGTCGTCGGGAGGCTCGGGAACGGGCAGCATCCCGGCGGGCGCGCAGGGCTGGGGCTGGGACGGCGCCACGCCGCGCATGGCCGCGATCCGCGACGAGATCGTCCGCGAGTTCGGCGCGCCCTACCCCGTCGGCTGCCTGCGCCCCGGCGACTCCGGCGACCACGGCTCCGGTCGCGCCTGCGACTTCATGATGAGCTCGGGCGGAGCGACCCCTTCGGCGGCCAACCAGCAGCTCGGCCAGCAGATCGCCGACTACGCCCAGGCCAACGCCGACCGGCTGGGTGTGATGTACATCATCTGGGAGCAGCGCATCTGGCACTCCGCCAACCCCGGTGCCGGCTGGGAGATGATGAACGACCGCGGCAGCATCACCGCCAACCACTACGACCACGTGCACATCTCCTCGTACTGACGCCGGCGGCGGTCACGGGAGGCGCACGCGGCGCTCCGGCCGGCATCGCGGGGTCGGCCGGTGGTGGCGGTGGGCCCGGACGGATGCCCGAGGGCCCGCCGCGGAGGCGGGCCCTCGGCCCCGGAACCCGGCGTCAGTCGAGCCGCCGCGCCAGGGCGAAGGCGGCGGGCAGGCAGGCGGCAAGCACCGCTCCCATGGCGGCGAACGCGGGGCCGTAGCCGGCGGCCTGGATCGCCACGCCCAGGGCGAAGGAGCCCAGGCCCGTCCCGGCGTCGTAGCCGATGTTCCACACCGCGCTGGCCGTGCCGTAGGCGCGGGCCCCGGCGCGGCGGAACATGATGACGATCGTGTCGTTCTGCACGGCGCCGAACCCCGCGCCGAACAGCCCGGCGCCCGCGACGGCGGCGGCCGCTCCCCAGGCGCCCGGTCCCGACCAGCCGTCCCCGGCCCCCCACAGGGCCGCCGCCGAGAAGGCCATGCCGGCGACCGCGGCGACGCTGCCGTAGGCGAGCAGGACGGGACGCCGGTGCCGGTCGCTGAGCGTGCCCGCCGCCCATCGGCCGCACACCGACAGCACACCGAAGGCCAGCAGGGCGGCGAAGACCACGGTGGAGGCCTCGGACAGCGGGATGGACAGGAACGTCACGATCGCGCTGGAGGCGATCGCCGGCATCAGCATCGCCAGCAGCGGCACGCCGAGCCGCCGATAGAGCCGCGGGCCGCCGGGCGCCTCCCCCGTCTCCGCTGCGGTGTCCTGCCCGCTCGCGGCGCCGCGGCGGCCCGCGCCGTCGCCGGCAAGGAGCCAGATGCCGGCCGCGGCGGCCGCTCCCGCCAGCGGACCGAGGGCGGCGGCCCAGAACACGGTTGCGAATCCGAGGTTGAGCGCCGCCCACACCCCGGTCGACAGGAAGAACACGTTGGGCAGGCCCACCGCGAGGCCGTAGTAGCCGGCGGCCCGGCCGAGCTGCTCGGACGGCACCAGGCGGGCCGCCAGCGCGGAGCCGGATACCGTCGCCATGCCGAACCCGACGCCCCGAACGGCCGAGACCGCCAGGAGCGGCGCCAGGTCGGCGGTCGCAAGCAGCAGCGGCGCCGGCACGCCCATCAGCAGCGCACCCACCGGGAAGGTCCACCGATAGCCGCCGCGGTCCAGCAGCCAGGGCATGGCGAGCTGGGTGAGGACCGTGGTGAGCATGAAGACCGACGTGGCGGCCCCTGCGCCCAACTCGCCCGCGCCGCCGCGGGTGGCCCACAGCGGGACGACGGGCAGCAGCAGCACGAAGCCGGCGAACGTCAGCGCGGTCGCCAGGACCAGCAGCCGGAACGCCCAGCCGTGCAGCCCGAGATGCGACGGCCTTGCGGGCGGATTCATCCGGACATCGGAGGAGTTCACCATGACTCTCTTTGTACCTCAGCGGTATCCGGGTGCCGCCCGCCTGGCCGCGGCCCCGCCTCAGGTCCCGCGCTCCCCGTCCTCCCCTCCGCTCCGCCCGCCCATGCGGCGGGCCAGCCACAGCGCCATGCGCTCGGCCCGCTCGGGCGTCATCGCGCGCTCGGCGTGGCCCATACCCGGCTCGATCCACAGGTCCTTGGGCTCGGGTGCGGCGGCGTACAGCCGCTCCGCGTGCTCGATCGGGAAGTAGCTGTCGGCGTCGCCGTGCACGACGAGCAGCGGCGCGGCGAGGTCGGGGGCCGCCTGGGCCGGGTCGGGCGGCACCGGGTCCCACCCGGTGTCGATGACGCGCACGCGGCGGGCCACGCGCAGGAACCAGCGGCCGAACGCCTGCTCGACGCCGAAGTGCAGCAGCCGCATCCGCCGTGAGCCGCGGTAGTACCACATGCTCGGCCCGCTGACGGCGACCACGGCGCCGACGCCGCCGAACATCGCGGCGTGGCGCACGGCCACGGCCGCTCCCATGGAGAACCCCACCGAGGCGACGGAGGTGTAGCCCAGCCCGCGCAGGTGCGCGCAGACGGCCTCCAGGTCGTGCACCTCCAGGTTGCCGACGGTGCACAGCCCGCCGGAGTCGCGGTGGCCGCGGAAGTCGAAGGTCATCACGTCGCCGATCGGCAGCAGGCGCTCGGCGATCGAGCGCGTGCCGGGGCTGCGCCAGGTGCCGGTGAAGCCGTTCGCCAGCACGACGGCGGCGGTTCGGTCGGTGCCGCCGCGCAACAGCGCGGTGTCGAGGTCGATCCCGTCGGAAGTGGTGAGCCGCCGCCGCTCGGGGGCGGACAGCGGAGCGGAGCGGTACAGCGCATCAGTCACCGAACCATCGTGCCCGATCGCCTCGCGCCACAGCAGGACGGCTGGCGCGAACACGCAGGGGGTGCTGGCACCACCCCGCGCGGGTCGGCCTCACTCCGGGCCCGGGCGGCGATGGCGGTCCCGGCGACGGCCGTGCAGGTCGCCGGGCGCGGCGCCGCCGCACGCCTGTTGCGGCATCCCCTTGATCACGGCGGGACAGCAGGCGGCCGGAGCCAGCCGGCTCACCGGGCAGGTTCTCGACGCCACCGGCGGCTCGCACCCGTGACCCGGCCGTGAGCAGGCCGCCGCCGGCTCGCCGGTGCGCCTAGAGCGCGCGGGCGCGGTGGCGGCGGCCGCTGCCCGACAGCAGCAGGGAGCGCATCTCCAGCGCGATGTGCACGGCGATGGGGATCAGCAGGCTGCCGGTACCCAGGTAGACCACCATGAACAGAGCGCCCAGGAGCCCCGGGCCCACCAGCCCCCACCAGCCCTGGTAGAGGTGGGCCAGCGCGAACAGCACACAGGCCGCGATCGCGGCCAGCCACACCGGCGCGCCCAGCGCCGTGCCGAAGGCCACCAGCAGGCCCCGGTAGAGCAGCTCCTCGCCGACCCCGGCCGTCACCGCGACCGCGGCGGCCGTCCGCCGCTCCCGCGACCCGCGCGGCGCCAGCACGCCGAGCGCCTGGCCGGGGTCGGGAAGCGGAGGCAGCGGGGGGCTCCCGGTCTCCGGCGCGGACCGGCCCCGGTCGCGGGTGATCAGCCAGATGATGAGCAGGGCCGCGCCGAACCCGAACACGGCCGCCAGCAGCGGAAGCCATGCCTGGGGAGCGCGCAGGCCCAGGTGGGCGGCGTCGACGCCGGGGGCGAGCAGCACGATGAGGGCGATGGCCACCGTCCAGGCGAGGTGCACGCCCATCGCCAGGCGGTAGAACCGGACCAGGGCGCGGGGGTCGCTCCCGCGTGTGCGCTGCAGCCTCGTGAAGGCGCGCCGGCCCAGCAGCGGCTCGCCCACGGCGGCGTAGACGACCAGCAGCGACGCCAAGGCACCGGCGACGACGCCGAACTGGGGAACGCTCTCGGTCCAAGGCACGGCCACACACTAAGAGATCCGCACGGCCGAATCCGCCTATTGCGGGTGACCTCTCCACGCTCCGCAGGTGTGCGCCGGGCGCGCGCCCGGCGCACACCGCGGGCTTTCCCGCGCACCCCGGCCCCGGAACCCCGCGAACCCGCCCCCGGGGTGTCAGCGAAAACGCCCCTTGTGATATCGACCGCAACGGGTGACGGTAGAGAGTGTCCCGCGTCACATCCGGCGCGGACTCGGCGTCCACCCGCGCGGCCGCCCCGACGGGGCGCCGGCATCCGCCGGCGGGCCGCGCGGCCCGGGCCGACGGGAACCGCGGCCCGGTCGACGAAGGAAGGTGGCAGAGCATGGCGGACAAATCCGGTCCAGCGACCACCGGCAGGGCTCCCAGGGCCGACCACCCGGCGCAGATTCGCAACGTCGTGCTGGTCGGCCCGTCCGGAGCCGGAAAGACCACACTGATCGAGGCCCTGCTGCACGAGTCCGGTGCCACGTCCCGGCTGGGCCGCGTCGAGGACGGCACCACGGTCAGCGACTACGACGAGGTCGAGGTGCGCCAGAAGCGCTCGGTCAACCTCACCGTGGCCCCGGTGGTCTCAGCGGGCATCAAGGTGAACCTGCTGGACACCCCGGGCTACGCCGACTTCGTCGGCGACCTGCGCGCCGGGCTGCGCGCCGCAGACGCCGCGCTGTTCGTCGTCTCGGCGGTCGACGGCATCGACGGGCGCACCCGGCTGCTGTGGGAGGAGTGCGCGGCCATCGGCATCCCGCGCGCCGTGGCGGTCACCAAGATCGACCACCACCGCGCCGATGTCGACGCCGTCGTCGAGCAGTGCCGCGAGGCCTTCGGCGAGAACGTGCTGCCCGCCTACGTGCCCGAGTACTCCGGCGAGGGCGACTCCCGCACGGTGCGCGGCCTGATGGGCCTCATCTCCGGCCGCTACCACGACTACTCCACCGGCACCCGCACCGAGGCCGAGCCGCCCGAGGGCCTGGCCGAACGGGCCGCGCCGATGCGCGACGCGCTGATCGAGGGGGTGATCCAGGAGAGCGAGGACGAGACCCTGATGGACCGCTACATGGAGGGCGAGGATCTCGACCCCTCCATGCTGATCGCCGACCTGGAGGCGGCGGTCGCGCGGGCGGGCTTCTACCCGGTGCTGGCAGTCTCCGCGCTGCGCGGCGCGGGCGTGCCCGAACTGCTGGAGGAGCTGCCCCGGGCCACCCCGGCGCCGACCGAGCGCCCGCTGCCCGACGTCGCCACCGCCTCCGGCGGTCCGGTCGACGGGCTCGCCAGCGATCCCGGCGGGCCGCTGCTGGCCGAGGTCGTCAAGACCATCAGCGACCCCTACGTGGGCCGGGTCAGCCTCGTCCGGGTCTTCAGCGGCACCCTGCTCCCCGACACCGTGGTGCACGTGTGCGGGCAGGGCCTCGCCGACCGCGGCCACGAGGACCACGACGTCGACGAGCGCATCGGCGCGCTGCTGGCCCCCGTGGGCAAGCACAGCGAGCCGGTGGGCGAGGTGGTGGCCGGCGACGTGTGCGCCGTCGCCAAGCTGACCCGCGCCGAGACCGGCGACACGCTCTCGGCCAAGGAGCGCCCGCTGCGGATGCCGCCGTGGACGTTCCCCGACCCGCTGCTGCCGGTGGCGCTGCGCGCGTCGTCCAAGTCCGACGAGGACAAGCTCGCCCAGGCGCTCAACCGGCTGGCCTCCGAGGACGTCACGCTGCGCGTGGAGGTCAACCCCGAGACGCACCAGCTGGTGCTGTGGTGCATGGGCGAGGCGCATCTGGACGTCGCGCTGGACCGGCTCTCCTCGCGCCACGGGGTCGCCGTCGAGACCGACGAGCTGCGCGTGCCGCTGCGCGAGACCTTCGCCGAGCCGGCCGAGGGCATGGGCCGCAACGTCAAGCAGAGCGGCGGCCACGGCGAGTACGGCATCTGCCGGATCCAGGTGGAGCCGCTGCCGTCGGGGTCGGGGCTGGAGTTCGTCGACCGGATCGTGGGCGGCGTCGTGCCGCGCCAGTTCATCCCGTCGGTGGAGAAGGGCATCCGCTCGCAGATGGAGAGCGGCGTGCAGTCGGGCTATCCGATGGTGGACATCCGCGTCACCCTCTACGACGGCAAGGCCCACTCGGTGGACTCCTCCGACATGGCCTTCCAGAAGGCGGGGCGGCTGGCGCTGAAGGACGCCGCGGAGAAGTGCCGGCTGTCGATGCTGGAGCCCTTCGACGAGCTGGCGGTGCTCGTCGCCGACGAGTACATGGGCGCGGTGATGAGCGACCTGTCGGCGCGCCGGGGGCGGGTGATCGGCACCGAGCCGATGGCCAACGGGCGCACGCTGATCCGGGCCGAGGTACCGCAGCTGGAGATCGTCCGCTACGCGGTCGACCTGCGCTCGCTGTCGCACGGCACCGGCACGTTCACGCGGTCCTACCTGCGCCACGAGCCGCTGCCGTCCCAGCTCGTCGACAAGTACGCACGGGAGCTGGCCGGCTCGGCCTGACGGGCGGGCGGCCGCGGGTGCGGAGCGGTCCGGACCGGCCGGGGAGGGGCCGGACCGGACCGCCTCCGGCGCCGGGGCCGGAAGCGGTCGCAGCGGTCACAGCAGGCGGCCGGGCCGCGAGCGGTCGGTGAGCGCCTGGAACCGCCAGGTGTTCACGGGATGGCTCGACAGCAGGTTCACCAGCATCACGAACAGGCCCTGGTCGGTGTGGGCGCGCGCCGCGATGTCGGCGAAGTCGACCTCGCGGTAGAGGTACTTGCCGGCGGCGAGCACCCGCAGGCCCTCCTTGCCCTCCGGGCAGAACTCGTGCGCGTGGTTGTCGGCGGTGTACTCCTGGGCGCGGCTCAGCGTGGCGCCGATCCCGGGGATGATGTCGGCCACCGAGACGCCGAACTGGCGCCAGTAGGAGACGTGGCCGGCGGCGATGTGGCCGACCTCGTGGCCGATGATGAAGCGCAGCGCCTCGGGGTCGGCCAGGCGCCCGCCGATCTCGAACAGGTCGCTGTGCAGCGCGATGAACCGGCGCGCGCCGTGGCCGGAGGCGAAGGCGTTGATGTGGCCGTTGCCCAGCACCACGTAGGCGTCGGGTACCTGCGGCAGGTCGAAGGCCCGCGCGGCCTCGACCACCATCCGGTGCGCCTCGGGGAACTGGGTCTCGGAGATGCGCACCCCGTTGACGCGCTGGCGCGCGTACAGCTGCCCGCGCACGAAGAACACCAGAGCGGGGATGGCGAGCACCACCAGCGGCTGTCCGGACTCGCCGTCCAGGGCGCGGTTGAGGGCGCCGACGACCGCGAGCGCGGTGACCACCAGGCAGACCAGAAGCGCGGTGTTCTCCCGCGGGTGGCGCAGCGCGCGGGCGCGCCGGGGGTCGCCCCAGCGTCCCAGCAGCGTGCCGCGGCGCGGCGGCCGAAGCGCCCGCTTCTGCGGTGACAGACGCGTCGACCGATCCATACGCCACGCACCGCCCAGCCGCCGACGCCCGCTGTGTCCAGCTTTACGTTACAGGCGGTAAGTGGGGCCCTGCGGCGGTTCCTGGCCGTTGTCGCCGGATCGGTCGTGGTCGTCCTGCTGCTCGGGTCCGCCGTACTGCACCGGCTGCTGCGCGTCGGGCTGCTCCGGTCCGGGATACCGGGGATCGGAGAACCGGGGATCGGGAAGCGGCCGGCCGTAGGGATCGGCCGGGTAGCCGCCCGAGGGGTGGCCGCCGGGGTAGGCGCCCGGAGGCTGCCCGTCCCCGGGGTAGGCGACCGGAGGCGGTCCCTCGGCGGGGTGGCCGCCGACCGGATGGCCCCCCTGCGGATGGTCCTCCGCCGGGTAGCCGCCCGGAGGACGGCCCTCCGCCGGATACCCGCCCGACGGATAGCCGTTCGCGGGGTAGCCGCCGGAGGGCGCGTTGCCGACCGGGTGGCCGCCCGGCTCGGGTGCCCCCTCGGTCGAGTACGGCACCGCTCCCGGGGGCGGCGGCGGGGCCGCGACGGGCGGGCCCTGCGGCGGGGGCGCCGCGATGGGCGGGCCCTGCGGCGGCGGCGCCATCGGGGCCCCCGACGGCGGCGGCCCGTAGTCCGGCGCCGCGTTCTCGTCGTCGTCCAGGTAGGGGTCCATGTCGGTGTAGGCCGTGGGCTCGCCCTGCTCCTCCTCGCCTTCGGCCGCGGCCGGGGCGGGCTCACCGGGGTAGACCGCGGTCGGCGGCACCGGCGGCGGGTAGTCGGGGGCCGGGGCCGCGGCGTCGCCCTCGGGCGCGACCGCACCGGGGAACCCGCTCTCGGCGGGACCCGCGACCGCGGGCGCCGGTGCCGGCTCGTCCGGGCGCACGGGCCCGGCGGCCTCGCCGGGGCCCGGGCCGGCGCTCATGGAGGCCTGCCCGCCGGTGGCCGCACCCGCGGGCGCCCCCGGGGTGCCCAGGTAGGTGAGGGCGCCCAGCGACATCGCCGCCAGGCCGGCCCGCAGGGTGGACTCGCGGTCGGGCGCGAAGAAGGGCGAGTGCGTCGCCGGCACGCCCATCAGCTTCTCGTAGGGGGTCTCGCCGGGCGCCGCCTCCCACACGTCGTGCGGGGTGGAGCCCAGGAACCAGTAGACGTAGGGCACCGGCGCAGGGTCGCCCGGCAGCCCGAAGGCGGAGAAGTCCTCGCTGCCGGTGGTCGGCTCGGGCAGCTCCACCACGCGGTCGTCGCCGAAGTAGGCGCGGTGGGCCGCGACGACCTCGGCGGTGGCCTCGGGCTCGTTGGCGGTCACCCCGGTCTCGCGCGCCACCGAGATCTCCGGGTCGCGCTGGGCGCCGGAGGCGGCGGCCTCGGCGCGGACGATGCGGTCGATGGCGCTGTGCAGGCGATCGGCCACGGCCGGGTTCAGAGCGCGGGTGTCGATCTCCAGGTACGCCTCTTCGGGGATCACGTTGGCCTTGGTGCCGGCGCGCAGCACGCCCACGGTGACCACCGCCATCTCGCTCGGGCTGATCTCGCGGGCCACGATGGTCTGCAGCCGGTTGACGATGTTGGCGGCGATCAGCACCGGGTCGACGGTGTTCTCCGGGCGCGCGGCGTGTCCGCCGGAGCCGAACACCCGCACCCGCAGGTTGGTCGTGGCGGCCATGATGGTGCCGGCGCGGTGGGCCACCATGCCCGCGGGCTGGGGCCCCAGATGCTGGGCGAGGACGACGTCGGGCCGGCCGAAGCGGGTGTAGAGGCCGTCGCGCAGCATGGCCGTGGCCCCGTCGAGGGTCTCCTCACCTGGCTGGGCGACGACCATGAGGGTGCCGTGCCACTCGTCGCGGGCCTCGGCGAGCAGGTCGGCGGTACCGACCAGGCACGCCGTGTGCGCGTCGTGGCCGCAGGCGTGCATGATCGGCACGTCCTGGCCGTCGTCGTCGCGACCGCGGGCGGTGCTGGCGTAGGGCAGTCCGGTGCGCTCCTGGACCGGCAGCGCGTCCATGTCGCCGCGCAGCAGCACGGTGGGGCCCTCGCCGTTGCGCAGCACGCCCACCACGCCCGTGCCCCCGACACCGGTCTCGACGTCGAAGCCCGCGCGGGTCAGCCATTCGGCCACGGCGCCCGCGGTGCGGTGCTCCTGGTTCGAGAGTTCGGGATTCTTGTGCAGGTCGACGTAGAACCCTTCGACCAGCGGGAAGATCTCGTCGACGAGCCGCATCACCGCACCTCCGTGCTCAGCGACACGCTGGGGATCGACCGCGTGCGGCACCGCTTCCACCGCCTTCGTCTGAGATGGACTGGGAGCGACCTCCCAGTCGGCCATTCGCCACCGGCGTGCGACCGCAGCGCCGATTGTCCCGCTCGCCCCTGCGAATCTCAAACGTCGCCCGGACGGCGAGCGCCCCGCTTACGAGCCTATCCCCGCCACTGAGGAGGGGATGTCCCAGCCCCGGCGAACTGCGCGCCCCGGTCCCCGGCCGCCGACCGCCGTGCCCCGGCGCCCTGCCCGCGGCGTGCGGAGCGGCGTGTGCCCGCCGCCGCAGGAGCGTGCCGCCCCAGGATTCTCAGCTTATTCACAGTTTACGCGGGCGGCATGTTACCTTTTCGAGATCGTGGAACCCCTCCGGTTCCTGGGATTGTCACACAGGACCACCGGGCGCCCACTCTGTGGCGCCGACGTGGCGGCACCCGAGCGGCACCGGCTCACAGCATTCACAGCCGATTCCCAGGATCGGACCCGCGCGCGCCGTCCCACCGTCCCCCAGCGGCGGTCGGCCGTACCCGCTGCCCGCGAACGGTTACTCGGAGACCCATTGGCCACGACCATCGATCGTCCGCACGACGTCCGCGCCGACCGCGCACCCGGCCCGCAGCGCGACGCCCTGCTCGACAACGCCAAGTTCCTGCTGATCGTGCTCGTGGTCGTCGGCCACGCCATCGAGCCGATGACCGACGACACCCGCCTGGCCGACGCCCTGTACTACTGGGTCTACCTGTTCCACATGCCGGCGTTCGTGCTGATCAGCGGCTACCTCTCGAAGTCCTTCGACGCCTCGGGGCGGCGCATCGACAAGCTGCTCACCACCGTCGCGGCGCCCTACCTGCTCTTCTGGGGCCTCTACGCGCTCGTGTCGCTGTCCACGGGGCGCGACCTGCCCGACAGCCCGCTGGAGCCGCTGTGGCTGACCTGGTTCCTGGCGGCGCTGTTCGTATGGCGGATGACCGTCCCGCTGTGGAACCGCATCCGCCGGCCGTTCGCGGTCTCGGTGGCGGTCTCCCTGCTCGGCGGCGCGGTCACCACCGGCGACGTCCTGGACGTCTCGCGCATCGTCAGCCTGCTGCCGTTCTTCGTGGCCGGGCTGGTGCTGCAGCCCCACCACCTTGACCTGCTCAAGCAGACCTGGGTGCGGGTGTGGAGCGCCGGCGTCGTCACCGTCACCGCGGCGATGTGCTGGATCCACTTGGAGACCCTCAGCCGCGAGTGGGTCTACTGGCGCCAGAGCATCGTCGACCGCGACATGGAGTTCCTGCCGGTGGGCCTTCCGGGCCGGCTGATGTTCATGGTGCTGGCCTTCGCGCTGACCGCGGCCGTGCTCTCGCTCACGCCGCGCCGCACCACGCACTTCACCCGCCTGGGCGCGCTGACGATGTACGTCTTCCTGCTGCACGGCCTGCTGGTGCGCGGCGCCGACGCGCTCGGCTGGTACGACTTCGCCGGGCCCGCGCTGGGCGACTACGCCGCCCTGGGCATCACCGCCCTACTGGCCGTGGCTGCGTCCTATCTGCTGTGCACGCCGTGGGTCCGCCGCGCCACCGCCTGGGCCGTGGAGCCCCGCGTGCGCTGGGCGCTGCGCGACCGCGGCGCCGCCTCCGCGCCCGCCGCGGCCACCGCCGCCCCCGCGGAAGCGGGACCGGTGCCCGCCGGGCGGTAGCCGGCGGGCGGCCGTCCTCCCGGCCGGGGCCGGGGGACGAGGCCGCTCACGGCGGAGGCCGCGAGGGCGACCCCCGCGGCCTCCGCCGTCGTCCGTCCTCCGGTAGCGCCGGCGGACTCAGTCCTCGCCGCGCAGCCGGGCCATCTCGACGCCGAAGTCGCGGGTGGCCAGCCACAGCTTGTAGACGATGAGGGCCTCGAAGGCGGCCAGGGCGACGCAGGAGAACACGACCACGGGCACCAGCAGGGTCGCGCCCGGCACCACCGCCGAGGCCAGCGCTGTCAGGGGCGCCACGACGCACACGAACATCTCGAACTCGATGCCGCTGAAGAGGTGCGGCCGCACGCGCCCGCGCAGCAGCGCCGAACGCAGCCGCCCGTACCAGCCGAACTTGCGGGTGAACCCCTGGTGCACGTCGATGACCCGGGTGCCGGCCTCGGCGGAGCGCTCACGCGCCTGCTCGTGGTCCAGCTCGGGGTTCTCGCGCAGCACCTCCTCGACGAAGACGACCTCGGCGCCGGCCCCCGCCTCGTCGGCGTCCGCGCCGCCGTCCCGGTCGGCCTCGGGTCCACCGTCGGGCTCGGTGTTCTCCGGGTCCTCTTCGGCGGGGGCCCGGGTGTCGCCCTCGGCGGCGGCGCGCAGCTGGGCGCGCATGCTCTGGCGCGTCTTGCCGACCTGGGAGCCGTTGAGATAGCGCACCAGGTCCAGGAAGGTCACCACCGGCGCCAGCAGCAGGAACAGCACTTCGCCGGTGAGCGCCCACTGGCCGATCAGCAGAGCCAGCATGCAGCCGAAGAAGCGGATGCGGTCGAAGATGAAGTCGACCCACGCGCCGAAGACCGACCCGTTGCCCTTCAGCCGGGCGATCTTGCCGTCCATGCAGTCGAGCACGAAGCTGAGGTGGAACAGCAGCGCGCCGGCGACGAGCCAGGGCCACGTGCCCAGCGCGAAGCACACCGCCGAGCCCGCGCCCAGCACCCCCGCCCCGAAGGTGATCTGGTTGGGCGTGATGGAGGTGCGGTTCGCCACCCACACGACCAGCCGCGCCGCCAGCGGGTCGACGAGGAAGACCGTCCACCAGGCGTCGCGGCGTTTGTAGGTGCGCTCGCGGACGTCCGCGAGGGTGAAGCTCGTCATCTCATCTCCTGCAGGGCTTCCCCCGGCGCCGAACGGCCGCGCCCGGCGTCGCGGGCGCCGCGCTGTCGGTGGTCATCGCGCGGCCGGGCGGGAAGGGAGGGTGGGTCGGCCGCAGAATAATGGCAGACCGCGCCTCGCCCGGGCCAATCGGCACGGTGCCGGCGGTGATAATTGTCGAGTAAGGGGGCTGCGGCCGGCCCGGTCGCCGGCGGCCGAGGCCGCGCGCCGCCCCGCAACGGCTCCGACCGAGGTAGAGGCGTGCGTTTTCTCAACGACCAGGTTCCCGGCCACGACCTGACCTACAGCGACGTGTTCATGGTGCCGCGGCACTCGGCCGTGGGATCACGGCTGGACGTCGATCTGCGGACCCACGACGGCACCGGGACGACGATGCCCATCGTAGTCGCGAACATGACCGCCGTCGCCGGGCGGCGGATGGCCGAGACCATCGCCCGGCGCGGCGGCATCGCGGTGCTGCCCCAGGACATCCCCCTCGACGTCGTCGCAGAGGTGGTCTCGTGGGTCAAGCGCCGCGACCTGCTCTACGACACCGCCATCACGCTGACTCCCGAGAGCACGGTCGGCGAAGCGCTGAACCTGCTGCCCAAGCGGGCGCACGACGCAGTGATCGTCGTGGACGGCGGGCGGCGCCCCGTCGGCGTGGTCACCGACGCCGACTGCGCCGGGGTGGACCGCTTCACCCAGGTCCACGAGGTGATGTCGCGCGACCTGCTGACCATTCCCGCGGGCACCGACCCCAAGGAGGCGTTCGGGTCGCTGCACGACTTCCGGCACCGCCTGGCGCCGGTCGTCGACGCCGACGGCGCCCTGGTGGGGGTGCTCACCCGCACCGGCGCACTGCGGGCCACGCTCTACGAGCCGGCGACCGACGCCCGGGGCCGACTGCGGATCGGCGCGGCGGTGGGCGTCAACGGCGACGTGGCCGCCAGGGCCGCCGAGCTGATCGCGGCGGGCGTGGACGTGCTCGTCATCGACACCGCCCACGGGCACCAGGAGAAGATGCTCGCCGCCCTGCGCAAGGTGCGCGCGCTGGATCCGGCGGTCCCGCTGGTGGCGGGCAACGTCGTCTCGTCCGAGGGCACCCGCGACCTGATCGGGGCCGGCGCCGACATCGTCAAGGTCGGCGTGGGGCCGGGCGCCATGTGCACCACCCGGATGATGACCGCGGTGGGCCGCCCGCAGTTCTCCGCCGTGCTGGAGTGCGCGGCCACCGCGCGCGAACTCGGGGCGTCGGTGTGGGCCGACGGGGGTGTCCGCCACCCCCGCGACGTCGCGCTGGCGCTGGCCGCGGGCGCCTCCAACGTGATGATCGGCTCCTGGTTCGCCGGCACCTACGAGTCGCCGGGTGACGTGGTGCGCGACGCGCAGGGGCGGATGTACAAGGAGAGCTTCGGCATGGCCTCGGCGCGTGCGGTGCGGCTGCGCACCTCCGACGACTCCCCGTTCGAGCGGGCGCGCAAGGCGCTGTTCGAGGAGGGGATCTCCACCGCGCGGATGTATCTGGACGAGGAGCGCCCGGGCGTGGAGGACCTCGTCGACGAGATCGTGGCCGGCGTGCGCAGCTCCATGACCTACGCGGGGGCGGCCACGCTGGAGGAGTTCCACGAGCGGGCCACGGTGGGAGTGCAGAGCAGCGCCGGCTACAACGAGGGCCGGCCGGTACCCACCAGCTGGTAGCGGTGCGCCGCCGAGGCGGAAGGCGGGGGGCTGGAGCGCGCCCAGCCCAGCCCCCCGATCCCACTGTCCGCCCGGAGCCGCATCCCGTACCTCGTGCCGCTCCGACCGTGCACTGCGAGAGTAGGTGTGGCGGGGGCGGCGGGTCATCGCCCAGGCGAGGTATTCGCCGCTCCCCCGGAAGGCGGTGGCGGGGTCCTCCTCCGGTCGTAGCCGCCTGCGCCCCCGGACGCAGGCGGGCACGCCGACCTGCGCCGCGCGCCCGGCGCGCACAGCCGGGCGGGTCGGATACGGTATCGCCATCGCCGCCGGGCGGTCCGCGGCACCCGGCACCGGGCGCGCGCGGTGCCCGGGCGGCGCTCGCCCGTTGTGCACACAGGGAGTCGAACCGACCGTGGCATACGTCTATCCCCTGCTGCCGATCGGCGCCGGAGTGGTGATGCTCTGGTTCCTCCTCCGCCACCTGCGCTTCTCGGCGTTCTTGGCCCTTTACGGCGTGCGGGCCGAGGGCGAGGTCGTGGGCTACCGCGAGACCGCCACCTCGGCGTCGATGGTCGTGCGCTTCAGCACGCCCGACGGCCGCGAGGTGCACGCGGCGCACGAGAACACCGGGTGGACCGCCTCACGCAGCGGCGACATCGTCACGGTCTCCTACGACCCCGGCGACCCCGAGCGCGCCCGCATCGTCGCCGCGCCCTGGCTGAGCAACTGGGTGCTGATCATGATGGGCGTGCTCGGGTTCCTGCTGGTCGTCATCGGGCTCGTGCTGGGCTGGCTGGCCTGGTCCGACCCGCTCCTGGACGGTTGAGGGCCGAGCGCTCAGCGCTGGGCGGGGACGGCTCCCGCCGGCGCCGGCGGGGGTGCCTCGCCGGGCGGCGAGAAGCGCATCAAATCGTCGGGCATCCCGCCGGCGACCCAGGTGCGGGTGGTCGTGCGGGTGCGGGCGATCAGGTCGAACAGCCCGGCCCGGTCGCGGCGCACCAGCGCGGTGGAGGCGTGCAGGGCCGGCACGAGCAGCGCCCACCAGCCCAGGCCGGTCGCCAGCAGCGCGGTCACCGGAACGAACAGCAGCGCGCTGCGCACCAGCGCGCGCCCACGCGGCGCCGGGCGCGGCGGCCCGGCTGCCGCGAGCGCGAGGTAGGAGGCGGCCTGGCCCGGAGTGGCCCGGTCGCGCCGGAGCACCGGTACCACCGCGCCGAACACCGCCGCGAACGCCACCAGGGCGGCGGCGCGCAACCCCTCCTCGGAGACCGCGATACCGGCGGCCCGCGCGGCCGCCGCCGCGGCGGCGGCCGCGCAAGCGCCGAACCAGCACACGGCGAGGTCGAGCAGGCGGGCGAGCACGCGGCGCAGCGCACTCGGCGGCAGCAGGTCGCCCGCGGCCCCCGGCCAGGCGCGGGGGAGCATCCGCTTGGCCGCGGCGCCCAGCGACCAGCCGGCCAGGCCGCCGCAGGCGCCCAGCAGCACGTCGTCGACCGCGGCCACCCGGTAGGGGCAGGGGTAGGCGCCCAGCAGGCCTGTGTACTGGAGCGCCTCGACGCCCCCCGCGATCAGCGCGGAGGCCGCGACGGCCGCCACCGCACCGCGGCGGTGGCGGTAGGCCAGCAGCAGTCCCGCAGGCAGCAGGGCGCCCGCGGTCCAGGCCGCGTGCACCGCGGCGGCGGGGCGGTCGAGGGCGCCGAGGAGCATGAGCGGCTCCGGCGCGGGCGCTGCTCCGCCGCCCGCGCAGATGTCCGCGGCGGGCGCCGGAAGCGGATACACGGCGAAGGCCGCGAGGGCGGTCCCGGCGGCGAGCACCGCCATCGTGACCCGCCCCGGCCAGCCGGCCAGGCGGCCGAAGCGCCGGTGCTGGCGGCGCAGGAATCCCATGGCGCCGATCGACACGGCCAGCGCCACGCCGTAGGCCGCTCCGTGCACTGCGGCGTCGGCCGCGAATAGCCCTCCCATAGCTCCGCAAGGCTAGCGGCCGGCCGCCGCGCGCCGCAGGAGAACGCCGGATCCGCCCCGGACGGGGCGGGCGGGGCGGGCGGGGCGGGTGGGATCCGCCTCCGGGATACCGGGGCAGGTCGTCCGCCGTACCTCGACGAAATCCGGACACGGAACCACAAAACCTGCAAATCACCGTTGCTGGACGATGTTGTCGCAGAGAAACAGCCCGAGGCGGATCGCCGAGCAAAGGGCCGACACGCTATCGTGTTCGGGCAATTGACGCTTAGCGCTTGCCTGTGTGCAAAGCAGTACCGTGATCGCAATCTGCGTCTCGACGGGGAATGTGCCCGTGACCCTTCACTGAGCATGCGAAGACCCCGGTGAACCGCCTTCCGTGCTCGGGACTCGTGGATCCCTCCAGGACGCGGACCGGCGACGGGCTGCGGACACCGCGCAGCCGCCGCCTCCCGGCGAACCGCCGGCCGCGCGGCCCGCGCCGCAGCCCCGCCCCCCTGATTCGCCACTAGGAGTACCGTGCAGTCAGCGAAGAGTAAGCGGACGCCCACCATCCGGCGGCGTCTGCGCAGGGCGGTGCTGCTGCCGAGCGCCGCCTTCATCGCGCTGTGGCTCGCCATCAGCGGCTACCTCGGCTGGGAGGCGGTCGAGACCGCGGCGTCGGCCCAGGCGACCAGCGAGCTGTCCACGCCCGCCGCCGTCTCGCTGACCGCCGTGATGGACGAGCGGTCCCAGACCGTGGCCTACCTGGAGCGGCCCGAGGATGCCCGCGACGAGCTGGTCGAGGCGCGGCAGGCCTCCGACAAGCACACCCGCAAGGTGTTCGACCGCTTCGAGACCTACCGCGACTACGCCCCCGACGCCATCCGGGAGCGCATGGCCGAGTTCGAGAAGCAGTACCGCACCATCGACGACATCCGCGAGGAGGTCGACGAGGGCACCGCCTCGCGGGAGAAGGTCCTCGACGACTACAACCGGGTGATGACCGCCGCCGCCGACCTCTTCGACGAGCAGTCCCGCGGCAGCCCGCAGAACGCCGCGATCGGCTCCGGCATGAGCGCGACCGACACCTTCCGCGTCGTCGACCTGCTGGCACTGAGCGACGCCCGGCTGACCCGCAGCTTCACCAACGGCAAGCTCACCCACGACGACCAGCAGGAGTTCACCAGGCTGACCAGCTCCTACCACAGCACGCTGGAGCACGTGCGCGGCTTCCTCAGCCCCGAGCAGGGCCGCAAGCTCGAACGGCTGATGAACAGCGACGAGTACAAGCGCCTGGTCGACATGGAGAGCCGCATCGTCGACCACGACCCGCACATCCTCATGGACCCGGTGACCGGCGAGCACAGCCGCGACACCACGGTCCCGATGGAGGAGCAGGAGTGGAGGTCGGCGTACACGCCGGTCAAGGAGACGCTGACCGAGATCGGCGCGGCCGAGGCCCGCCACGCCGCGGGGATCCAGGCCGACGCCGCGGCCCGGGCGACGCTGATCGCCGGAGCGGGCTCGGTCGGCGTCGCGCTGGTGGGCTTCTTGGCGATCAGCTCGGGCGTGCGCACGACCCACCGGGTCGTGGGGCGCCTGGGCCAGCTGCGCGACGAGACCGACCGGCGCGCCAACGACCTGCTGCCCGACCTCGTCGGCCGCCTGCGCAACAACGAGCCGATCGACTCGGCTTCGGCGATCCCGCAGCTGACCACCGGCGACGACGAGATCGGCAAGGTCGCCTCCTCCTTCCAGAAGGCCCAGCACTTCGCCGTCGACGCCGCCGTCCGCCAGTCGGAGCTGGCCCACGGCATCAACCGGGTGTTCCTCAACATCGCGCACCGCAGCCAGACCCTCATCCACCGGCAGCTGCGGCTGCTGGACCGCATGGAGCGCGAGCAGGAGGACCCCGACCAGCTCACCGACCTGTTCAAGCTCGACCACCTGGCCACCCGCTCGCGCCGCAACGCCGAGAACCTGCTGATCCTCGGCGGCGAGAACCCCGGCCGCACCTTCCACAAGCCGATGCCGCTGGTGGACGTACTGCGCGGCGCGATCTCGGAGTCCGGCGACTACACCCGCGTCGACCGCCGGCGCGTCGCGCGGGTGGCGCTGAAGGGCCCGGCGGTGGCCGACGTCATCCACCTGGTCGCCGAGCTGGTCGACAACGCCACGACGTTCTCGCCGCCGCAGACCAAGGTCCGGCTCAGCAGCGAGCAGGTGCCCAACGGCGTCGTCGTCGAGATCGAGGACCGCGGCCTGGGCATGCAGGACGACGAGCTGGCCGCGGCCAACGAGATCCTGGCCAACCCGCCCGAGTTCGACGTGATGCGGCTCAACGACAAGATGCGCCTGGGCCTGTTCGTCGTCTCGCGGCTGGCCCAGCGGCACGAGATCGGCGTGCGGCTGCGCACCTCGCCCTACGGCGGCGTGGAAGCGATCGTGCTGCTGCCCTCGGTGCTGATCGCCGACGCGGAGCTGCCCGACTCCGCCTTCGACACGACCGGCGAGCGGTCGCGGGCGATACTGCCGAAGCGGCCCGGCGAATCCGGGGCCGGTTCCGCCTCCGACGGCGCGGACGGCAACGGGCAGGAGGCCCCGGCCGAGGACGCCGGTGCCGCACCGGCCGGCGACGGCGACGTGCTCGCGGCCGGGACCGCCGCCCCGGCGCAGCAGGACGGCGACGCCGACCCCGGCGCCGAGCAGGACCGCACCGCGTCGGGCCTGCCCCGCCGCAGCCGGCCCGGCGCGCCGGGCGCGGCCGGCCCGGCCCGCGGCGGGGACGGCGCCGCGGCGCCCGCCGCCACCACCGCCCCGGCCGGGCAGAGCGGCAACGGCGGCGCCCCGGCGAACGGGGCCGCCGGAACCGGCGACGCACCGACCGCGCCGCCCCCGCCACCCGGCGGCGGCGCAGACCCCGAGGCACCGGACCCGGCGGGCGCCCCGCGGGCCGACGCCGACGGGCGCCCTCCGCTGCCCAAGCGCCGGCCCCAGGAGAATCTGGCGCCCCAGCTCCACGAGAACCCCTCGGCCTCGGCCTTCGGCTCCTCGCAACCCGCGGAGGAGGGCGAGGACCGCTCGGCCCGGCTGCGCCGCAACATGTCGGCGTTCCAGCAGGGCACCCGTCGCGGACGCGACGAGGCCGGCAGCGCCGGAACGACACGTGAGAAGGATTCCCGACCGTGACGAACAACGCCGCCAAGGACCTGAACTGGCTGCTCGACGAGCTCGTGGAACGGGCCGTCGGCGCCAGATACGCCATCGTCCTCTCCGCCGACGGCCTGCTCATGGGCCGCTCCGAGGCGCTGGGCACCGACGACGCCGAGCACCTCTCCGCGGTGGCCTCCGCGTTCCAGAGCCTGGCACGCGGCACCGGCCGCCAGTTCGACGGCGGCACGGTGCTGCAGACGGTCGTGGAGATGGAGCACGCCTACCTCTTCGTCACCGGCTCCGGCAGCGGCGCCTGCCTCGCGGTGATCGCCGACGAGGGCTCCGACGTCGGCCTCATCGCCTACGAGATGAACGTGCTCGTGGAGCAGGTCGGCCGGTTCCTCGACGCGTCACCGCGCCACGTGGGAACCGCCGCGGCGCCCGGCGACGCAACCCCCGGCGATTCAGCCGGATAGGAGCGACGGCCATGGCAGAGCACCAGGAACCGGGCTACGACGCGGAAGGGACGGACCCCCTCGTCCGGCCCTACGTCATCACGCAGGGGCGGCAGCACTCCGACGCCGTCCAGCTGGACATGATCAGCGTGGTCATCGCGGCGCGGGCCGAGGTGGACGAGGCGGCGCTGGAACCCGAGCAGCTGCGCATCCTCGAACTGTGCCGGCGCCCCCAGTCGGTGGCGGAGGTGTCGGCCCACCTCGACATGCCCGTCGCCGTGGTCAAGGTCCTGCTCGGCGACCTCATCGGCCGGGGCTACGTCCTGGCCCGCGCCCCCTACACCCAGCAGAGCCCGGTGCACCGGGACATACTCCAGGCGGTACTTGATGGCATCCAACGACTCTGAGCATCCCGGCGACGTCATCCCCTCGGGGATCAAGATTCTGGTCGCGGGCGGGTTCGGCGCCGGAAAGACGACACTGGTCGCCTCCGTGAGCGAGATCGAACCGCTGAGCACCGAGGAGGTGATGACCGAGGCCAGCGTGGGAGTGGACGACCTCCAGGGGGTCGAGCAGAAGGTGAGCACGACCGTCGCGCTGGACTTCGGGCGCATCACGATCAGCGACGAGCTGGTGCTCTACCTGTTCGGCACCCCCGGCCAGCAGCGCTTCTGGTTCATGTGGGAGGAGCTGGCCCACGGCGCGCTGGGCGCGGTGGTGCTGGCCGACACCCGGCGGCTGGACACCTCCTTCCCCGCGGTGGACTTCTTCGAGCGCCGCAGCGTCCCGTTCGTGGTGGCGGTGAACTGCTTCGACGACGCCTACCGCTACAGCGAGCGGGAAGTCACCGAGGCCCTCACACTCGACGAGCGGGTGCCGGTGCTGCTGTGCGACGCGCGCAGCCGCGAGTCGGCCAAAACGGTGCTGGAGACCCTCGTCAGGCACGTCGCCGCAACGGCCGCCGCGCCCGCCTAGAACGCCTGCCGACCGGCCGGCGTCAGCGCGGCAGGCGGCGCCAGAGGGGGCGCGGCAGCGCCCGCATCCCCGCGAAGAGCAGGCGCAGGCGGCGCGGGACCCACACGGTCTCGGCGCCGGTCCGCAGGCCCTCGGCCACCGCTTCGGCCACCTGCTCGGCCGTGGCGGGAAACGGTGCGGGCGGCACGTGGGCCGACATCCGCGTGGACACGTAGCCGGGCCGCACGAGCAGCACGCGGGCTCCACTGCCGTGCAGCGCGTCGCCGAGGCCCTGGGCGAACCCGTCCAGGCCCGCCTTGGCCGAGCCGTAGACGAAGTTGGCGCGGCGCACCCGGACGCCGGCGACCGAGGAGAGCACCACGAGCGTGCCGTGGCCCTGCTCGCGCAGCCGCCGGGCCACCGCGAGCCCGGCCGAGACGTGCCCGGTGTAGTTCGCGGCGGCGGCCTCGGCGGCCGCCGCCGGGTCGTCCTCGAACGCCGCCTGGTCTCCGAGCGCCCCGAACGCGTCGACGACGGCGTCGAGGTCGCCGACCAGATCTACGGCCCTGTCGACGACGGCGGCGTGCGTGTCGGGTCGGGCGGCGTCGAACCGCAGCGAATGCACCTCGCCGGCGCCCGCGGTGCGCAGCCGCCGGGCGACCCCGTCGGTGCCGGCGTCGCCGCGCGCGGCCAGCACCACGCGGCGGGCGCCGCCGCGCACCAGCCGCTCGACCACCGCGGCGCCGATCTCGCTGCGTCCGCCGAGCAGCAGCACCGAACCCACGGCGCCTACAGCGTCGCGCATGGCTCCTCCCCTCTCGTAGGTGCCGGGCGCCGCGCGCGCCGGCGGTCGGGCGGTCCCGCCGGGGCGGGTGCGGCCTGCCCGGCGCTACCGGCGCCGGTGGCCGCGCGCATAGCGGATCCGCAGCGCACCGGTGTAGGTCTCGCCGGAGAGCACGAAGTGCGGCGCCTGCGGCGTGCGCACGGCCGGGACGCGGGAGCGGTGCGAGGCGTGCCCGGTGTGCAGCCTGTCCAGGTCGGCGGTCGCGCCGTCGGGCAGCACGAGGACGGTGGAACCGCTGAGGACGGACAGCTCGATGTCCACGACGGGATGCGGGATGCGGGCCCGGGACATGTCCAGCCGCACCGAGCCGGCCAGCGAGCGGATGCGCAGCACGCGCGGCACCGTCCACTCGCCGCGGCGCCGGAGGGTGCCGCTTTCGCTGGTCAGCTCGACGGCCTCCGCCGCCTGCGCCGGCTGCGGCGCGGGCACCGCCACGGTCTCTCCCGGCGCGGGGAGGTCGGCGACCAGGGCGAGCAGCTCGTCGTCGAAGACGGCGCCGTAGGCGGCCGAGCTGCGCCGGTCGAACTCCTCCAGGCCGAGCCGGCCCTCCGCGTAGGCGTCGCCCAGGCGGGCGGAGATCTGTTCGCGCTCGGCGTCGGAAACCCGTTTGCGCGGAGCGGGGGGCGGTGTCGGCTCCATGGGCGCTGATCCTATCCCGCGCCTGCCCGGGCCCCCGGAGCGCTCACAGCTCAAGGCGGCGCGCCAGATCGGAGGTGAGGACGCCGTCGGGATCGGCGCGGGCGCGCACCGCGCGCCACTCCTCCAGCCGCGGGTACATCGCCTGCATTGTGTCGGGCCGGGCCCGGCTGTCCTTGGCGAGGTAGAGGCGCCCGCCCGCCGCGAGCACCCGCTCGTCCAGCCGCAGCAGCAGGGGGGCGAGGCCCGGCAGGTCGCCCGGGAGGTCCAGCGCCAGGGTCCATCCCGGCAGGGGGAACGACAGGGGCGCGGGGGTGCCGTTGCCCAGTCGCTTGAGGACGGCGAGGAAGGACGGCGCCCTGGCCGCCGCGAGGTCGGCGACGATGCGGCGCAGCTCCTCCTCGGCGCCCAGGGGGACCGCGAACTGGTACTGCACCAGCCCGTGCGGACCGTAGAGGCGGTTCCAGTCGCGCACGGCGTCCAGGGGGTGGAAGAACGACGCCAGCGGCCGCACGGCGCCCCTGCCCCGACGGGGCGCCCGGGCGTAGTAGGCGGCGTTGAACGCGCGCACGCTGGAGGAGTTGAGCAGCCGGGGCGGCACGAGCGGCGGTGCGGCCGCCGCGGGGCGCGGGGCGTAGGCCAGCGGGTTGCGGCGGCGTGCGGGTGCCAGCTCGCCGACGCGGGCGTGGCGGGCGCGGGTGACCACGCCGCGGCCGAGCGCGGCGCCGCGGGCGAGCAGGTCGATCCAGCAGGCCGCATACGGGTGGGGGTGCTCGCCGTCCCCGGCGTCCATCAGCGCCATGGCGGCGTCGAGGTCGGGCACGCGGTCGGTGTCCACCCGCATCGCGGAGGTCTCGACCGCGTCGACGGCGAACGTGGCCTCGGTGACGATCCCCGTCAGCCCCATGCCCCCCACCGTCGCCCAGAACAGGTCGGGGTCGGAGCCGGGCGAGAGCGCGCGGTGCTCGCCGTCGGGGGTGAGCAGGCGCAGCGAGCGCACGTGGGCGCCGAAGGAGGAGGCGGCGCGGTGGTTCTTGCCGTGGATGTCGGCGCCGATCGCGCCGCCGACGGTGACGTGCCGGGTGCCGGGAACGACCGGCGGGAAGCGGCCGTGCGGCAGCAGGCGGCCGATGAGCTCGGCCAGGCCGGTGCCCGCCGAGGCGGTGACCTCCGCGCGGCCGGGGTCGAGCCGGAAGCCGGGGGCCAGGTCGGCGCAGTCGATCACGGTGCCGCCCGCGCACTGGGCGGCGTCGCCGTAGGAGCGGCCGAGCCCGCGGGCGATCGCGCCGCGCCGCCGGGTGGGCGGCTGCTCCGCGGCCGCGCGCAGCAGCTCGGCGGCCTCCTCGGGGGTGCGCGGGCGCCGCACGGTGGCCGCTGTGGGCGCGGTGCGCCCCCAGCCGGTCAGCAGCGCCGCGCGTGCGGCCGTGTCCGCCATCGCGGTGTCCTCCCCTTCCGCCCCGTCCTTGCCCACCTGTTGTCCCGGCGTGCCCGCGGGCGCGGCTAGGCCAGGTAGACCCCGAAGCCCACCAGCGCCAGCAGCGCGGCGCCGCACAGCTGCAGTGGGCGGTCGCGCAGTGCGATCTCCTCGGGCTCCTCGCCCACGCCCCGGTCGACCAGCAGGTGGTAGCGCAGCACGACGAGGATGAACGGCACGATGCTGGCGCCGTGGACCACCGACGCGGGCGTGGTCGCCGGGTCCTCCAGCGCCCACAGGCAGTAGGTCACGATCATCGCCGCCGACGCCATGGTGCGCACCTGCGTGAGGTAGCTCAGACTGTAGCGGCCCAGCGCGTCGCGGGTGCGGGCGGCGCCGGGGGTGCGCAGCTCGGCCTCGCGCTTGCCGGTGACCACCAGCAGTGCGCCCAGGCAGACGACGATCAGGAACCAGCGCGTCAGCGGGACGCCGATGGCGGCGCCGCCGGCGACGGCGCGCAGCACGTGGCAGCCGGCCACCGCGACCAGGTCCAGGACCGCGACATTCTTCAGCACGAGCGTGTAGGCGGTGGTCAGCACCAGGTAGCCGGCGAGGACGGCCAGCAGCGGCCAGTTGCCGGTCGGCACGGCGGCCGCCGGGGCGGCAAGCAGCAGTACGGCTCCCGTGCCCGCCGCGACCGAGGGGGAAAGCTCGCCGGCCGCCACGGGGCGGGTGCGCTTGCGCTCGTGCAGCCGGTCGCGGGGGGCGTCGCGGACGTCGTTGAGCAGGTAGGTGCCGCTGGAGGCGGCGCAGAACAGCACGAAGGCGGCGGCACTCCACGCGAGGACGACGGGGTCGCCGAGCAGGCCGGCGGTCCCGGGCGCGGCGAAGACCAGCAGGTTCTTCAGCCACTGCTTCGGGCGCACCGCGCGCAGCAGCGCCCCGGCCGCGATACGGCCGCCGCGCGCCCGCGGCGGCGCGCCCGCAGGGCCGGGCCCGGTCGGCGCACCGTCCGGGGAGGCGGCCGCATCGCCGCGCGGTGCGGCCGAGCTCGCGTCGCTCATCCGGCGGTGAGGTCAGTGCCCGTTGCCGCGGATTCCGGTGCCGATCAGCAGCACGCCGCCGACGGCGACGAACACCACGCCCGCGACCAGGCAGATGATCGGGATGACCGTGCGCACGAGCGGGAGCACGAGCATGCCCTGCTCCGCGCTCTCGATCTGGCCGTCGATGGTCTCGTCGTCCCAGACCATGGTGCCGTCGAAGAGCACCAGACGCTCCTCGCCGTCGACGGAGACTCCCCGGTGCTGCTCCTCGCTGAGGCCGATGGGCACGCCGGTGGTCGGCTCGATCCAGTAGGTGCGGGTGATGCTGTACATCTCGTCGCCGGTGACGTCACCCTCGTCGTCCATGCCCAGCAGGCTCGCGGGCAGGGTGCGCTCGCCGATCTTCACCGAGTCGATGACCTGCTCGTACCGGTAGACGTCGACACCGTGGTACTCCTCCTCGCCCTCGAAGGTGATGGGGCGCGTGGTCCTGCTGGTCGTGTCGAAGAAGGTGTAGTCGCGCTTCTCGGTGAGGAACGGGAACTTGAAGATCTGGCCGTTCTGCTCGACCTCCTCGTCGTTGACCGAGGCGTCGCAGCAGTCCACACCCCGCCCGGTGAAGCGGTCGTGGCCGGCGCGGCGGTAGGTCGAGGAGATCGCGAAGTCGCGCTCGACGTCCTTGACCCAGGTGAACTGATCCCAGACCGCGGTCTGCTCGTCGCTCGCGGCGACGTCGCCGCGCACGGTGGTGTAGGCCTCCACCGTCGCGCCTTCGATCAGCTCCATCTCCTCGGCGCTGAAGTAGGTGACGTCCTCACCGCGGTTGGTGGCCTTGTTGTAGTAGTCCAGGGGGGCCTTCATCAAGCTGTCGGCCGTCCAGAACCGCAGCATGGGGGCCAGAGCCAGCAGGCAGACTCCCAACGCGATGCAGACGACCGCGACAGTACGACGCATTAGCCCTCCTGGGCGAAACGGGGCGGGGCGGATACCGGGGGCGGGGAAGGCAAAGCTGGAACTCGCTTCATTTTCGGGTAGAGTACTGCTCCACAGCGGACAACGTCACCACGGCGTGGCTGAATATTTATAACCGGTTCTAGTGTGGTGGCAAGGGGATGAGGCGCCCGGCTGCATCCCGTTCTCCCGGGGCGCGCGGCGGCGCGCCCCGCCCCTCCGGCGGCCCCGCCCACCGCCTACCGCGACGCACACGACACGGGAGGGTCGGCCTGTGAGCGGTCCCAGCGAGGACCCGTCGGCGCCGGCCGCGGCCCCGGACTCCCCTCCGCCCGCAGGCCGCGCGCGCACGCCGCACGCCCCCTCGGCGGGGCTGCCCCAGGTGCGCGGGCACAACGAGGCGCTCGACGGCGTGCGCGCGATCGCCGCGCTGATGGTGCTCGTCTTCCACGTGGGCGTCGAGAGCGGCGCCGCGCTGGCGCCCGGCGTCGCCGGGGCGCTGCTGGCGACCGGCGAGATGGGCGTCCCGCTCTTCTTCGCGCTTTCGGGACTGCTGCTGTACCGCCCCTGGGTGCGCGCCGCGCTCGACCAGGCGGCCGTCCCCCCGATCGGCCCGTACCTGTGGCGGCGGGCGCTGCGAATCATGCCCCCCTACTGGATCGTGGCCTTGGCCGCGCTACTGCTGTGGTCGCGCGAGCACCTCGACTCCGTATGGGCGTGGGTCGGGGTGATGACGCTGACCTTCGTGTTCGACACCGACCCCTGGTGGCTGGGCACCGGCCCCTACGGCCTCGGGCAGATGTGGAGCCTGTCGGTCGAGGTGTGCTTCTACGCGCTGCTACCGGTGATCGGGCTACTGGCCGCCCGCGCCGCCGGCCGTGCCGGGACCGATCCCGGCGCCCGCGCGCGCCGGCTGCTGGTGTGCCTGTCCGGGATGACCGCGGTGGCGGTGCTGGCGCTGGTGGCGCAGTACTATCCCGAACCCCGGCCCTACATGTACTCCTGGCTGCCCCGCTGTCTGGGCATGTTCGCGGTGGGCATGGCGCTCGCCGTGCTCGGCGAGTGGGCCTGGCGCGAAAGCGGCCCCGACGGACCGGTGCGGCGGCTGTGCCGGACGCTGCCGCGCAACGCGACGCTGTGCTGGGCGCTCGCCGGGATCTGCTACCTGATCGCCGCCACTCCGGCGGCCGGCCCCCGGTTCGTCGGCTCCACCGGGTTCTGGATCTCGCTGGTGAGCATGGCCGTGGCGATGGGGTTCGCGTTCTTCGCCGTCGCGCCGGTGGCCCTGCGCCCCGAACGCCCCGGCGGTCCGCCCCCGTTCCGCGCCGGGGGCGGCGCCTGGCTTGAGGCGTTCCTCGCCCACCGCGTGATGCGCTACCTGGGCCGCATCTCCTACGGGATCTTCCTGTGGCAGTTCGTCGTGCTCTACCTGTGGCGCGAGTTCACCGGCGAGGACATCTTCACCGGGTCGTTCTGGATGGACCTCGTCCCGGTGGCCGCGGGCACGGTGCTGATGGCCGACCTCACCCACCGCTTCGTCGAGCGGCCCGTGCGCCGCTGGTACGGCTCCGCCGGCGCCTGGCGCCGGGCGCGCCCGGAGGCACTCCGACGCACCCCGGTCAACTAGCGGGCGCCCGGCGCCGGCGCCCCGCCGGTCGCCGCTCGGACCGCCGCAGGATGTCGGCGCCGCCTGCCACGCTGCGGAGCATGGAGTCATCAGTGGACCACGCGCGACCGGTCGGGGAGTCCTGGGACCGCATCGAGACCTGGCCGGGCGCGCACGCGCCGGTCACGTTCGCCGCGCTGGCGCCTCCGGCGGAGCGGGCCGGCATCGCCGCGGCGGAGGAGGCGGTCGGCTCGGCCTTCCCGGAGCCGCTGCGCGAGTCGCTGCTGCGGCTCGACGGCACGGGAGGCCGCGTCCTGCCGCCGCCGTTCTGGGAACTGCTCGGCGCGGCGGACATAGCGAACGCCTGGCGGTTGCGGACCAGCATCGAGGAGCGGTCGCCGTGGTCCTCAGACGGCGCCGAGGCCGACGCGGACGCCGACGCCGGGCCGTGGTGGTGGCACCGGCTGTGGATCCCCGTCGCCGCCGACGGCAGCGGCGACTACCCGGTGGTCGACCAGCGCCCGTCCGCCCTGCGCGGCCGGATCGGCGTCGCCGACCACGAGGAGGGCTGCCGCTTTTCCCAGCACCCTGCGTGGGCGTCGGTGCCTGCGCTGCTCAGCACGACAAGCACGGCCCTGGAGACCGGCGGGGAGTTGGACGGCTGCGCGCCCTTCGTCGACTCCGGCGAACTGGACTGGGACATCCGCTAGATCGTTGATGGGAGTTGTTGTGTGTCCCGGTCAGTGGTCGTAGGCGATCAGTGACCGCTTGACCGGGGCGCCGATCAGCCAGTTGTGCCAGATCGCGGCGTTGAGCGCGCAGATGCGCTGGCACACCCGCGCCCACAGCCCCTCGGTGGTGCGCGCGGCGTGGCGCTCCAGCCCGAGCTGGTTCTTCAACGTCCAGATCACCGCCTCGATGCGCTGACGCAGCCACCCCGGAAACCTCGGGTCCGCAGGCTCGTCCGCGCGGGCCGGGCGCACCAGCACGTGGCCCAGATCAGCGGCCGCGGCCTCGATCCCGGCGCCGGCGAAGCCCTTGTCGCACACGATCGGGCACCGGCCCGGCGCGCACCGATGCGCATGGAGCAGGTGCAGCGCCTGCTTGCGCTCGTCCAACTCCTTGGGGTGGGCCAGGCTGAACGCACACACCGCCCCCTCGGCCGTGGTGACCAGCATCAGCTTGGCGCCCCAGTAGAACGCGTGGTGGGACTTGTCCATCCCGTAGCCGGCGATCTCGCCCAGCGCGGAGCGGTTGACCGTGACCCGGGAGGCGCCGCAGCGCACCGGTGTGCCGTCCATCAGCCGCAGCGGCTCCTCCCAGGTCGGGACCTGGCGGGCCAGCCACATCCCCGCGGCGAGCAGGGCCGGGCCCGCATCGCGCAGGTGGCGGTTGTACTCGGACTGGCCCGGCAGGCGGGGGAAGAGATGGCCGATCCGGGTCGGGGCCGATCGCAGCCATCGGCGCTCGTCGTCGCAGCGCAGCAGGGCCTGAGCCACGGCCACGCAGACGAGTTCGGCGTCGGTGAGCAGCCGTTTCGGGCCGCGTTTGCGCGGTTGTCGGGCCGAAGGTAGGACGTGGTCGTCCAGGTGGACATAGAGTGCGGTGAGAAGGGCGTCGAGGTTTGTCTTCACACACTGATCTTCGGCGCCCTTCGCCATGCCCGCAGCCGGTTCGGGAAACTCCCATCAACGATCTAGCTCCGCCGCGCGCGATGACCCGGCCGCGGTCAGTCGCCGCGCTGCCCGCCGCCGGAGCCGCCCGTGCCGCCGTCCGAACCGCCGCCGGAGCCGTCCTCGGCCTCTCCACCGCCGTCACCGTCCTCGGCCTTGCCGCCGTCGGTGTCCTCCTCCTGCTTCCCCCCGCCGTCCTCCGACCAGGGATCGCCGTCGGTGACGGGCTCCAGCTCGCCGAAGGTCACCCACTCCATGCACAGCTCGTCGGCGTTGGTGTGCAGGGTCAGCTCGGTGCCGGCGCCGTCCACCGGGAGGTACCAGACACCGCCCTTCGGCGCAGCGGGCAGCCGGGTCGTCACCCAGGCGTCGCCCAGCACCGCGCCCAGCTCGGTCGGCTTCTCGGCGGTGTAGGCGAGGGACAGCACCAGCCGGGGCCCGCCCAGCGACTCCACCGGCCAGCGCACCTGGCCGCCGAACGTGGCCACGCACTCCTCGTCCTCCGGCGGCCCGAAGAACGCGCTGCCCTCGGCCGGCTCGGCCGGGACCAGGAAGCCGGCGTCGTTGAACACCAGCGCGGAGTTGGCCGGCTCGGGCTCGCGGATGCGCTCGGCCACCCCCGGCTCGGCCAGCGGGCTGAGCACGTGCGAGGTCAGCCGCCGGGGGCCGTTCCACGGCAGGACGATGTCCTCGGGCACCGGCCGCGGGTAGATCCCGGCTTCAGCGGGCACCTCGCGCACCGACTGCCGCACCGTGTCGAGGTACCACCGCACCCGCTCGCCGCTGAGGGTGTCGGTGAAGGCGTAGGTGGAGTAGGCCCCGGCGGCGGTCATCACGGCGGTGGCCGCGGCCGCCGCCGACCGCGCCGCCCGCCGCGGAGGGCGCAGCCGCCCGGTCCGCAGCGCATCCTGCTCGTTGCGGACCGGCAGGTAGGCCAGTGCCAGGCAGAGGACGAACACCAGCGCGGCGTCGGCCACGTAGCGGGGATCGTAGCCCACCATGGACTCGTAGCGCCCGCGGGCGATGACGGTCGGCACGGCGTCGACGACGACCAGGTAGCCGGCCAGCAGCGCCCACGCGCGCCAGGCCCGGCGGCGCACCAGCAGGCTCCCCAGAACGACCAGCGCCAGTCCCGCCCACGCCGCGGCGACCGCCGCCGTCGAGGGCTCCAGCAGCCCGCCGCTGGGGGTGACCGGCCCCCATTCGCCGGGACCGCCCATCGCGCCGACCGGGAACGTCTCGCCCAGCATGCGCCGCACCATGGCCCCGGCGACGCCGGGGTCGGGAATCCCGGCGCCCTCGCCCTCGGCCGTGTCCTGCCGGGACAGGTACAGCAGGCCGTAGGCCGCCGACATCAGCGCCGTGCCCGCCCAGAACGGCAGGTCGCGGTCCGCCGTGCGCCAGAGCACCCGCGGCAGGGGGCCGGGGACCAGGAACAGCGCCGCCACGGCGAACAGCAGCACGGGCAGGAACACCGCCTTGACGGAGAAGGCCATGCCCAGCAGCACCGCGCCCGCAGTCAGCCACCCGTAGCGGCCCTCGCCGGTGCGCAGGTAGCGCACCGCCCACAGCAGGGCCAGGGCCGTCGCCAGCTGGAAGGGCACCGCGTTGAGGGCGGCCGACCACCAGGCCAGCACCGGGACCGTCAGCGGGGCGGCGAGGTAGAGGGCCAGTGGCGCGATGACGGCCCACCGCCGCCCGAAGACCTCCCACAGCAGGGCGAACACCGCGACGCACGCCGCCGCCTGGGTCGCCAGCATGGCGCCCGCGGCCGCCGCCCAGCTGTAGGGCGCGGTGCCCGCCTGGATGTAGGCCAGCAGCAGGGCGCCCGGCATCATGTGGCCCTTGTGCAGGTCGGTCAGGTAGTCGAGAGTGAGGTCGGTGGCGGCGGCGTCGCCGATGAACAGGAAGTCGTCCTCGACGAAGTACGCCGCCTGGAGCACGTGGATCTTGAGCGCGAGCGAGGCGATGATCAGCGCCGCGCCGGCCAGCACGATCGGGTCGCGCAGCGCCCGGTTCGCCAGCGCGGCGGCGCGGGCGCCGGGGCGCGCGGCCGACGCGGCGCGTTCGGGGGCACCGCTGTCCGCGGGCTCCGGCTCCTGGGGCGTGTGCCCGCTCTCGGCGGTCGCCCCGGACGCGGGTGCGGGGGCATCGGCGTCGTTCATGCCGCTCCAAAACTCCAGACGTGTCCGGTCCGGTTGACGCCCCCCGCTGCGGGGGTGCCAGAATACAACACGTTCCAGCTTGATCGGCGATCGTCGCCCGATGTCTGTTAGAGCAGCGATAACGAAACGAGAACCCGGTTCACTCCGGTTCTCCGGCAGCGCCGAGGAGTGGCCCGTGGGACTCGACGAGGTACGCGCGGACTGGACCCGCCTGGGTGCGGTCGAGCCGCTGTGGGCGGTGTGCGTCGACCCGGCCAAGCGCGGCGGCGGGTGGGACGACGACGAGTTCCTCGCCTCGGGGAGCGCGGAGATCGACGCGGCGCTGCGCCACCTGGACGAGCTGGGGCTGCGGCCCGGCCGCGAGCGCGCGCTGGACTTCGGGTGCGGCGCCGGCCGGCTCTCCAACGCGCTGGCCGCCCGCTTCGAGCGGGTCGTGGGCGTGGACATCGCCGAGCCGATGCTGGCCGAGGCGCGCCGCCTCGACCGCAGCGGCGGGCGCATCGACTTCCGGCTGAACGACCGGCCGGACCTGGCCGCGTTCGGCGACGACTCCTTCGACCTGGTCTACACCGACCTGGTCCTGCAGCACCTGCCGCCGGAACTGGCCGAAGGCTACCTGCGCGAGTTCGCGCGGGTGCTGCGGCCCGGCGGGGCGATGGTGGTCGGGGTGCCCGACCGGGAGCGGCCCACGTTCAAGGGGCTGGCCTTCCGGTTCGCGCCGTGGCCGCTGATCCGGGTCGCCCAGCGGCGCCTGCTGGGCTACCCCGCGCCGATGCGCATGCACCCGCTCCCGCGCGCCCGGCTCGCGGCGGTGCTGGCAAAGAGCGGCGCGCGCGTGGCCGACTCGGTGGAGTACTGGGGCGGCGACCACTGGCTCCACCTGCGCCACTACGTGCGGATGCCCAGCGCGGAGGACGCGTGAACGGCGAGCACGGCCGCGACGCGGGGGCCGACGCGGGCGCGGGCCGAGGCGCCGCCGGCGAGCCGTTCCGGGCGACGCTGGCGCGGTCCGCGGCGCTATTCGCGGCCTTCCGCCAGGAGCAGGCCGATCCCGACCGCTTCTACGGCACCCTGGCGCGCGACACGGTCGCCCAGCTTCGGTCCTACACCCGTCTGGAGGGCGCGGTGGTGGTCGACGTCGGCGGCGGGCCGGGCTACTTCGCCGACGAACTGCGCGCGGCCGGGGCCCGCAGCGTATGCGTGGATCCCGACCCCGCCGAACTGCGGCTGCGCGACGGCCGGCTGCCCCAGTCCGCCGTCATGGGCAGCGCGCTGCGGCTGCCGGTGCGCACCGGGGCGGCCGACGTGTGCTTCTCCTCCAACGTGCTGGAGCACGTGCCCGACCCGCCCGGCATGGCCGCCGAGATGGTGCGCGCCACCCGCCCGGGCGGCCTGGTCTACCTCTCCTACACCCTGTGGCTGTCACCGTGGGGCGGCCACGAGACCTCACCCTGGCACTACTTGGGCGGCCGCTACGCCGCGGAGCGGTTCGCGCGGCGCGCCGGCCGCCGCCCCAAGAACGACTTCGGCCGCACCATGTTCGCGGTCTCGGCGGCGGAGATGATCCGCTGGGTGCGGGCCCGACCCGACGCCGAGGTCGTCGACATGCTGCCGCGCTACCTCCCCCGCTGGGCCAAGCCCGTGGTGCGCGTTCCGCTAGTGCGCGAGGTGGTCACCTGGAACCTTCTGCTGGTGCTGCGGAAGCGCTCGTAGGGCGCGTTCGACGGGTCCGTCCCCAGCGCGCGGCGCACCCGGGTCCGCCCCCGCCCCAGGCGCGAAGCGCCGTCCCTCCGCCACGGAGCACCGCGACAGGCAACGGCGCCGCTCCCCCACGGCCGGGGAAGAAGCCGGGGCGGGTCTGTGCGGCCGACGAGAAACGCGGCGGGAGCGGCGCGGGGGCGCCGCGCAGGAGCACGGAGCGACCCACCGCACACACCCCGGCCCGCAGAACCGGCCGCCTCGGCCAGCGCGGAAAGACCGGCAACACGCGGCGCGAACGCCCTCACGCGGCGCGCCCGTGCACGTCGGGAGCGTCGGGGTTCAGGTGCCAGCTGATGATGCGGCGCGGGTGGACGCGGATCACCTCGCGGCTGAACGCACCGGGGGCGATGGGCGGGTCGGTGTCGGTGAGCAGCTCGGCACCGCCGCGGATCTCCACTCCCCTGCCCCATCCGGGCGCGATGGCGCCGGGCTGCTCGGGCTCCAGGTCGTCGACGAGGAAGGAGACCTCACTGCCGGGCCGCTCCTCGATGTTGCGGTACTTGCGGGTGGTCGACAGCGCGATCCCGCCGATGTCGACCGTGCCGTCGTCGTTGAGCACGAACCCCACGGGCCGGGTGTGCGGACCGCGGGGGCCGGCGGTCGACAGCCGCCCGATGTGCTGGGAGTCCAGGTAGGCGCGCTCGTGTTCGGTGAATGGCATGGCGCCGCGTCTCCTTGCGTATCGCGGGGCGTCCCGGCGCTGCGGGACCGGTCTACCGCGAACCTAGACTCTCAACCTTACTTGAGGTCAACGCCGCCGCCGTCCTCCGCCGCCGGCGCGGTGCGGCGGGCGCGCAGCTCGCGGACGGCGGCCGCCAGGAACAGCAGTCCGCCCGCCGTGCCCAGTCCGACCGGAAGCCAGGTGCGCACCGCCCGCAGCAGGGTGCGCAGCTCCTCGGCCTCGCGGACCCGGGCCTCCACCAGCTCCTCGGCCATCCGCAGGTCGGCGTCGAGCAGCACCCTGCTCCCGCCGCCGTTCTCCGGCCGCAGCGTCTCGCGGCGCACCTCGCGGGCGTCGACCACGCGGCCGGTCACCGGCTCGACCCAGTAGGTCCGCTCCAGCTCCAGCCAGCGGTTGGCCTGGACGGTGCCCGGCTCCTCCAAGCCCAGGGCCCGCGCGGGCACGGGGCTGGAGGAGTCGGGAAGCTGCGTGGCGTCGAAGCGCTGCACGTAGCGGCGCACGGCCAGCCCGCCGACCCGGTCGCGCCCGTCGAGGATCATAGGAGGCGCCGCCCGGATGTCGGCGTCGTAGAAGGGGTACTCCTTCCAGCCGCCGCCCGCCGGCCACAGCAGCACCAGCCCGGCCTGGCGGACGGCCCGGTCGCCGTCGACGTGCTCGCCGCAGCAGTTGACCGCCGTGCCCGTGTCGCGGTCCACGATGACGCGGCGGTCGCCGTGGGACAGCGTCGTCCCGCGGGCGGCCGTCGACGTCGACATGCTCCAGGTGGTCCAGTCGGGGTTGCCGGGCGCGAAGCCGCCCTCCACCCGGGTCGTGCGCTCCACCTCGGCGCCGCGCACCGTCTCCCAGGTGCCGGTGTCGAGATAGGCGGCGGAGTCGTCGGCCAGCCGCATGGTCAGATCGATCCGGGCGGGGATGCGCTCCAGCTCCCCGGCGACGTAGAACCGCAGCATCAGCGCGACGGTGAGCAGGAACGCCGCCGCTGCCACGGCGACCGGCCGCGCGTTGCGCGCGAGCACCGCCGAGACGCGGCGGCCCCTGCCGCGCACACCCGGGCCGCGCCCGGGTGCGGCCTCTGCGGGCTGTGGACCGGTGGACTCGGCCACGGCGCCGCCGGCGGGCCCGCTCACGTGCGCACCTCCTCGGCGGCGCCCTCCCGCTCGCCGGCCGGCTCCGGAGCACCGCGGTAGGCGCCGCCGCCGGACGCGCCCGCATCGTCGGAGCCGTCCGCGCCGGTCGCGGCGCCCGCGTGCGGCGCTTCCCGCGCGGTCTCGCGGGCCGGGCCGAGCAGGTCGCCCAGCGCGATCACCAGCCGCGCGAGCGCGGGCAGGCACAGCGCCTGGGGCGCCCATTCGCGCAGCGGTTCGCTCAGCAGGTCGCTGAGGTCGTGGAAGGGCATCTGGTGCGCCAGGTAGGTGCCCGCGCCCAGGCACACGCCGGCGCCGGCCATGCACACCACCACGATCCAAGGGCCCGCCAGGACCTGCAGCAGCCGTCCGCCCAGCGCCGGGCGCTCGGGCTTGGCGTGGCGCAGGGACCGCGACGGGGTCCGGCCCAGCCACCACACCAGCAGGAGCGCGCCGCCCACGGCGCAGGCACCGGCGGCGCCGCCCACCCACAGCCCGTAGACCACGCCGAGAGGCACGAGTGCGGGGCGCGGCAGACGACCGGCGACCGCCGCCGGCAGCGCGGCCGCGCGGCCCGGGACCCGCCCGCCTTCGGGCGCGGGCTCGACGCCGGCGACGCGGCGCGCGCGAAGCCGGGCGCGGGCCGCGCTCCGTTCGCCGACGGGGCGCCGAAGCGCGAGCACCGCCACCGCCAGGGCGAACACGGCGCCGAGCGCCAGCGCCGCATGGTAGAGGCCGTCGGGGGTGTAGCTCAGGGTCACCTGGCCGGAGGTTCCCGCGGGCAGCCGCCAGGCCTGCTTCCAGCCGTCCAGGCGCACCGGCTCCAGCGGCGCCGCGCGCCCTTCGAGGGTCGCCCGCCAGCCCTCGTTGAAGTTCTCGTTGACGACGAGGAAGCTGTCCTCGCCCACGTCGACGGTGACGCGGCGCTCGCTGTTGCCCCAGCCCGACACCGACGCGACGTCGGCCGTCTCGACTTCGCCGGAGCCGCCCTCACCCGATCCGCCGTCGCCGTCACCGGAGTCCTGCCGGTGCGCGGCGGGCAGAGCGGGGTCCGTCCCGCTCAGCACCGCCGAGCGCACCCGGTACTGGTCGCCGGGTTCGACCACGAGGCGGTTTCCGCCCTCGCGCACCGGCACGTCCGAGCAGCTCTCGTAGCGCAGCGGCCGTCCTGCGGCCCGGTCCTCCAGCGTGCCCGACACGATTCGGGTCTCCACCCGCTCCTCGTTGACCCGCAGCACGGGGCCCAGCCCGCAGGGAGTGGCGGCGTCGCCCCCCTCGACGGGCGGCAGGGCCTCCACGTCGGGCAGCGCGACGCGGCCCACCTCCAGCGGCTGCCCCTCGGGCGGGTCGAAGGAGATGCGCAGCCGGTCGGCGGTGACGGGCTCGAAGCCCAGCGACCCGCTGCCGTCCAGCCATCCGCTGCGGACGGTGCCTCCGGCCTCGACGGTGACCTCGACCGGCGCGGCGGCGCCGCCCGGGAAGTCCACCCGCAGCCCGCCGATCTCGGTGCGCTCCTTCAACTCCACGTCGAGCCAGGGCTCGTCCTCGTCGGGGTCGGGATACCACACGGTGGCGGCGTCGTCGTCGAAGGCGTTGCGGCCCATCGCGGCGGGGTGGTCCACGGAGGTGGAGGACGAGGTCACCTTGGGGTAGCCGCCGGCGCGGTTGGCGGCGTTCTCCACGTCGTGGGGGTCGGTGGCCACGGCCCGCCCGGTGACGGTGTGCTCGCCGTCCGCAGCCGGGCCGGTCATCGTGAAGCTCCGGTCGAAGGTGTAGGCGCCCTCGCCCTGGACCGCCAGTTCGGGGTTGCACACCCACACCCGCGAGCCCTCCATGCAGCCGGGCACGGTGCCGGTGGAGCCGGTGAACAGGAACGTGTCGGCGCCATCGACACCGGGCACGCTCAACGTGCGCTCGGCCTCCAGGCCGGGCATCGTCACGCTGGTGATGCCGACCCGGGTGCCGAACCGGTACTCCGGCTCCCAGGCGAGCTCGTCGACGCGGATGCGCAGCGTGGAGGTCTCGCCGGCGGGTGCGGTGAACTCCTGCGGGTCCTCGGTGGGTGCGACGGGGGCGCTGGTGCGGTCGTCGTCGGTGATCAGGCTGATGCGGGCCGGAGGCGGCTCGCCGGACAGCCGCTCGAAGGCGATGGACAGCTCGCCGACCTCGCGCGGCTCCTCGAACTCGATCTCCAGCCACTGGCCCACCGCTCCGGCGAACGCGCTGGAGCGCCACGAGGTGTCCAGGGCGTCGTCCAGCGCGGCGAAGGGCATCCGGCCGGGGTCGCGGGCGGAGGGCAGGGCGCCGGAGCCGGCCTCGGAGGAGGAGGCGGAGACGTCGGCGACGCCCTCGTAGCGCGCGGCCGTGGTGTAGCCGTTCCAGGCGGGGTCGGCGATGTCGGGCGCCGGGGCTTCGCGCCGGTCCTGCTCGGCGGTCAGGGTGTTGCCGACGTTGCGTCGCACGTCGGAGTAGACGACCTCCCGGCGGCGGGCGGTGTCGGTGACCACCGTGTCCTCGGGTGCGATGTCCTCGGCTCCGGGGTCGTCGCCGACGATCACCGGGCGGTCGCCGGGGAGCATGCCCTGCTCGGCGAGATCGAGCAGCGCCTCGGGGCCGCCGGCCACCCGCACCGCCTCGTCGGCGGGGACCGTCCCCACGCGGGGTGCGGCGCCGTCGACGGTGTAGACGTCCAGGGCCCGGTAGGGCTGGTCGTACCACCGCGAGGCCTGGCCGCTGTCGGCGGAGCCGACCTCGGGGCCGAACGAGACCGCGCGCGTGATGCCCGGCGAGTCGGCCAGCGCCTGGTGCACGCGGGCGGGCCAGCCTCCGTTGAGGCTCTCGCGCTCCAAATCGTTGCGCACCAGCAGGTGGGTGACGCCCATGCGGGCCAGGGTGGCGGTGAGCCCGGCCGAACCGCGGCCGGAGGAGATGCGCTGGTCGATCTCCTGGTTGAGCCGGGAGACGCCGGCCGACCCCCACGGGATGATCTGGTGGTTGGCCCAGGCCGTCTCCATCAGGGGCTGCATCGGCTCGTCCATCGGTCGGCCCCACACGTACTCGCCGCGGGCGGAGCCGGGGACCGCCATGGTCGTGCCGGAGCGGTTGTGGGAGTCCAGCCAGCGCGCGGCCTCGTACCAGTAACCGGGGATGCGCTCGAACCCGCCGGGGGTGGCGACGCCGACCGTGGCCACGGGGGTCAGCGTCGCGGCCAGCGCCAGCGCGCACACGGCGGCCGAGGCGCGGTACACGGTGCCGGGCGGGGGGTCGGGGGCGGTGCCCGCGCCGTTCACGTCGCCGCGGGCTCCGGCCAGGAGGCGCGCCGCGAGCCCCGCGCGCGCCGGGGCGGACTCGGCGGAGGAGCGCCGCGCCCGGCGGTCGGCTGTGTCGCGGGCGAGCACGAGGGGCAGATGGGCCAGGCCGAGCACGACGGGCAGCCGGATGAGCGCGTCGAACTTGTGGATGTTGCGGAACGGGCTGAGCGGGCCGTTGAGCAGGTCGCGCATCGTCTCGGCGAAGGGGCCCGTCAGTGCGCCGGTGTAGCCCGCCACGACGATCGCGGTACCGGTGAGCAGCGAGGTGATCAGGAAGAGCCGCTCGGGCGTGCCCCGGTTGACCAGCCCGGCCAGGCCGAGGCCGGCGACCAGGGCGGTGGCCGCGACCATCCAGGGGTCGGTGGACAGCTCGGCGCCGGCCGGCAGCGCGGGCTGACCGGGCACGGGCACGTAGCCCATCCAGTTGTCGGCGCCGCGCAGGGCATTGGTCAGCGTGGTGACGCCGGTGGTGGTGGCCGCGTCCTCGGTGTAGGGCATGAACGAGAACACGTAGCGGCCCATGAGCAGCAGCGGGACCATCCACCAGAACGACGCCAGAAACAGCGCCGTCAGCCACCAGGCCAGCAGCCGCCGCTTGCGCGGCCCGCGGGCGCGGGTGAGCAGGTAGACCAAGGGCACCACGAGCACGGCCAGCTCGGATGCGGCGTTGGTGCCGCCGCAGAACAGGAAGGCCAGGGCCGACAGCATCGCCATGCGCATCGGCGGTCGGCCGTGGCGGGTGCCGTACACCAGCGGGAGCACGATCCACGGCAGCAGCATCATCGGCTGCAGCTCGGCGGAGTTGTAGGACAGCAGGGTCAGCACACGCGGGGCCAGGGCGTAGGCGGCGCCCGCCAGGATGCGGGTGTGCAGGGAGCCGATGCCCAGGGCTTCGGCGAGCTTGACGACGCCCAGGAACGCCGCGCACAGCAGCACCGACATCCACACGCGCTGGACCAGCCATTCGGGCATGTCCAGGGCGATGAGCAGCGCGTGGAAGGGGCCGTTGGGGAAGAAATAGCCGTAGGCCTGGTTCTGCAGCTGGCCGAAGTAGGAGGGGTCCCACAGATGGAGGGCGCGCTGCAGGAAGCCGAAGGGGTTGATCGTCAGGTCGATCTTGGTGTCGCCGACGATCTTCGCTGGGTCGAGGCTCAGCGCGATCCCGCACAGCAGCAGGCTCGCACCCAGCAGCTTGAGGCGGCGCAGCAGCGCGGTGTCGTCGGCGGTGGACTCGGCGGGCGTCTCGGGCTCGGCGCGGACGGCGCCGGGTGCGCCGGGGCGGGCGCCGGCGGGGTCGCCGTCGGGTGCGGGCTCGGCGCGGACGTCGGTGGAGGGGCTCGCGGCTCCGTCCGCCCCGGCGCGGTCCGGCGCCTGTTCCGCGTCAGGCTCGTCGTCGCGCCGCGCCCCGGGTCGGGCGTCGGTCACCGGGCGGCCTTCGCGGGGCGGGTCGCGGGGCCGGTGCCGGGGCGGGCGGCCGCGGTGTCCGCGCCCACCCGGTCGCGGCGGACACGGGCGGCGGCCGCAGGGGCGGGCGGCCGGGGGCCGTCCTGCCCCGCGGCGCGGGTGTCGGCGGGCTCGCCGGTGACGAGCCGGGCCATGGCCGCGCCACTGCCCTCCCAGGTGAAGCGGGCGGCCCACTCGCGGCAGGCGCGGCGGATCCGGGCGGCGCGCACGGGGTCGCTCAGCTCCCGCAGCGCCGCGGCGACGACGTCGCTCAGTTCCTCCCCCTCACGTACCAGCCAGCCGGTCTCGCCATGGCGCACCGAATCGCGGAGGCCGTCGACATCGTAGGCGACCGTGGGAACGCCCAGTCCGGCCGCCTCGATCACGGTCAGACCCCAGCCCTCGAACTCCGAGGCCGTGACGTGCAGCAGCGACCCCGCCAGGACGGCGTTCTTCTGCTCTTCGGGCAGGTAGCCGTGCAGCCGGACGTGGTCGTGCAGCCCGTCGTGCTCGACCTGCTCGGCCAGCGTCGCGCTCTCGGGGCCGCGGCCGACGACGTGCACGCGCAGCTGGGGGTAGGAGCCGCGCAGGTCGCGCGCGATGTCCACGATGCGCGAGACGCGCTTCTGCACCACGAGCCGGCCCAGGCTGACGATGGCGGGCGAACCGGTCTCGGCCTCACTGAGGAAGCGGTCGGGGGCCACCGGCTGGCGCGGCGGGCTCCCGTTGTGCACGACCGTGATGGGGGCGCGCCAGCGCAGCTTCTCGCGCATCGCGCGGCGGGAGGACTCCGAGACCGTCACGGTGGGGCAGTTGCGGTAGACCCGGCTGGCGACGGCGCTCTCGACGAACCTGCCGAACCAGGCCAGCGGGCGGCTGAAGTAGGCGTCGAACTGGAGGTCGTGGACGTGGTGCACGACGCTGATCACCCGGGTGCGGCGCGGCAGGACCAGGCGGGAGAAGAAGGGGATGCCGTTCATGCAGTCGAGGGCGGCGTGGAACTCGCGGCGCCACAGCAGCAGCCAGAGCATCACCAGCGGGTAGACGGTGAACTTGCCGCCCATGCGGCGGATGACGATGCCCTCGCGGGTCTCGACGCGGGCCTGTCCGGGCTCGCGGCTGGTGAGGAAGGCGACCACGGCGCCGCGGGCGGCGAGGTGGCGGCTGATCCGCCAGGCGTACTCCTCGGCGCCGCCGGCGGCCGCCTGCCAGGGGTCGCGCCAGTTGATCATGACGGCGCGCACGCCGTCCAGCCGCGGGCCCGCCGCCTCCTGCGCGGATCCGGTCGAAGACGCGGCCGGTCCGGCGTCCCGGGCCGGTGCGGGGACGTCCGCGTCCTCGGCGGAGCCCGTCTCGGCCGCGGCGACCGGAGCCGCCCGCAGGCGCCCTGGGCCGACCTCGGGGTACTCCGGGAAGAGGGGGATCTGCTGGAACGCCACATGCTCTCCTGTTCCGCCCGTTGCACCCGGTCATCCGGCGGGCGGGCGGCCGCCGGATGCGGCGCCCGGACGACGGGGCGGAAGGCGGCGCACGGCCGGGGCGGGGTCGGTGTGGACCGCGCAGGGGGATGCGGGCGACTTTCGGCGCGGCGGACGCGCCCGCCGTCCTGGGGCCGGGGCCGCCAGGGGCGGGCGGTCCGGTCGATCGGCCCGGGCGGGGGCTCGGCCGGGGGTGGAGGCGCGCCGGGTCAGCGGTCGCCGTAGTTGTACAGCGACTGGTTCACCGGCTCCGCCGACGACGAGGTCTCGGTGGCGACTGTGGTGCCGATGAAGGCCAGTCCACCGGCCAGGGCCGCTCCGATGACACAGGCGGCGACGATTTTGATCACGTGGGGTTCTCCTTCCGCGATACCGCGCCTTTGAGCGGTCCGGTACGCCTGGAAACGAGACTAGAACCTGATACACCTAACGACCAGATAAGTGCCCCAACTGTAACGAACCATGTCGAGGCTTCCAAGCCCGTTAGCGCGTCGTCTGCCGGATCCACATGCTTATCCGGCACTTCGAGCAGCAGCAGGCCGTCGCCGCTGTGCACGGCGACCGGACCGCCCGAGCGAGGCGAGAACCTGTTATCGACCGCGAGGGGGCCGAGGGCGGCGGCCGCGCCGGCGCCGTCGAGCCGCCGCGCAGCGGGGAGCTCGACGAGGACGTACCGGATGCCGAGTTCGCCGAGGGACGCGGTGTAGGCGCGGACTCCCGGGCGGGCGTCGTGCAGCCGGCCGACCCGGCGGGCGAGCGGGTCCTCGCCCTCGGCGAGGCGGACTCCGCCGGCGCCGCCGACCCGCAGGTCGTCGTTCCAGACGGTGCGGCGCTCGAACAGCTTGGTGGCGGGGTCGAGTACGACGACCCTACGTCCGTCGCCGCGCCAGTCAAGACCGCGGTAGGCGCTCCAGGGCAGCACCAGCACCCGGCCGGGGCGCGGGTCGCCGTCGACCAGGCGCTGCACGCGGTGCCATTCGGCCGGGTAGTCGACCGGTTCGAGCCGACCGGCCGCGCCCCACAGCAGGCCGGGCAGCAGCGCCACGGAGGCCAGTGCCAGCACGGCGCCCACGGCCGCACCGGCGCGCTCGCCCGCCCGCGCGCCGCCGGCCGAGCGCGCCGGGCGCGCGCTCG
>NZ_BAABIK010000020.1:0-110545 GCF_039542725.1 Streptomonospora halophila | reverse complement strand
CCCGCAACCCTGCGGGCCCGCTCAGGCTCTTCCCAAGAGACGGAATCTCCCGGCGAATCCGGGAACCGATTCGTTCGTTTCGGCGGATTCGCTCTGACTTCTTCGAATTTACCAGTCCGCCGCGAAACGGCCAAATTGGCCGCCGTTGGCTCCGACTCGTTCTCCGAAGTCGCCGGCGCACCGATTGCGGCGGCCGGTTTCTTCATTCGAGGTTACCAGGCACACTGATCGCGCATGCCTTGATTTCCTGGGTCTCGACTGCGGTTCGGCTCGGACGCCTTCGACGGCTGTCCACCGGCCCGCATCGGCCTACATACGATAGGTTCCGCGCGCGGAGACGTCAAATCAGGCCGATCATCCTGCTCCGCAGACCGTCCAGGGGGGCGGTCGGAGGGCGGATCGGGCTCCGGTCCCGCGCTCACGCGGTGGGGGTCGGCCTTCGGCAGGTCGGCGCTCGCCGCGCGGTAGGTCAAGTCGTTCTGTTCCACCGAGGGTCCTGCCCCTCGGTCACACGGGCTAAACACATCCGCCCGAGCCGTTGTTCCCGCCGGTACCGCTCGCCTGGCCCGCGGACCGGAACCTCGGCGGCGGCGGGCGGGAGCCCTCGGTCGCCCCGCTCCCCCGCCGCCGGCCGCCGCGCCTGTGATCGCGCCGCGGGCCCCGGTCGCGCTCAGCCCCGGTCGAGGATCACCCCGCCGACGCTTCGCTTGCCCCGGCGCAGCACCAGGTAGCGCCCGTGCAGCAGGTCGTCCGGGCCGATACGGGCGTCGATGTCGGCGACCTTGGTGTTGTTCAGATAGGCCCCGCCCTCCTGGATCGTGCGCCGGGCCCCCGACTTGCTCGGCACCAGGCCGGTCTCCGCGAGCAGGTCGACCACCGCGGGGCCGTCCTCCACCGGACCGGTCGCGGTGGTGTGGGGCACCTCGGCAAGCGCGGCACCCAGGGTCCGGGCGTCAAGGGCCGCGAGGTCGCCCTGCCCGAAGAGCGCGCGGCTCGCATCGATCACCTTGCGGCACTCCTCCTCGCCGTGCACCAGGGTGGTCAGCTCCTCGGCCAGGGCGCGCTGCGCAGCGCGGGCGGCCGGGCGCTCCTCCGTATGGTGCTCCAGGTCCTCGATCTCCTCGCGGGAGCGGGAGCTGAACACCCGCAGGTAGCGCGCGACGTCGCGGTCGTCGGCGTTGAACCAGAACTGGTAGAAGGCGTAGGGGCTGGTGAGGCCGGGGTCCAGCCACACCGTCCCGGACTCGGTCTTGCCGAACTTGCTGCCGTCCGCCTTGGTGAGCAGGTTAGTGGTCAGCCCGTGGGCCGGCCCGTGCGGCTCGTTGCCCTCCATGCGGCGGATCAGGTCGAGGCCCGCGGTGATGTTGCCCCACTGGTCGCTGCCGCCGATCTGCAGCGTGGTGCCGTGGCGGCGGTAGAGCTCGACGTAGTCGTAGGACTGCAGCAGCACGTAGCTGAACTCGGTGTAGCTCATGCCCTCACCGTCGAGGCGGCTGCGCACCGTCTCGCGGGCCAGCATCTGGTTGACACTGAAGTGCTTGCCCACGTCCCGGAGCAGGTCGACTGCGCTCATGGCGCGCAGCCATTCGCCGTTGTCCACCATCAGGGCGTCGGTGGCCGCGCCGGCGCCCTCGGGGGCGAAGCGCAGGAACGCCGAGAGCTGGCGGCCGAGGGTGCCGACCCACTCCTCGACGGTCTCGACCGAGTTCAGGGCGCGCTCGGCGCTGGGCTTGGGGTCGCCGATCAGCCCCGTGCCGCCGCCGACGAGCGCGATCGGCCGGTGTCCTGCCCGCTGGAACCGGGCCAGGGAGAGGATCTGGGTGAGGTGGCCGACGTGCAGACTGCCCGCTGTGGGATCGAAGCCGCAATAGACGGTGACCGGGCCATCGGCGAGCGCCTTGCGGAGTTCGTCAAGGTCGGTGGTCTGCGCGAGGAGTCCGCGCCATTCGAGTTCGTCGATGATGTCGGTCACGGTCGTCTTTCCGTCGTAGGGCCCTCCGCGCCGGGGCGGCGCGGGGCCGTCGTGGTTGCGGTCGAACTCCGTCCACCGTATCCGCTGCGTCCGGACTGCGCCCGCGGATGTCGCCCCACGAGGTTCACCTGGAGCGTTGACAGGCTTCTCTAATACCATTAGCTTATTGGCTATAGGTATTAGCCACGATCGCCGAGCCGAACAAGGGAGACCGACATGAGGTACCTGCAGCGCCCCGAGGGCCGGATCGCCTACGACCTCCACGGCGCGGACGGCACCGGCCCGCTGGTCGTGTGCATCCCCGGGATGGCCGACGTCCGCGGCACCTACCGCCACCTCGCGCCGGAGCTGGCCGCGGCCGGCTACCGCGTGGCCGCGATGGACCTGCGCGGCCACGGGGACAGCGACATCTCGTTCACCGACTACTCCACCCTGGCGATCGCCGGAGACGCGGCCGCCCTCGTGGAGGAGCTGGGCGGCGGCCCTGCTCTGCTCGTCGGCAACTCCCTGGGCGGCACCGCCGCGGCCTGGCTCGCCGCGACCCGCCCGGAGCTGGTCCAGGGCCTGGTCCTGATCGGGGCGTTCCTGCGCGGCGACGGCGCCGGCCGGCTCAAGGAGCAGTCCATGCGGGCGATGTTCCTTCGCCCGTGGGGCCCCGGACTCGTGCACAAGTACCTCTCCGGCCTCTTCGCCGGACGCACCGCCGACGACCACGCGGACCACCTCGCCGCCATCCGCGCACAGCTCTCGCCGCCGCAGCGCTACCGTGCCGTCCGATCCGTCATCGCCAACTCCTACCGGCCCGTGCCCGCCCGCCTCGACGACGTGCGCGCACCCGCCCTGGTGGTGATGGGCGAGCTGGACTCCGACTGGCCCGACCCGGCCGCCGAGGCCGCCTGGATGGGCGAGCGGCTGGGCGCGGAGGTGCTGATGGTCCCCGAGTCCGGCCACTATCCGCAGGCGCAGCAGGCCGAGACCGTCGCCAGCGCCGTCCTCGCCTTTGCGCCCGCGGACCGGGGCGAGCCCGGGCTCCCCCACCCCCGTGGCTAGGGCCGGGCTGAGCCCCGCGGCGGTGACCGAGGAGGCCGCGCGGGTCTGCGACGAAGAGGGGTTCGACCGGCTGTCCCTTGCCGCTGTGGCCAAGCGCTGCGGTGTCGCGGTGCCCAGCCTGTACAAGCACGTCGGCGGGCTGGAGGCGCTGCGCCGCGAGGTCGCGACGGCGGCGGCCGCGGAGTTCGCCCGCGTGCTCGGCGACGCCGCGATCGGCCGCTCCGGCGCCGACGCGCTGCGGGCGGTGGCCCGGGCCTACCGCGACTACGCCCGCACGCGTCCGGGGCGGTACGCGGCGCTGCAGCAGGCGCCGCGGCCCGAGGAGGACGAGGAGGCCGCGGCCGTCTTCTACCGCTCGGTCGAGGTCCTGGCCTCAATTCTCGCGGGTTTCGGTCTGCCCGACGAAGCGCTGATCGATGTCATCCGCTGGCTCCGCGGTACGCTGCACGGCTTCGTCGACCTGGAGCTGCGCGGAGGTTTCGGTCTCCCGCAGAGCGTGGACGGCAGTTTCGAGGTCGTTGTGGAGGCGCTGGTGCGGTCGCTGCGGGAGTGGCCGCACGCTGGAGGTTTCGAGCAGGGACCGGGTGGGGCGGCCGAACCCGGCTGAGCAGGCGACCGCCGCGCCGATTCGGGGCAGGGGCCGCCGGCGCGAGGGCCGCCCGGCCTGCCGTGTCGGATTACGGTCATCCGGAGTAAGGGATTGTTCACACCCCGCGTGTTTCGCCGATCACCGACCGCGGGGCAGCCTCGTGGTGTCCGAAAACCCCCGCTCAGGTTTTGGAGAGCCGAATGCCAGGCCCCCTGCGTCCCGCCGCGTCCGCGGCCGCGGCCGTGCTCGCCGCCCTCGCCCTGCTCCTGTCCGCGGCCGCTCCCGCCCAGGCGGCGCCCCCACCGCCGCCCGGGCTCGCTGAGGCCCGGGACCAGCTCGCACAGCTGCGGACCGAGCCGGAGGGCTCCTCCTCCGACTACGACCGCGACCTGTTCCCGCACTGGTCGGCGGTCGAGGGCAACTGCAACGCACGCGAGACGGTGCTGCGCCGGGACGGATCCGGCGTCCAGGTCGGCGCCGACTGCTACCCCGACTCCGGCAGCTGGACCAGCCCCTACGACGGCTTCACCACCTCCGACCCCTCCGAGGTCAGCGTCGACCACATGGTGGCGCTGGCCGAGGCCTGGTACTCCGGCGCCGACACCTGGTCCACGTCGCGCCGCGAGTCCTTCGCCAACGACTTGTCCACGCCGCAGCTGTGGGCCGTCAGCATCTCCAGCAACAGCTCCAAGGGCGCCGACGACCCCGCGGAGTGGATGCCCGAGCGCACCGCCGTGCACTGCGACTACGCCAAGAGCTGGATCAACGTCAAGTACGAGTGGGACCTCAGCGCCGACTCCGCCGAGGTCGCAGCGCTGGAGGACCTGCTCGACTCCGCCTGCTGAGCTTTCACCGCCCCACTCCGCGGCGGGGGTGCGCGCTCGGGCGCGCACCGCCGCCGCGCCGCTGTTCAGCCGAAGAGCACGTTCTCGCCCAGGTGCTCGGCGATGGCCAGCGACGACGTCGCCGCCGGGGACGGCGCGTTGCGCACACAGGAGAACCGCCCGTGGGCGTCGACCGCGAAGTCGTCGAGCAGCTCGCCCCGGCGGGTGAGCGCCTGGGCGCGCACCCCCGAGGGCGCCGGGCGCAGGTCGGCGGCGGTGATCGCCGGTATGAGGCGGCGGGCCTGGCGGGCGAACACGGCGGAGGAGGCCGAGACCGCCATCTCGCGCACGCCCATGGTCCAATGGCGGCGGGCCAGCCGCCAGAACCCCGGCGCCGCCGCGACGTCGGCGAGGTCGCGCGGCAGCACGTCGCGCAGCCGGTAGCCCTCGCGCGCGGCGGCCAGGATCGCGTTGGGTCCGGCCATCACCTCACCGTGGACGTGCCGCGTCAGGTGCACGCCCAGGAACGGGTAGCGCGGGTCGGGCACCGGGTAGACCAGGCCCCGCACCAGATAGCGGCTGCCGCGCGCCAGTTCGTGGTACTGGCCGCGGAAGGGCACGATGCGGGGTTCGGCGGGCGCGCCCGCCATGCGGGCGAGGCGGTCGCTGTGCAGGCCGCCGCAGATGATCACCCGGTCGAAGGAGCGCCGGACCCGCTCGCCCCGCGGGTCGCCGGTGAGTACCTCCGCCTTGTCGGTGTCCTGGCGCAGCGCGATCACGGGGGCGCCCAGCACGATGCGGCCGCCGGCCCTGCGCACGTCGTCGGCCAGCGCCTCGGCGACCGCGATGAAGTCGGTGGTCGCGGTGGTGGGCGAGTGCAGGCCGGCCACGCCGCTGACGTGCGGCTCGATCTCGCGCAGCCCTTCAGGACCGAGCCGGGTGACGCCCGGCACCCCGTTGGCCCCGGCGCGGCGCTCGATGCCGTCCAGCCGGGCCGCGTCCTCGTCGTCGTGGGCGACCAGAACCTTGCCGACCTCCTCGTAGGGCAGGCCGCGCTCGGCGCAGTACTCGCGCAGCAGCGACGTTCCCCGCCTGCACAGCAGGGCCTTGAGCGAACCCGGGCGGTAGTACAGGCCGGCGTGCACGACTCCGCTGTTGTGCCCGGTCTGGTGCCGGGCGACCGCGTCCTCCTTCTCCAGGACGGTGACGCGGGCGCCGGGCCGGTTCTGCGTGACCCACCTGGCCAGAGCGAGTCCGATGATCCCGCCACCGATGATCCCGATGCGTTCGATGCTCATCCGCGAAACGTAGCAAGGCCGCGCGCGCTGCCCGGGGGCCGCCCCGGCGGGCGGCGCGCGCCCGCACGGCGGTGTCACAGGGCGCGAAGTCCCTCCAGGAGCATGTGCAGGACGTCCTCGCCCGGAACGGACTGGGCGTTGGCGCACAACGTCAGGTCGCCGGCCTCGACCATGTCGGCGATCAGCATCTTGGCCACGCTCAGCGGCAGCCCGACCAGGGCGGCGAGCTCGGCGACGGTCTGCGGCGACGCGGCCAGCCGCAGCAGCGACTCGCGTTCGGGGCGCAGGTGGTCGTCGGAGCCGGGCGGCCGCTGCGCCGTGACGCGTGTGAGCAGGTCCAGCCCACTGGTGGCGGGTGCTCCGTCGATGCCGATCGCGAAGGGGCGGACCAGGCGCCCGGGGTCGGCATCGGGCGCGCGTCTACCCGCGTCCATCGCGCTCTCCGTGGCCGTTGCCGACGCCCGAGCGGTGCTCGGCCAGGTCGGCCGGTGCGGCAGGCGGCGGCTCGACCCCGGCCGGGGCCCACTCCAGCAGGTGGTCGGGGATGACCGCCGTGGCACTCGTGCCGCCGTAGGGCGAAGGGCGCAGCCGTACCGCCACGCCGTGGCGCGCGGCCAGCCGCGCCACGACGAACAGGCCGAGGCGGGGCTCCTCGGGCAGGGCCATGACGTCGAACTCCGGCGGCTCGCCCAGCACGCGGGCGGCCTCGGCGTAGCCCTGGTCGGTCAGGCCCAGGCCGCGGTCCTCGACCTCGACGGCGACGCCGCCGCTCACGCGGCCGCAGTTGACGTCGACCGTGCTGCTGCGGGGCGAGAACTGGGTGGCGTTCTCGATCAGCTCCGCCAGCAGGTGCACCACGTCGGCGACCGCGGCGCCGCTGAGCCGGGCGCGCGGAGCGGAGGTCAGCCGGACCCGGTCGTAGTCCTCGGTCTCGGTGATGGCGCCGCGCAGCACATCGGCCAGCGGCAGGGGTTCGCGCCAGCGGCGGGCGGAGCCGGCGCCGCCGAGGATGATCAGGTTGTCGGCGTAGCGGCGCGCCCTGGTGGCGAGGTGGTCGAGGGCGAACAGGCGGCGCAGGGAGCGGGGATCCTCCTCGTCGGCCTCGATCTCGTCCAGCATGCGCAGCTGGCGCTGGACGAGGGTCTGGTTGCGGTAGGCGATGCCCAGGAAGACGCGGTTGGCGCCGCGGCGGATCTCGGCCTCCTTCACGGCGGCGCCGACCGCCGTGCGCTGGGCGGTGTCGAAGGCCTCGGCGACCTGGCCGAGCTCATCGCCGCCGTAGTCCAGCCGCGGCAGCTCCGCGGAGACGTCGACGCTGCGACCGGAGCGGGCGCGGGAGGTGATGGCGGGCAGGCGGGTCTCGGCCAGGGCGAGGGCGTCGTCGCGCAGGCGGCGCAGCCGGGCGGTGAGCCTGCGCGAGGAGCGGATGGCCGCGTAGATGGCGGCGGCTCCGGCAGCGAGGGTGAGCGCTCCGCCGGCGGCGCCCGCGGCCAGGCGGCGCACCGCGGCGTTCCACGCGGAGTCCACGGCCCGGTCGGTCTGGGCGGAGGCCATCGCGCCCAGCCCGGGTTCGGCCGCGCCGGCCGCTCGGTCCCACTCGCGGGCGCCCACGCCGACCTCGGAGTTCCAGGCGGCCTCGCCGCCGTCGGCCACCGGGGGACGCGTGACCACGGAGCGGCTGAGCCGCTCGGCGGCGCTCCAGGCGTTGGAGGCCACAAGCGACTCGTGGCGGCGCAGGGTCGCGCCGCTCATGTCGTCGGAGGCGTCGGCGAGGGTGTCGCGGTAGGAGGCGGTGAGGAAGGTGAAGTGCGCGGTCTCCTGGTAACCCATGCCGCCGGCCGCGATCGAGCCGGCGAGCAGGGCGTCGGAGCGGGCGAACTGCTCGTGTGCGGTGGCCAGCCGTCGGGCCAGCTCGGCCTCGGGCAGGCTCGCGCCCCGCTCCAGCGGGCGCAGCAGGGCGCCGGTGGCCGCGGCGGTCGCGTCGACGAGGTCGCTGTAGGAGTTCAGCGCGGTGCTGCGGCCGGCTCCGCCGTCGTCGACCGCGGCGCGCACGTCGTCGAGGCGGGCGTTGTCCGGCGCGAAGGCGCGGGTGCCGGGCAGCGGTTCGCTCTGCGGAGCGGAGCCGAGGCCGGCGGCGAACCCGTGTGCGCGCTGGGCGGCGGCGTCGGTGCGCTCGCGCTGGTCCTCCAGGGCGCGGCGCACCCGCGCGTCGTCGGGATCGCCGAGGTGGACCTGGGTGAGGCGGCGCTCGCTCCGCAGGTCGTCGGCGAGGCGGTCGAAAGCGGCGATGCCGTCGCGTCCGTGGGCGACGGACAGCAGCAGCGAGCCCGCCTGGTAGGTCTCGACGGCCGCCGTGGCCGCCCACAGCACCAGGAAGCTGACGCCGGGTATCAGCACGATACGGGTGAGCTGCCTGCGTATGGTCGGTCGATGTTCGTCCATGGTCCCCCCAACCTGGAACCACAGACGCTACCGAAGATCGGCCCCGCCGTGTTGCAGAACGATCACATTCGGTGACAGGAATACAGCGGACCCCGCCGTCCTCGGCGGCGCGCGTGCTCGCGCCACCGAGGGCAGCGGGGCGCCGGTCAGCTCTCCGGGCGGTGGCGCGAGCCCACCGGCGCGGGGATGTCCTCGGCCGTCGGCGGGGTCTCGGCGCCCAGGGTGTTCAGCACCTCGGCGTAGCGCAGCGCGGCGATCTTGGCGAGGGTGCTGCCCGCGCCCAGAGGAGCGCTCGCACGGGCGCCGTAGTGCTGTGCGAGCTGCTCCAGGCGTGCGGCGGGGACCTCCGGGCCCACCACGCTGGGCGCGATCACCGGGCGCGCGCAGCCGGCGGTCGACAGCTGGTGGAAGGCGTCGTCCATGCTCGCCCGGTCCTCGATGTCGGCGGGCAGCACGGTGATGCCGAGCCGGGCCGCCAGCAGCACCGCGGTGACCCCCGCCGCGTTGACGGCCTCGGGGCCGCCGACCGCGCCCACCACGACGCCGTCGGTCATCTGGGTTCCGGGCGCCACCACGCTGATCAGGCGCATCCGGTCGGCGCGCACGAAGCCGGCCTCGGCCAGCCGCAGGTGCAGCGTCTCGGCGAGCATCGGGTGCGGGCCCAGCGCCTCGGTGACGCGCGCGTCGGCGCCGGCCTCCTCGACGGCGGCGGCCACGGCCTCCGCGGTGGCCCGGTGGGGTCCGGTGACCAGGGGGACGACGACACCCCGCAGCGGGTGATCGTCGCGCTCCTCCAGGTCGGCGAGGGCTTCGACGAGGTCGCCGCTTCCGGCGCGGCCGTGCTTGATGGTGACCTCGGGCCGGTACGAGCGGACGAGGTCGGCCATCTGCTCGCCGATGCCGGCGCCGTCGGATCCCTCGGCCCCGGTGTCGGCGGCGGCGGGGACGGCGAGGACGAGGGTCGGGGTCCCCACCCAGCTGTCGAAGGACAGCGGGTTGCGGTGGCGGCCGGAGCGGCGCCGCGGAAGATCCCGAGGGGGCAGTCTGTCCGGGTTATGCATACTGTCAGGGTTCACGCGAAGAATGCTAACGACTAGTGAGTGATGATCTCGCCCGAAGCCCGGTCTTCGTCGCCCGAAACGGCGCCGGACCTCGGACTGCGGGGGGATCGCGGGCAGGAACGTGGGCCTATGGTAGCGGTCTGCCGGTCGTCGCCGGGCTGCGTCGGCGCATCACGTGCTCCACGAGTGCGAGGAGGACGGCCTTGCTCGACTCCCGGTCGCGGGCGTCGCTGAGCACGATGGGGACGTCCGCGCCTACGTCGACCGCTTCGCGGACCTCCTGGGTGCCGTAGTCGTAGGCGCCGTCGAAGAGGTTGACGGCGACGACGAAGGGGATCCGGCGCCGCTCGAAGAAGTCCACCGCCGGAAAGCAGGTGTCGAGCCGCCGGGTGTCGGCGAGCACCACCGCGCCGAGGGCCCCCTCGGCGAGCTCGTCCCACATGAACCAGAATCGGCCCTGGCCGGGCGTACCGAACAGGTAAAGGACGACCTGCTGATTCACGGTGATGCGCCCGAAATCGAGGGCGACGGTGGTGGTGGTCTTCTCCTCGACGCCGCCGAGGTCATCGACGCCCATGCTGGCCTCGGTCATCACCTCCTCGGTGCTCAGCGGCTCGATCTCGCTGACCGAGCCGACGAGGGTCGTCTTGCCGACGCCGAAGCCGCCGGCCACCAGGATCTTGACGGCCAGCGGAATGTGCCCGCCGGGCTCGCCGCCGGGGTCTGCGCCGGGGGCCGTGCCGTTGTCAGAGTCTGCGGATGCCATCGAGTACCGCCTGCAGGACGCTCATGTGGGGTGGGTCCGACGCGGGCATCGGCGCGCGGGCGAGGACGTCGCCGTTGGCGATCAGGTCGCCCAGCAGCACCTTTACCACGGTCATCGGAAGGTCGAGTTGGGCCGAGAGCTCGGCGACGGACACCGGGCGGCCGCACAGCCGCAGGATCGCGGCGTGCTCGGGCTCCAAGGGGCCCCAGTCCACCCGCTCCCGGGTGGCCACCACGATGCTGATCATGTCCAGCCCGGCCTCGGCCGGGCGGGTGCGGCCGCCGGTCACGGTGTAGGGCCGGACCAGCGGTCCGGCGGCGCCGTGGCGCGGGAGCGACCCGTCGTGGCCGCCGCGCTGGCGCCGGTGCCGCAGGAGCTCCTCGGCCGCGTCGCGGGCGCCGCCGGCCGGGGCGGAGGCGCCCCACACCGCCTCGGCGCCGGGAGCGGCGTCCCAGCCGCCGAGGGGTGCCGGGGCGGCTGGAGGGGGCTCGCGCTCGGCCGCGGGTTCGCGGACGTGCGCGGGGCGCTGTCCACCGCGGCGGTGCTCGCCCGCTCCCCTCATGATCCGGAGCTCCCCGCCGCCATGGACTCGGGGAACCGCGGTGCCGAGCTGAGGAACTGCCCGACCCGCTTGATGCGCATGTTCATCTCGTAGGCGATCAGGCCGACGTCGGCGGTCTCGTCGGCGAGCACCGCCAGGCAGGCGCCCTCGCCCGCCGCGGTCACGAACAGGTAGGCGCGCTCCATCTCGACGACCGTCTGGCGCACGGCTCCGCCCCCGAACTGCCGGCCGGTACCGCGGGCCAGGCTCTGGAAGGCGGAGGCGACCGCGGAGAGGTGCTCGGCGTCCTCGGGGGTGAGTCCGCGGGACCGCCCGATGAGCAGGCCGTCGGCGGACAGCACGATCGCGTGCTCGGCGCCGACGACGCGGTCGACGAGGTCGTCGAGCAGCCAGTTCAGATCGCCTGCGGCGTGGTTGTTCTGCATCATCATTCGCTCTCTCCCGTGTGTAGGCCCGCCGACCGCCCTGCGGGGCGCTCCCCTGCCGCGCCGACCGGCGCGGGCGGCCGTCGGGCTCCCCCCGTGTCATCGCCCGGACCGTCGGGGCGATGTGCTCCTGCCGGTCCCTCCGCCGCGCGCGGGTCGGGGCGGTGCCCGTCGACCGCCTCGGCGGGTTCGGCCCGTTCTCCGGCCGCGGCCCCCTCCGGCCCGTCCGCGTCGTCGGACTCCTCGCGCCCCCTGCGGGTACCGATCTGGAAGGCGCTCATCATCCGGCGGGCGTCCTCGGGCGCGCGGGCGCGCACGGGCGCGCCGGAGCCCGGATCGTCGGTGTCCCCCGGATCGGGCTCCCGGCGCAGCTGCGGCGCGAGGTTGGCCTGCCGGCGGCGGCGGGGCAGGGACGGGCGCCCGCCGTCGCCGCCCTCGGCCGGCGGCGGAGCGGCGGCGCCGGCCTGGCCCGGTGCGTCGTGTCGATCGGCCGGCTCCCGCTGGGCGGGGCTTTCGCCGGCCTCGGGGTGTCCGCCTCCCGCTGCCGAGACGCCGTTGTCGGGAAGTCCGTGCCGTGCCGAGCTCTCCCGGCGCATCGGCAGGGCGGGCTGGGCGGGCCCGTGCAGCCCGCCCGGCTGCACCTGCCGGGCGCCGGACGGCTCGTCGGCGGGGCTGCGTCCGGCGGCGCGCACCGCGGTGAGCGGGTCGCCGTCGGTACGGACCGGACCGGTCGGCGCGGGCGCGCCGCCGGGACGCTCCGGCCCCGGGATCTCGGCCTGCGAGATCAGCGCGGCGGGGACGAGGACGACCGCGCGCGTGCCGCCGTAGGGCGAGGGGCACAGCCGCACCCTGATGTCGTGCTTGGCCGCGAGCCGGGCCACCACGAACAGGCCGAGTCGGGAGTCCTGGTTCAGCGCCATGACGTCGAACTCCGGCACCTGCTCCAGGGTGACGTTGGCCGCCTCCAGCACGGAGGCGCTCATGCCCAGGCCGCGGTCCTCGATCTCCACGGCGACGCCCTTGGGCACCACCTCGCTGTGGATGTGCACCACGGTGTGCGGCGGCGAGAAGGCGGTGGCGTTCTCGACGAGCTCGGCCAGCAGGTGGATGACGTCGGCGACGACCGAGCCCGACAGGGAGAGCTCGGGTACGCCGCGCAGTTTCACCCGGGTGTACTCGTCGGTCTCGGAGATGGCGCCGCGCAGGATGTCCACGAGCGGGATGGGGTTGCGCCAGCGGCGGCCGGGGCGCCCGCCGCCGAGGATGATGAGGTTCTCGGCGTTGCGGCGCCCGCGGGTGGCCAAATGGTCCAGGTGGAAGAGGTCTTCGAGCAGGTCGGGATCGTCCTCCTCGCGCTCCACGCGGTCCAGCAGCTGGAGTTGGCGCTGCACCAGCGACTGGTTGCGGTGGGCGATGGCGAGGAACACCCGGTTTGCGCCGGCGCGGGTCTCGGCCTCCTTGACGGCCGCGCTGACGGCGGTGCGCTGGGCGGTGTTGAAGGCGTCGGCGACCTGGCCGACCTCGTCGGTTCCGTGGTCGAGGCGGCGCAGCTCGGTGTCGAGGTCGACCGGTTCGGCGTCGGAGAGCCGCCGCACGATGCGGGGCAGCTCGTCGCGGGCGAGGCTGAGGGTGTCGGCACGCAGGCGGCTCAGCCGCGCGGTCAGCCGGGCCGCGGAGCGGGAAGCCACGCCGTAGGCGACGGTCCCGGCGAACAGGGAGAGGATCCCGCCGCCGAGCGCGAGGTTGAACATCCAGGTGCTGGCGGCGTCGGTGGCGGCCATGACGGAGTGGACCTGGGCGTCGGCGAGGTCGACCAGGTCGGCGTTGACATCGTCGGCGGTGGAGCGCCAGCCGTCCAGGCCGTCGGGGGCGCTCCGGTCGACGGCTCCGGAGCCGGTGACGGGGTCGACCTCGATCTCGGGCTCGTAGCCGATGACGGTGTCGGCCAGGTCGTTCATCCGCTCCCACGCGGGGCCGGCGACCATGCGCCCGTGCGCCCGCTCGGTCTCGCCCTCCAGGGCGTGGGAGAGGCCGGAGAGGCGGCTGCGGGCGCCCTCGATCCGGGCGGCGAACTCGGTCTGCCGGCGGATCCGGAGGCTGTCGGCGGCGAGCGCGCCGCTGAGCAGCGCGTCGGCCCGGGTGAAGGACTCCTGGGCGCGGATGAGGCCCACGGCGTCGGCGCCGGCGGAGGCGGAGGGGCCGTCGTCGAGGTTGTGGGCGATGGAGTCGTAGAGGCGGACGGCCTCGGCGATCATGCCGTCGTAGGCGGTAAGGGCGGCCTCCGGGCCGGTCTCGCCGGCCATCACGGAGTCGCGGACCCCGGTGCGCCCGTCGATGCGGGCGAGGTATTCGTCGGCGATGCGGGCGGTGTCGGCCTCGGAGTGGCCGCGCAGCCCTCCGGCGCGGGACTCGACCTTCTGCAGCGCCTCGTCAGTGACGGAGGTCTGGCGGCGCAGCGCCTCGACGGCGTCCTGCGAGGGTGCGCTGGCGTACTCGGTGGCGAGCCGGCGCTCGCGCTGGAGCTCCACGACCGAGTGGTAGAGGTGGACGCCCGTGCGCCCGTCGCCGGTGGCCACGCGCAGCGAGACCGCCTGGGTGAGCGTGGCCGTGCTCAGCACGGCGAACAGCGCAAGGAACGTGATGCTGGGAATCAGCACGATCCTGTTGAGCTGGGCTCTGATACCGCGATCGGAGCCGCTGTGCTCGCTCATCGAGTTCCCCCCACGACGCGTACGCGGACGCGGGCACCGGATTCGGATCCACGCGGCGAGCGCTCCCATTGCCGGCCGCGGACTCGGTCCCCCCGACGGGCCGGCGCCTCCCCTGCCATGACGCCCCTCAGTCACAACGTGCGTAGGAGCGAATACCCGTGGTGCCCACTGTCCAGGACGCTACATCACCGGCTTCGGCCGTGCCGGGGGTTTGCGCGAAGTCCCGGGTGAACCGGGGTGGCGCAGGCAGCGGGGAAGGACGGGGCGGCCGCGACCGCGGTTGCGGACGCCGTGCGAGGCGCCGCGCGGACGGCGACGGGGACCGGCGCGGCCCGCACGGCCGCTCCGGTCCCCGCGTCCCCGTCCGCCGGTCGGGGTCCGGCGCGGTTCGAGCGCGGCTACTCCGGCTTCGCCTCCGCGAACGCGCGGTGGCCGGCGATCCGGGAGCGGAGGCGCTCCAGCTGCTCGGCCACGCGCGCCGGCGCGGTGCCGCCCTTGGCCGAACGCGACTCCAGCGACCCGGCGACGGTCAGGACACCGCGGACTCCGGAGTCGAGGTGCGGAGAGACGCCGGCGAGGTCGGCGTCGGTGAGGTCGGGAAGGTCGATGCCCCGCTCCTCGCACACGCGGACGCAGGCTCCCGCGATCTCGTGCGCCTCGCGGAAGGGGACCCGCTTGCGCACCAGCCACTCGGCGATGTCGGTGGCCAGGGAGAACCCCTGCGGGGCCAGTTCCGCCATGCGCTCTCCGTTGAACCGCAGGGTGGCGACCATGCCGGTGAACGCCGGCAGCAGCAGGGTCAGGGTGTCGACCGTGTCGAAGACGGGCTCCTTGTCCTCCTGCAGGTCGCGGTTGTAGGCCAGCGGAAGCCCCTTGAGGGTGCCCAGCAGGCCGGCCAGGTCGCCGATGAGGCGGCCGGACTTGCCGCGGGCCAGTTCGGCGACGTCGGGGTTCTTCTTCTGCGGCATGATCGAGGAGCCGGTGGAGAACGCGTCGTCCAGGACCGCGAAGGAGAACTCCTTGGTGGCCCACAGGATGATCTCCTCGGCCAGCCGGGACAGGTCGACGCCGGTCATCGCCCCGACGAACGCGAACTCCGCCACGACGTCGCGCGCGGCGGTGCCGTCGATGGAGTTCTCGGCCGAGTCGGGGAAGCCCAGCTCGGCGGCAACCGCCTCGGGGTCCAGGCCCAGCGACGAGCCCGCCAGCGCGCCCGACCCGTAGGCCGAGACGGCGGCGCGGCCGTCCCAGTCGCGCAGGCGCTCCACGTCGCGCAGCAGCGGCCAGGCGTGCGCGAGCAGGTGGTGGGCCAGCAGCACCGGCTGGGCGTGCTGCAGATGCGTGCGGCCGGGCATGGGCACGGCGATGTTGGCCTCGGCCTGGTCGGCCAGCGCCGAGGCGAGGTCGAGCAGCTCACCGGCGATGGCCCGCGCCTGCTCGCGCAGGTACATGCGCACCATGGTGGCGATCTGGTCGTTGCGCGAGCGCCCGGCGCGCAGCCGCCCGCCCAGCTCGGGGCCCACGCGTTCGATGAAGCCGCGCTCCAGGGCGGTGTGCACGTCCTCGTCGGCGAGCACCGGGGTGAAGGAGCCCGAGGCCACGTCGGCCTCCAGCCGGTCCAGGCCCTCCAGCATCGCCGCCAGCTCGTCGCCGGTGAGCAGCCCCGCGGTGTGCAGCACACGTGCGTGCGCGCGCGAGCCGGCGATGTCGTGGCGGGCGAGGCGCCAGTCGAAGTGGGTGCTGAGGGAGAGGCGGGCGAGCGCCTCGGAGGGGCCGCCGGCGAAGCGGCCGCCCCACAGGCGGGTGACCTCGGTGTCGCTCTCGTTGGCCACGGTCGGGGTCCTTTGCGTTCTGTCGTTCGGTCGCCGGGCCCGCCCCGGTGCGGGCGCGCGCCCGCACCGGGGCGGGCCCGGGGTGCGGAGGAGGTCGGGGGTCCGGAAGCGGCCCGCGGCGGACTCCCGCGGGCCTCAGCCCTGGCGGCGGTCCCGCAGGTTGGCGATCTTGGCGGGCATGCTCCAGACGTCGATGAAGCCGCGCGCCATCGACTGGTCGTAGGTGTCGCCCGTGTCGTAGGTGGCGAGGTCGTAGTCGTAGAGCGAGGAGTCGCTGCGCCGCCCGGTGACTACGGCCCGGCCGCCGTGCAGGACCATCCGGATGTCGCCGGTGACCTGCCGGTTGGCCTGGGCGATGAACCCGTCGAGGGCCTCCTTGAGCGGCGAGAACCACAGGCCGTCGTAGACCAGCTCGCCCCAGCGCTGGTCGACGCCGCGCTTGAACCGGGCAAGCTCGCGCTCGACGGTGACGCTCTCCAGCTCCTGGTGGGCGGCGATGAGCGCGACGGCACCCGGCGCCTCGTAGACCTCGCGGCTCTTGATGCCCACGAGGCGGTCCTCGACCATGTCGATGCGGCCCACGCCCTGGGCGCCGGCGCGCCGGTTCATCTCCTCGATGACCTGCAGCGGGGAGAGCTCCTTGCCGTCGATGGCGGTGGGCACACCGGCGGTGAAGGTGATGACCAGCTCGTCGGGCTCGCGCTGCTCGGCGGGGTTGTCGGTGTAGGCGTAGACGTCCTCGATGGGACCGTTCCAGATGTCCTCCAGGAAGCCGGTCTCCACAGCGCGGCCGAAGAGGTTCTGGTCGATGGAGTAGGGCGACTTCTTGGAGACGTCGATGGGCAGGCCCTTCTCCTCCGCGAAGGCGATGGCCTTGTCCCGGGTCATGCCGGAGTCGCGCACGGGCGCGACCACCTTCAGCTCGGGGAACAGCGCCGCGAGACCGGCCTCGAAGCGCACCTGGTCGTTGCCCTTGCCCGTGCAGCCGTGGGAGACCATGGTGGCGTTGTGGTAGCGCGCGGCCTCGGCCAGGTGCTTGACGATCAGCGGCCGCGACAGCGCCGAGACCAGCGGATAGCGGTCCATGTAGAGCGCGTTGGCCTGCAGGGCGGGGACGCAGTACTCCCCGGCGAACTCGTCCTTGGCGTCGGCGACGACGGCTTCGACCGCACCGCAGTCGAGGGCCCGCTGGCGGACCACGTCCAGGTCCTCGCCGCCCTGGCCGCAGTCGATGGCCACGGCGACCACCTCGGCACCGGTCTCTTCAGCGATCCAGCCGATGGCGACGGAGGTGTCCAGGCCCCCCGAGTACGCGAGTACGACCCGCTCGGTCATGTCCTTCTCCCTGCTTGTTGCTTGTACGGTCCCGGTTGCGTCGCGGCCGCGGCCGCCCCCGGTCGGCCGGTGCCCTCAGGGGCGCCGGTCGGCCAGCCGCAGCAGCGCTGATGCCAGTTCCCCGCCGCCTTCGGGGTCGCGGGAGATCACCAGGATGGTGTCGTCTCCGGCGATGGTGCCGAGGATGGCGTGGAAGTCGGTGTGGTCGATGGCCGAGGCCAGGTACTGGGCGGCGCCCGGCGGTGTGCGGACGACGACCATGTTGGCCGAGGCCTCGGCCGAGACCAGGAGGTCCTCGGCCAGGCGGGTCAGGCGGGCGTTGGAGGCGTGCTCCAGGTCGAGTGCGTCGGGCCGGGCCCGCTGCAGCCGCTCGCCGCCTTCCCCGGGCAGGACGTAGATGAGTTCCCCGTCGACGGTGCGCAGCTTGACCGCTCCGAGCTCGTCCAGGTCGCGCGAGAGCGTGGCCTGGGTGACCTGCACGCCGCTCTCGGCCAGCAGCCTCGCCAGGTCCGCCTGGGAGCGGACGTCGTGGCGGGTCAGGACCTCGCTGATGCGGGCGTGGCGGGCGGTCTTGGTCATGGGTGCGGAGCCGGCGCCGTCGACGGTCATCGTCGGTCGCCCTCTCTGCCCGCTGCAGGCGCGGTGCCCCCGGCGAGCAGGAAGTGCAGGAGCGCCTTCTGGGCGTGGCGGCGGTTCTCGGCCTGATCCCACACGGCGCTGTTGGGACCGTCGATGACCGAGGCCGCGATCTCCTCGCCGCGGTGGGCGGGCAGGCAGTGCAGCACGATCGCGCCGGGCGCGGCGGCGGCGAAGGCCCGCTCGTCGACGGCGTAGTCGCGGAAGGGGGCGGCGCGCTGATCGGCCTGGTCCTCCTGCCCCATCGACGTCCACACGTCGGTGGCCAGCACGTCGGCTCCGTCGGCGGCCGCGGCGGCGTCGCCGGTGACGGTGATCGAGGCGCCGGTCCCGCGGGCGATGTCCTCGGCGCGGGAGAGCACGCCGGCGTCGGGCCGGTAGCCGTCGGGTGCGGCGATGCGCACGTGCATGCCCGCGAGCGCGCATCCCAGCAGGTAGGAGTGGGCCATGTTGTTGGCGCCGTCGCCGAAGTAGGTCAGCGTGGTCCCGGCGAGGCTGCCCTTGCGCTCGCGCACGGTCTGCAGGTCGGCGAGGACCTGGCAGGGGTGGTAGGTGTCGGTGAGGGCGTTGACGACGGGCACGCCGCCGGCGGCGGCCATGGTCTCCAGCCGCGCCTGGGCGAAGGTGCGCCACACGACCGCCGCGACCTGGCGCTCCAGGACGCGGGCGGTGTCCTCGACCGGCTCGCCGCGGCCGAGCTGGCTGCCCTGGGCGTCGATCACCAGCGGGTGGCCGCCCAGCTCGGACACGCCGACCGCGAAGGACACCCGCGTTCGGGTGGAGGGCTTGTCGAACAGCAGGGCGACGGTGCGCGGGCCCTCCAGCGGCCGGTAGGCGTAGGGGTCCCTCTTCATGGCGTCGGCCAGGTCGAGGACGGCGGCCTGCTCGGCGGAGGTGAGGTCGTCGTCGCGCAGGAAGTGCCGTACCTGCCGGGGGGACGGGGTGGTCAACGTGCCTCCTCGAGGATGGCGGGCAGGGCAGCGGTGAACTCCAGGACCTCGTCGCGCGAGATCGTCAGCGGGGGCGCGATCCGCACCGCGTCGGGTGTGAGGGCGTTGACGAGGAAGCCGTGTGCGGCGGCGGAGGCCTGGACGGCGGCAGAGGCGGGCGCGCTCAGCACGAGCGCGCGCCACAGCCCGCTGCCCCGCACGCCCGCGAGCAGCGGGTGGTCGATCGCCGCGGCCTCGCGCTCCAGCAGGGTGCCGAGCTCGGCGGCGGAGGCCAGCAGGTTCTCGTTCTCGACCGTGTCGAGCACCGCCAGGGCGGCGGCGCAGGCGACGGGGTTGCCGCCGAAGGTGGAGCCGTGGTCGCCCTTGGCGAAGGCGGTGGCGTAGCGCCCGAAGCCCACGCACGCGCCGATGGGCAGCCCGCCGCCGAGCCCCTTGGCGAGGGTGAGCACGTCGGGTGTGACGCCGTGGGCCTGGTGGGCGAACCAGCGGCCGGTGCGGCCGATGCCGCTCTGGATCTCGTCGAGGACGAAGGCGGCGCCCGCCTCGTCGCAGGCGCGGCGGACCTCGGCGAGGTAGCCCTCGGGCGCGGGCACCACGCCGGCCTCGCCCTGGACCGGTTCGACGAAGACGGCGGCGCAGGTCGCGTCGACGGCCTTGCGCAGGGCGTCGGCGTCGCCGTAGGGCACGAAGACCACGTCGGTGCCGTAGGGGCCGAAGGGGTCGCGGATGGCGGCCTTGCCGGTGAGCGAGAGCGCACCGAGGGTCCGGCCGTGGAAGCCGTTGTCCGCGGCCACGATCCGGGGGCGGCCCTCGTCCGCGGCGCGCTTGACGAGCTTGAGCGCCGCCTCGTTCGCCTCGGTGCCGGAGTTGGCGAAGAACACGCGCACGTCGCCGTCGCCCTCGCTGCCGAGGAGGCCGACGAGGCGCTCGGCGAGCTCGACCTCGCGCTCGTGCAGGAACAGGTTGCTGGTGTGGGCGACGGCGGCGGCCTGGTCGGCCACCGCCGCCACCAGCGCCGGGTGGCCGTGGCCGAGCGCGGAGACGGCGATGCCGGCGATGAGGTCGAGGTAGGCCTTGCCGTCGGCGTCGTAGACGCGGCAGCCCTCGCCGCGGGCGATCGCCACGGGCGGGGTGCCGTAGTTGGGCATCAGCACCGCGTCGAAGCGGGCCTGGAGGTCGGTCGTGGCGCTCATTCGTCACTGCCCTCGAAGATGTCCACGGGTTCGGTGGGCTCCGCGGCCTCGGCGACGACCATGGTGCCGATGCCCTCGTTGGTGAAGATCTCCAGCAGCATGGAGTCGGGGGTGCGTCCGTCGAGGACGTGGGCCTGGGGCACGCCGCCGCGCACGGCCTTCAGGCACGCCTCCATCTTGGGCACCATGCCCGAGGCCAGCTCGGGCAGCATGGCCTCCAGCTCGCCGGCGGTGAGCCTGCTGATCAGCTCCTCACAGGTCGGGTAGTCGGCGTAGAGGCCCTCGACGTCGGTGAGGACGACGAGCTTGGCGGCGTCGAGCTCCACGGCGAGCGCCGCGGCGGCGGTGTCGGCGTTGACGTTGAAGACGCCCTCGTCGGCGCGGGCGACGCTGGAGACGATCGGGATCCGCCCGTCGTCGAGCAGCGTGCGCACGACGCCCGGCTGGACGTCGACGACCTCGCCGACCTGGCCGAGGTCGACCGGGGCGCCGTCGATCCAGGCGGCCTTGCGCTCGGCGGTGAACAGGTGGGCGTCCTCGCCGGAGATGCCGACCGCGAAGGGCCCGTGCGCGTTGACGAGCCCGACGATGTCGCGGTTGACCTGGCCGACCAGCACCATGCGGACGACGTCCATGGTCTCGGGCGTGGTGACGCGCAGGCCGGCGGCGAAGGTGCTGGTGACGCCGAGGCGGTCCAGGTGCGCGCTGATCTGCGGGCCGCCGCCGTGCACCACCACGGGGCGCAGCCCGGCGTAGCGCAGGAACACGATGTTCTCGGCGAAGCGCTCGCGCAGCGCGGGGTCGGTCATGGCGTTGCCGCCGTACTTGACCACGACGGTCTTGCCGTGGAACCGGCTCAGCCAGGGAAGGGCTTCGATCAGCGTGTTGGCCTTGTCCAGGGCCTGTTTGCGAGAGTTCATCGGATTCGCGGTGCGGCCGCCGCCCTGTCGGCGGGGCCCGGATGCACCGTTCTTCCCTCCCTTTCCAACGTGTTCGCCTGGAGCGGCCGCCCGGCGGCCGGACGGGTGCTGTCAGGAGCTGTAGGCGGAGTTCTCGTGGACGTAGGCGGTGGTCAGGTCGTTGGTCCACACCGTTGCGGCCTCGCTGCCGGCCGCCAGGTCGACGGTGACGGTGACGTCGCGCCCGCTGAGGTCGACCTTGCTGCGGTCGTCGCCGACGGCGCCGCGGCGGCACACCCAGACCCCGTTGACGGCGAGGTTGACCTCGTCGGGTTCGAAGACCGCCCGGGTGGTGCCCACGGCGGCCAGCGCCCGGCCCCAGTTGGGGTCCTCGCCGTAGACGGCGCACTTGAACAGGGTGCTGCGGGCCACGGCGCGGGCGGCCTCGACGGCGTCGTCCTCGCTCGCCGCCCCCACGACCTCGACCGCGATGGACTTGGTGGAGCCCTCGGCGTCGGCGACGAGCTGGCGGGCCAGGTCGTCGCAGACCTCGGTGAGCAGCGCGCCGAACTCGGCCTCCTCGGGTGCGGTGCCCGAGGCCCCGCTGGCCATGAGCACGACGGTGTCGTTGGTGGAGGCGCAGCCGTCGCTGTCGACCCGGTCGAAGGTGCGGCGGGTGGCGGCGCGCAGCAGGCTGTCGCACTGGGCGGCGGTGAGGTCGGCGTCGGTGGTGACGACGCAGAGCATGGTCGCCAGCTCGGGCGCGAGCATGCCGGCGCCCTTGGCCATGCCGCCGATGGTGTAGCCGCTGCCGCGCTTGAACGAGATCTTGGCCACGGTGTCGGTGGTGCGGATGGCGTCGGCGGCGTCGGGCCCGCCGTCGCGCGCGGCCGACTCGACGGCCCGCCCGGCGCCGTCGAGCAGCGCGGGCATGGGCAGCCGCTCGCCGATGAGGCCGGTGGAGCAGACGAGGATCTCGCCCGCGGAGTCCTCCATGGCGGCCGCGACGTGCTCGGCGGTCGCGTGGGCGTCCTGGAACCCGGCAGGGCCGGTGCAGGCGTTGGCTCCGCCGGCGTTGAGCACGACCGCGCGCACCCGCCCGCCCGCGGCGACCTGCTGCGACCACAGGACGGGGGCGGCCTTGACGCGGTTGCGCGTGAAGACCGCCGCGGCGGCGCGTGAGGGCCCGTCGTTGACGACGACGGCGACGTCGCGTGCGCCGTCCGGCTTGAGCCCGGCGCTGACGCCGGCGGCGCGGAACCCGTTGGGTGCGGTGACGCTCACAGTGGGCCTTTCACGATTCGAAGGCGGTGTCCTAGGGCGCGACGCCGGTGACCGGGAGTCCGCCGGCCTCGGGCAGTCCCAGGGCGATGTTGGCGCTTTGCAGGGCGCCGCCGGCGGTGCCCTTGGTGAGGTTGTCCAGAGCGGCGACGGCGACCATGCGCTCGGCGCCGGGGTCGACGGCGACCTGGACGAGCGCGGTGTTGGCGCCCAGCGTCATGGCGGTCGCGGGCCAGGTGCCCTCGGGCAGCAGGTGCACGAAGGGCTCGTCGGCGTAGCGCTCGCGGTAGGCGGCGGCGATCCCCTCGGCGGTGGCGCCGGGGCGCAGCGGTGCCGTGCAGGTGGCCAGGATGCCGCGCGCCATGGGCGCGAGCACCGGCGTGAAGGAGACGCGCACCGGGGAGCCGGCCGCCTGCGTCAGGTTCTGCACGATCTCGGGTGTGTGGCGGTGCGTGCCGCCGACGCCGTACGGGCTGGCCGATCCCATGACCTCGCTGCCGACCAGGTGCGGCTTGGGCGCCTTGCCGGCCCCGGAGGTCCCGGTGACCGAGACGACGACCGCCTCGGGCTCGACCAGGTCCGCGGCCAGCGCCGGGAAGAGGGCCAGGGTGGCGGTGGTGACGTGGCAGCCGGGAACGGCGATGCGGCGGGTGCCGGCCAGCGCCTCGCGCGCGCCGGGCAGCTCGGGCAGCCCGTAGGGCCAGGTGCCGGCGTGCGGGGTGCCGTAGTAGCGCTTCCAGTCCTGCGCGTCGGTCAGGCGGAAGTCGGCGCCGCAGTCGACCACGAGGACCTCGGGGCCCAGCTGCTCGGCGATCGCGGCGGACTGGCCGTGCGGCAGCGCCAGGTAGACGACGTCGTGGCCGGAGAGGGTGTCGGCCGTCGTCTCGGCCAGCACCCGGTCGGCCAGCGGTACCAGGTGCGGCTGGTGCTCACCGAGCCGGCTGCCGGCGCTGCCCCCGGCCGTGAGCGTCCCGATCTCCATCCGGGGGTGGGCCAGCAGCAGGCGCAGCAGCTCCCCGCCGGCGTAGCCGCTGGCTCCGGCGACGGCCGCCGTGTATCCCATGCTCGCCCCCCGTGGTGCACCCTCCGCATTTCTTGAACCATGATGCAGCACCGTGCAAAATTATGCAAGCGGCGGCTACTCGGGGGCAGGCGGCCGGGGCCGCCGCGCCGGGCGGTCGGCGCCGCATTCCGCCGTTCCGGCCGGGCTAGTCCCGGCCCGCGAGCCGGCCGGCGATTCCGGCCAGGCGGGAGGTGCGCGAAACCCGGTCGGACTCGCGGCGGTCGGCGCCGCGGTAGAGGCCGTAGACCAGGCGGGTGCCGGCCCAGCGCACCGGCTCGGGCTCCCAGCCGCGCACGCGCCGGCCGACCCAGGGAAGCTGTGTTAGGTCGGTGCGCTCCCCCAGCACCAGGTCGCGCAGCGTGCGCCCGGCCAGGTTGCTCGTGGTCACGCCGCTGCCGACGTACCCGCCGGCCCAGCCCAGGCCGGTCTCGGGGTCGAGGTCGACGGTGGGGCACCAGTCGCGGGGCACACCCAGCACGCCCGACCAGGCGTGGGCGATGGGCACCTCCGCCGCGACGGGGAACAGCCGCGCCAGCACGCGCCACAGCTCGGCGATGGTCTGGGGCGGGGTGGCGCCGTTGGAGTCGCGGGCCGAGCCGAACCGGTAGGGGACCCCGCGGCCGCCGATGGCGATGCGGCCGTCGGCGGTGCGCTGGGCGTAGCAGTAGGCGTGGGCCGTGTCGCCCAGGACCTCCGGGCGCTCCCAGCCGATGTGGCGCCACATCACATCGGAGAGCGGCTCGGTCGCGATCATCGAGCTGTTCATGGGCAGCCACTGGCGGCGCTGCCCGTGCAGGCCGGAGGTGAAGCCCTCGGTGGCGCGGATGACGTGGTCGGCGCGCACGGTCCCGGCGGGGGTGACGGCGCACGGCCGCTCTCCGCCGGTGCGCGGGCGGATCTCGGAGACCGCGGTGTCCTCGAAGATGTCCGCGCCCAGCGCCTCGGCGGCCGCGGCCAGGCCGGTCACCAGCTTGGCCGGATGCACGCGCGCGGCGTGCGGGCTGTAGGCCGCCGCCACCGCGCCGTCGACCTGCAGCCGCGGTTCGCCCCTTGGGTCGAGCAGGTGGAGGTCCTCGGGCCAGTAGCCCCACTCGTGCAGGTCGGCGACCTCCTCCTGCAGGCGCGCCTTCTGCGCCGGGTTGGTCGCCACCAGGCGCATGCCGCCCTTGGCGATGTCGGCGTCGACGCCCTCCTGCTCGGCCACCGAGATCACCTCGTCGACCGAGGCCATCATGGCGCGCTGGAGGGCGACCACCGCGCCCTTGCCGTGGGTGGCGGCGTAGCGCCGCTTGGACCCGGCGAACTCGGCCGAGAGCCAGCCGCCGTTGCGGCCCGAGGCGCCGAAGCCGGCGAAATCGCGCTCCAGCACGGCCACGCGCAGGTCCGGGCGGGCCTTCTTGAGGTAGTAGGCGGTCCACAGCCCCGTGTACCCGGCGCCCACGATGCACACGTCGTAGTCGGCGCCGCCGGGCAGGGCGGTGCGGCGCTCGGGCATGCCGACGTCGCGGAACCAGTAGGAGACCCCGCCGTTGCGGAAGCCCGATGAACGGGGCACGGCGCGCATCTCGGCGGCGGTGGCGAACGGTGTCATTGTGCGGCCCCCGGCTGGTCGGGTCGTGCTGCGGTAAGGGCCGACCAGACTACCGGGGCCCGGACGCGCGCTCGGGCCCCGGACCTGGGATCGGCCCCGCGGCGGCCGCCCTCCCCTCGCTGCGGGTCGTGCTCAGCCCTTGCGGGAGCTGTCGCGCAGGATGCGGGCGAGCTCGCCGAGGCGGCGCAGGCCGTCCTCGCCGAGGGGGCCGAGGACGTGCTCGCGCAGCAGCACGACGTGCTGGGCGCGTGCCTTGTCGGCGAACTCGCGGCCGGCGGGGGTGAGCTCGGCGTAGACGACGCGCCGGTCATCGGGGCACGAGGTGCGCGCCAGGTAGCCCTGACGCTCCAGGCGGTCGGCCAGCTTGGTGAACCCGCCGCTGCTGAGGCTGACCTCGCGGGCCAGCGCACTCATCGGCAGCCGGTTGCCCGGTGAGCGCTGCAGCCGGATCAGGACCTCGAACCAGGGGCCGGACATGTCGCCGCCGCTGGGGTCGACGCCGCGGAGCAGCAGCGGCGAGGTCTCGCTCTGCGCCTCGACCAGCAGCCCCCACGCCGTGATGACCTCGTCGTCGCTCATGGCGCCGCCGGTGGGAGAGTCCGCGTCCCCGCTCACGTGTCCGGCCCCCGCTTTCATCGACCTCCTAGCGACCCTGCGGTACCAACATTATCCAAGAGAAGTATCTTGCTCGTCAGACGAATGCACCGAGCCCCTGCGCGGCGCCGGGACCGCACAGCGGCGGGGGCGCCGCGGCGGATGCGGCGCCCTGCCCGGCCGGGTGGGTCACTGGTGCCGCTCTGCCACGGCGTCCAGTGCGGAGCGGAGCGTGGAGACGAGGTGGTCGATCTGCTCCCAGGTGGTGACCAGCGGCGGCGAGATCAGCAGCGAGTGCGGAATGGCCCGCAGGATCACGCCGCGGGCCCGCGCCTCGGCGAAGACCGCGGCCGTGGTGATTCCGCGCTCGCCCAGCGCCTCCTCGGTGAGCTGCACCGCGGCCATGACCCCGGTGCCCGAGCGCACCTCGGCCACAAGCGGGTGGTCGGCCAGCGTGCGCACCGCGCCGTCGAGCTGGGTCTCGAGCTCCATGGCGACGGTGAACAGGTCCTCGCGCTCCAGGATGTCCAGGTTGGCCGAGGCGGCCGCGCTGCAGGCCGGGTGGCCGGCGTAGGTGGTGCCGTGGTGGAACGGGTTGCCCGAGCGGTTCCAGAACGGCTCGGCGACCTCGCCGCTGGTGATCACGCCGCCCAGGGGCTGGTACCCGCTGGTGACGCCCTTGGCGAAGACGATCATGTCGGGGCGCACACCGTAGCGCTCGATCCCGAACCAGTCGCCCATGCGCGCGAAGGCGCAGATGACGCTGTCGACGATGAAGAGCACGCCGTGGCGGCGGCAGACCTCGGAGACCCCGGTGAAGTACGCGGCGTCGACGGCGTAGACCCCGCCCGCGCCGATGACGGGCTCGGCGAAGAACGCGGCGACGTTCTCCGGGCCCACCCGCAGGATCTCCTCCTCCAGCGCGCGCACGGAGTCGTGGGGCACCACCGAGGCGTCCTCGACCATGGGACCGAAGCCGGTGCGGAAGCGGTCCATGCCGATGATCCCGGTGCCGATGCCGTGCAGGCCGTGGTAGCCGCCGGTCCGGCTGATCAGGTGCCGCTTGGCCGAACGGTCCTGGGTGGCCCAGTAGCGGCGGGCCAGCTTGGCGGCGGTCTCGATGGACTCGCCGCCGCCGCAGGTCAAAATCACCCGCGGGTCGATCACGGGGGCGTGGGAGGCCAGGCGCTCACTCAGCTCCAGCGCGGGCCGGTTGGCGAAGTCGCCGTAGACGGTGAACGCGTCGAGGGTGGTGAGCTGCCGGTGGACGGCGTCGGCGATCTCGCGGCGACCGTGACCGACGTTGCTGTACCACAGGCTCGCGGTGCCGTCGAGGAACCGGTCGCCGTTGTCGTCCCAGAGCCAGGCCCCTTCAGCCCGCTCGACGACGAACTTGGGCCCCTGGGAGACCTTGTTCATATCGCTGAAGGTGTGCCAGAAGCGGCTGGGCTCCAGCCGCTCCATCGGTGTGCGCGCATACGAAACCACTGTTTCGGTCATAGAGCGACCTCCGAGCCGAGCTGTGCGTGCAGACACGCAACGCCGATTGAAACAGCTGTTCCGCGAGTGCCCGGGACCCCGGATCGCGGCAGGTGACTGCAGGTTAAGTTCTGGGAGCGGCCCGGTTCAAGAGACGAAACAAAGAATAATCCCCGCATTAACCGACAGCATTCATCCTACCTTTGACCTCACGGCATTGAATACCCTTTGACCTGCGATGACGGGGGGAAAATTCTTCTGAGAAAACGTCTTCGGCCCCGCCCCTCCGATGTTTGACAGGGGGCGGGGCCGACACGCAGAGCCAGCGGCGCCGGGCCGCGGCCGATCAGCCGCGCAGCACCGCTCCGGTGCGCTCGGCGGCCGCGGCCACCGCCGCGTCGCGCGCACCGGCGATCTCCTCGGCCGCGAGCGTGCGGTCGGGGGCGCGGAAGCGCAGCGAGTAGGCCAGCGAGCGGCGGCCCTCGCCCACCTGCTCGCCGGTGTAGACGTCGAACAGCCGCACGTCCTCCAGCAGGTCGCCGGCGCCCGCGCGCAGCGCGCCCTCGACGTCGGCCGCCGGGACGCCCTCCTCCACCACGAGTGCGACGTCCTGCAGTGCCACCGGATAGCCCGAGACGTGCGGGGCGGTCGCCGGTCCCCCGGCCTCCTCGACGGCGTCGAGGTCGATCTCGGCGGCGGCGGTGCGCTCCGGCAGCCCGTAGGCCGCCACGGTACGGGGGTGCAGCTCGCCGGCATGGCCGACGAGGCGCTCCTCGCCGCCGATGCGCACGTAAAGCGCCGCACAGCGGCCGGGGTGCCAGGGCGCGAACTGCGCCGCCCGCACGACCAGCTCCGCGTTGGCCGAGCGGGCCACCTCGCGTGCCGTCTCGATCGCATCGGCCCAGGTCGCCGGGCTGCCCGGGCCCTGCCAGCCACCGGGCTCGCGGTCGCCCGCCAGGACCGCGCCCACGCGGCGCGGCTGGTCGGGCAGGGCGCCGGCCAGCGACTCCCGCTCCTCGGGCGTGGGGCCGCGGTCGACACGCAGCATGGGCGCGCTGTCGGGCGCGCCGGGCCGCGGGATGTAGACCAGCGCGGTCTCGAAGAGGGCGACGTCGTTGAAACCGCGGCCCACGTTGCGCACCAGGGTCTTCAGCAGCCCCGGCAGCAGCGTCGTGCGCAGCAGCGGCTCGTCCTCGCTGAGCGGGTTGGACAGCCGCAGCGCGTTGCGGCGCGGATCGTCGGCGCCGACCTGCAGGCCATCGAGGTCGCGCTCGCCCATGAACGGGTAGGTGAGTACCTCGGTGAAGCCCGTGGCGGCCAGCCGCCGGCACACGGAGCGGCGCAGCCGCTGGCCCGCGGTCAGTCCCCGCCCCGCCGGAGCGCGCGGCGGGATGGACGGGATGTTGTCGTATCCCTCGATGCGGACGACCTCTTCGGCGAGGTCGTTGGGGTCGGTCAGATCGGGCCGCCAGGTCGGCGGGGTGACGCGCAGGCCGCCCGCGTCCTCCTCGACGGTGCAGCCGACCCGCTCCAGCGCCGCCCGCACGCGCCCGGTCCCGTAGGACACCCCGGCGACGCGGTCGGGGAGGTCGGCCGCGACCGCGATGGGCCGCGGACCGGCGGCGGACTCGTCGGCGATGTGGGTGTAGCCCCGGTCGATCTCCCCTCCGCCCAGTTCGGCCAGCAGCCGGACCGCGCGGGCGGCGGCCGCGGGCTGCAGCGCGGAGTCGACGCCGCGCTCGAAGCGCCGCGAGGACTCCGAGGAGAGCTGGTGGCGGCGCGAGGCGCGGGCGATGTGGGTCTCGGCGAAGTGCGCGGCCTCGACCAGCACGTCGGTGGAGGACAGGCCGATCTCGGTGGCCGCCCCGCCCATGACGCCGGCCAGGTTGATCGGCCCGGAGTCGTCGGTGATGAGGATGTCGTCGGAGTCCAGCGCGCGCGTCACGTGGTCGAGGGTCTCCAGCTTCTCGCCCGAGCGGGCGAGGCGGACCTCGACGGGGCCGCTCAGCGCGGAGCGGTCCCAGGCGTGCAGCGGCTGGCCCAGCTCCAGCATCACGTAGTTGGTGATGTCCACGGCCAGCGAGATCGACCGCACGCCCGCCAGCGCCAGGCGGCGCTTCATCCACGCCGGTGTGGGCGCCTCGGGGTCGAAGCCGGTGACCCCGTGCAGCACGTAGCGCGAGCAGATCGCCGGGTCGGCCACGGCGGCCGGGTACCCGCCGCCGGGGGTCCCGGCCGGCGCGGCGTCGGCCGGGTCGCGAAAGGCCGCGCCGTAGGCGGTGGCGGCCTCGCGGGCCACGCCGCGCATCGACAGGGCGTAGCCGCGGTCGGGCGTTACCGCGATGTCGAGCACGTCCTCGCGCAGGCCCAGCAGGCCGTAGGCGTCCTCGCCGGGCTCGGCGCTGCCGGCGGGCAGCACGACGATGCCGGTGTGGTCCTCCCACAGCTCCAGCTCCGCGGCCGAGCAGATCATGCCCTCGGAGACCCGGCCGTAGGTCTTGCGCGAGCTGATGGCGAACCCGCCGGGCAGCTCGGCGCCGGGCAGGGCGACCACGACCAGGTCGCCCTCGCCGAAGTTGCGCGCGCCGCAGACGATGTTCTGCGGCTCGCCGGTGCCGTTGGCCCCGCCGACGTCGACCCGGCAGTGCCGGATGGGCTTCTTGAACCCGGTGAGCTCCTCGATCGACAGCACGCGTCCGACCGCGATGGGCCCGCTGATGTCGGCGCCGACGCTGTCGACGGTCTCGACCTCCAGCCCCAGGCCCACGAGCGCGGCCGCGAGGTCCCGGGCGGTGACGCCCTCGGGCAGGTCGGTGTAGTCCCTGAGCCAGGAAACGGGGACGCGCATCAGATCTCCATCCCGAACGCCGAGGTGAACCGGACGTCGCCCTCGACCATGTCTCGCATGTCCTCCACTCCGCGGGCGAACATCAGGGTCCGCTCCACGCCCAGGCCGAAGGCCCAGCCGCTGTAGCGGTCGGTGTCCACACCCGCCGCCGTCAGCACGCGCGGGTTGACCACGCCGCAGCCGCCGACTTCGATCCAGCCCTCGGAGGAGCAGGTGCGGCAGGGGTTGGCGGGGTCGCCCACCGACGCCCCCCGGCACACGAAGCACTCCATGTCGACCTCGGCGGAGGGCTCGGTGAAGGGGAAGTAGGAGGGCCGGAACCGGGTGCCCAGGCCGCTGCCGAACATGTTCTCCACGAAGGCGTCGATGGCCCCGCGCAGGTGGCCCATCGTGATGCCCTCGTCCACGACCAGGCCCTCCAGCTGGTGGAAGACGGGTGTGTGGGTGGCGTCCAGCTCGTCGGTGCGGAACGTCTTGCCGGGGGCGACCACATAGACCGGAGGCTCCCGCTCCAGCAGCGCGCGCACCTGCACCGGCGAGGTGTGGGTGCGCAGCACCAGGCCGGACTCGCCGCCGGCGGGCGACTCCACGAAGAAGGTGTCCTGCATCGTGCGGGCCGGGTGGTCGGGCAGGAAGTTGAGCGCGTCGAAGTTGAACCACTCCGCCTCGACCTCGGGGCCCTCGACCATCTCGAAGCCCATGCCGACGAAGATGTCGGCCATGCGCTCGGCGACGGTGGCCACCGGGTGGCGCCCGCCCTGCGGCAGCCGGCCGGTGGGCAGGGTGACGTCGACCGCCTCCTCGACGAGGACGCGGGCGTCGCGCTCCTCCTCCAGCTCCGCCTGGCGCTTCTTCAGCGCCTCGCCGACGTCGCGCCGGGCGCCGCCGACCCGCTTGCCGGCCTCGGCGCGGCCCGAAGGCGGCAGCGCGCCGATCTCGCGGTTGGCCAGGGCCAGCGGGGAGCGGTCGCCGACGTGGGCCAGGCGCGCCTGCTTGAGCTCCTCAAGCGTGGCGGCCGCCGCGACGGCTTCCAGCGCCTCGTCGCGCATCCGGGCGACCTCGTCGGGATGCAGGGGGGTCACTTCGACCGGATCGTACTGGTTATTGGGTGCAGACATGGATGTTCGCCTCGCCGCCCGCGCCCGCGTGGGCGGGGCGGCCGTCACGGCCCAGCGCTTCGCATGGGCTCAAGCCGACAGGGACCTGGGTGGAAGACCGCCCGCCGCGGCCGCTCCGGGTGCGCCTAAGCGAACTCGGGGGTGCCGGCGGGCACGGTAAATCGGAACTCGGCACCGCCGCTGGGCGCGCGGCCGACCGTGATCTCGCCGCCGTGGGCCTCGATGAGGCCCTTGACTATGAACAGCCCCAGACCGGTGCCGCCGCGGCGCCGCGTGCGCCAGAACCGCCGGAAGACACGCGGAACGGCGTCGGGTGCGATCCCCTTGCCTTCGTCGCGCACCGACACAACGGCTCCATCCTCGTACGGCTCGATCACAATGGTGACAGTACCAGCGCCGTGCCGTACCCCGTTTTCCAGCAGGTTGGCCATGATCTGGCCGATCTTGTCGGCGTCGAGCCAGAGCTCGGGAAGCGGCGCGCGGACCTCCAGGCGGTAGCGGTCGGCCGGCTCGCCGGCGGTCACCCGGCCGGCGATCAGTGTGCGAGCGAGCTCGGGGAGGTCGACGACCTGCTTGCGGATCTCCACCCGCCCGGACTCGATGCGCGAGACGCTCAGCAGCTCGGTGATCAGCCGGGTGACGCGGTCGGCGTCGGCGTTGACCGTCTCCAGCATGAACATCTTCTGCTTGTCGGTGAGCCGGTCCCACTTGCCCAGCAGCGTGGCGGTGAAACCCTTCACGCTGGTCAGCGGCGAGCGCAGCTCGTGGGCGACAGTGGAGACCAGGTCGGCGCGGCTGCGTTCGCCGCGGGCGCGGTGCGAGGCGTCGCGCAGCGTGACGACCAGCCGCGTGAGGTCGCCGCCGGGGGTGCCGCGCACGTAGCGCGCGGCCACCAGGATCTCGCGCCCGTCGACCAGGAACAGCGGGCGCTCGGGTTGGCGGGTGCGGGTGCGCAGGCCGCCGAAGGGGTCGCTGCACTTCCACCAGTCGCGGCCGTCGGCGTCGTGCAGGGGGAGGACGTCGCGGAAGTCGCGGCCGAGGGCGTCCTGGCGCGCGATGCGGGAGAGGCGCTGGGCCATGCGGTTGAACGTGACCACGCGGCCCTCGCCGTCGGCGACGACGAGGCCGTCGGGAAGGTCCTCGGCCGAGAGCCCGGACACCGCGCACGGCGCGTCCGAGCCGCCGAGCTCCCCTGGTTGGTCGCCGCCCACGACCGCCTCCCCACGCCCTGATGTGACTGCCCGCCGGGGATCATTACCCGCAGTCTCCGCCCGCTACGCTCCGGGGCCTTGTGACCCGTGGCCCACGACGGCCGAGCGGTTCCGCCGCGCTGTGCCGGCGACCCGTAGATGAGAGCTTGAGCGTATCGGCAACAAGGGGGATGCGGGCAACCCGCCGAACGCGGGAAAACCTGGGCATACGCCGGAAACACCGGCGCGGGGACGTCTCACCAGGGGCCTTGGGCCCGAAACACCGGACTACCCGCGTCGCGGGTTGCTACGCCTCTGCCGCATAACGCTGTGCGGTGGCCGGAGCTGCGGGGTTGGCGCGCTGCTGGCGCGCAGTGGTGTACAGGCACACCGCCGCGGCGGTAGCCAGATTCAGGCTTTCTGCAGCGCCGTAAATGGGTACCGCGACCGCGCCGTCGGTGAGACCGACGGTCTCCTCGGGCAGGCCCCAGGCCTCGTTGCCGAACACCCAGCACACCGGGCCGTCGAGTTCGCCGGCGTCGGCGGCCTCGTGCAGGTCGCGCCGACCGCCGCCGTCAGCCGCGAACACGCGGGAGCCGGCGCCGCGCAGGCGGCCCAGCACGTCGGCGGCCGACACGTCCACGACGACGGGCAGGTGGAACAGGCTGCCGGCCGACGCGCGCACGCACTTGCCGTTGTAGGGGTCGACCGAGGCGTCGGTGAACACGACCGCGTCGGCGCCGGCGGCGTCGGCGGTGCGCACCACGGTCCCGGCGTTGCCGGGGTCGCGCACGTGCGAGAGCACGACGACCAGCCGGGCCGGGCCGATCCCGCTCAGCGGGACGTCGACGAAGTCGCACACCGCCAACAGACCCTGGGGGGTCACCGTCTGCGCCAGCTCGGTCATCACCTCGAGGGTGACCCGGTGGACGGCGGCACCGCGCGCGTCGGCGGCCTCGATCAGCTCGGGGTGGCGCTGCGCGGCCTCGGCGGTGGCGAACAGCTCGTGCACCCGCCCCGGCGCGGCCAGCGCCTCGCGTACCGCCTGCGGGCCTTCGGCCAGGAACCGCCGCTCACGGCGACGGAACGCGCGCTTGGCGAGCCGACGAGCCCCCTTGATGCGGGGAGACCTGGCGCTTGTGAACTCGTGGCTCGCCATCGCGTCGTGCTGTGGGCCCGGTCAGGCCGCGGTCTTCTGCTGCACGTCGCCGGGCAGCGCGCTCTTCGCGGTCTCGACGAGGGAGACGAAGGCCGCTTCGTCGTTCACGGCCATCTCGGCGAGCATGCGGCGGTCGACCTCGATGCCGGCGAGCTTGAGACCCTGCATGAACCGGTTGTAGGTGAGGCCGTTGGCGCGGGCGCCGGCGTTGATGCGCTGGATCCACAGCTTGCGGAACTGCCCCTTGCGGTCCTTGCGGTCGCGGTAGGAGTAGGTCATCGAGTGGAGCATCTGCTCCTTGGCCTTGCGGTACAGGCGCGAACGCTGCCCGCGGTAGCCGCTGGCCCGCTCGAGAACGACCCGGCGCTTCTTCTTGGCGTTGAGAGCCCGCTTCACGCGTGCCACAGTGACTCCCTAATGGGTTGGCGTCGGTATCCGCCGCGCGGCCCCGGTCGGCGCGGGCGCGCGGTGCCCCCGCCGGACGGATCCGGCCGGGCGGATCGGACGGAATGGAACTCAGCCGCTAGCCGAGCAGCTTCTTGATCTTCTTCGTGTCGGCGGGGGCGAGCTCGATCTCGCCGCTGATGCGGCGGGTGCGCTTGCTCGGCTTGTGCTCGAGCAGGTGGTTCTTGTTGGCACGGCGGCGCATGATCTTGCCCGAGCCGGTCACCCGGAAGCGCTTGGCGGCTCCGCTGTGGGATTTGTTCTTCGGCATAGTCGCCGTCGTCTCCTACTCAGTTCTCGGTACCCACCCGTGCCGCCGGTCCTTTGGCGGCACGGGTGCGCACGGCGTTCCGCACACCGCGGTGCGCCCCCGCCTCTCCCCCGCGGGTTCGGCGGCGGCACACCGCGCTGCATCAACGTACCGGGGCGCTGTGCGCCCGGCCTGGTCCGCCGGGGCTCAGGTCCCCTGGCCGGCCTGCTCCTCCTGGCGCTGCTCGCGCCGCGGCTTGGCGGCGCCGGCGCGCGCTTCGGCCTTGTGCTCGGAGCGGCGCTTGTGCGGTCCGAGCACCATGACCATGTTGCGGCCGTCCTGCTTGGGCTGCGACTCGACCGCCCCGAGATCCGCGACGTCGTCGGCCAGCCGCGCAAGGAGCCGGCGCCCCAGCTCCGGCCGCGACTGCTCGCGGCCGCGGAACATGATCGTCACCTTGACCTTGTCCCCGCCCTTGAGGAACCGCTCGACGTGACCCTTCTTGGTCTCGTAGTCGTGCGGGTCGATCTTCGGACGGAGCTTGATCTCCTTGATGATCGTGTTCGACTGGTTCTTGCGCGACTCGCGCGCCTTGACCGCGGACTCGTACTTGTACTTGCCGTAGTCCATCAGCTTCGCGACCGGCGGGCGGGCCGTGGGCGCTACCTCGACGAGGTCGAGCTGGGCTTCTTCGGCGAGGCGCAACGCGTCCTGGACCGGCACGATGCCGACCTGTTCGCCGTTCGGACCGACGAGTCGGACCTCGGCCACCCTGATGCGGTCATTGATGCGGGGCTCAGCGCTGATGGGACCCCTCCCTAGCATTGTCGTGAATCTTGTGGGGGGTCACCCGGCCCTGAACGGAACCGAAAAGCGAGAACCCCGCCGGCGGTGTGCAAGCGGGGTGATCCACCGAAGCGCGTCCGCCGACGAGCGGTTCGACCGTCGCCGCGACGCGCCGCCGCCGAAACCGGCGGCGCCGAACGGCGCACCCAGTGCGCCGCCGACCGGGACCCGGACGGGTGTGCCCCGACGGGTGGGAGGATCCGCCTCCGCTTACGTGTGTCCGGTGCGATGGGCACCGGATCAGGTCAGGCCACAATCATACCAGCAGTTCCGCTGCGCTCGGTCACGAGCGCCGGGTGACACCTGCAGTCTGCACTCGACTGCTGCGTTCAACATCCGCGGCGTGTGCGGCTATTCCCGCCCGTCACCCGCCACCACCCCGAGAAGCGACGCCGCGCGCCACATGCCCACCCGTCACCCGCCACCACCCCGAGAAGCGACGCCGCGCGCCATCGGCATGGTGCAGGCGCCCGCCCGGCGCCTCAGCCGTTGCGGCGGTCCAGCTCGGCCAGACCCGCGGTGCGCATCGCCTCGACCGGGGCCGACTCGGCGCCGGTCATCAGCTCCACCTGGCGCGCCGCCTGGTGCAGCAGCATCGCGAAGCCGCCGACGACGGTGCGCCCGGCCTCCTGCGCGGCCGCGGCCAGCGCCGTGGGCCACGGACTGTAGACGACGTCGAACACGGCCGCGCCGCACCCGGCGACCGCCCCGGCGTAGGCGTCGCCGGCCCCGCTGGGCAGCGTGGAGACGACTACGTCCACACCGAGGAAGCCGTCGATCCGGGCCAGCGGCGCGACCGCCGGCCGCACGCCTATGCGCTCGGCCGCCTCGACCGTGCCCGCGGCCCGCGCGGGCTCGCGTGCGAGCAGGGCGATCCCGCCGTCGGCGTCCGCGCCGAGGTCGCGCAGCGCGGCCACCGCCGAGGCGGCGGTCGCGCCGCCGCCCAGCACCGCGGCCGAGGACACCCGCTCCACTCCCGCTTCACGCAGCGCCGCGGCGATCCCGTGGACGTCGGTGTTGTAGGCGCTGCGCCGCCCGCCGCCCAGGACGAGGGTGTTGGCGCCGCCGACCTCGCGGGCGACCCGCTCGGCTTCGTCGGCGAGCCGCAGCGCCTCGCGCTTGAGCGGCATCGTCAGGCTGAGCCCGGCCCAGCTGTCGTCGCATCCCTTGAGGAAGCCGGCCAGCTCCGCCTCCGCGCACTCGCGGCTCTCGTAGGACCACTCCCCGGCCAGGCCCAGCGCGCTGTAGGCGGCCGTGTGCAGCACCGGCGACAGGGAGTGGCCCACCGGCGAGCCCAGTACCGCCGCCCGCATCACGCGTCACCCCGGTTCTGCTGGAACTCCTGCTTGAGCTGCAGGAACTCGTCGTAGGTCTCGGCGAACTCGGTCACGCCGTTCTCCGGATCGGTGGCAACGAAGTAGCGCCAGTCGCCCTCGGCCGGGTTCAGTGCGGCCTTGATGGCGTCCTCGCCGGGGCTGACGATGGGGCCCTTCGGCAGGCCCTTGCGGCCGTAGGTGGCGTACTCGCTGCCACTGCTCTCGCACTCCGCGACCTGCGCGCTGGTGAGCGCAATCCCGTACTCGTCCAGGACGTAGAAGCAGGTGCTGTCCATGCCCAGCTCCATGCCCTGCTGCAGCCGGTTGTAGACGACGCGCGCGACCTTGGGCATGTCCTCGGCCGAGCCCGACTCCGCCTGGACGATGGCCGCCACCGACATGGCCTCGTTGGGCGTCAGGTTGAGCGCCTCCGCCCTCTTCTCCAGCTCCACCTCGCCCGCCACCGTGTGGAAGCGGTCGACCATGCGCTTGAGCAGCGCGGAGGCGTCGCTGTCTGCGGGCATGTGGTAGGTGTCCGGGAACAGGTAGCCCTCGGCCCCCTGCTCGGCGTAGTCGGGCAGGCCCAGCTTGTCCCCGTCCGCGAAGGCCGAGCGCAACTCCTTCATCGGGATGTCGGTCTTCTTGGAGATCAGGGTGAGGATCTCCTCCGAGCGCAGGCCCTCCTTGAAGGTGATGTGGGCCCGGATGCGGGTGGAGGGGTCCGTCAGCATGGCCACCGCGGCCTCGCCGCTCATCCGCTCGCGGAGGCGGTAGGTGCCGGGCGCGACACTGCCCTCGGCGGCGTTCAGCGCGTTGAGGAACGCCTGGGAGCTGGCCACAACGCCCTGGTCGGCCAGGTTCTGGGCGATGGCGCTGCCCGAGGAGCCCTCGGCGACCTCGATCCGGACGGAGCCGCTGCCCTTGCCCTCGTAGTCGGGCGGGAACACGTACGCGCGTCCGACGTAGCCGCCCGCGCCCAGCACGGCGACCAGGACGACGCAGAGCAGGATCACCGGACCTTTCCGGGAACGGCGCTTGCGCTGCTTGCCCGGGCGCCGCGTGCGGCCGCGCCCCCCGTCGGCCCGGGCTCCGCGCCTCGGGCGGCGTCCGGGGTCGCCGTCCTCGCCGTCGGAGGGTTCGGGCGGCTCGTCCGCGGGGGCGCCCCTGCGCCGCCTGCGGCCGCCGGGCTCCTCCGGCGGAGCCTCCCGCGCCCGGCGGCGCCGGGGCCCGCGGGGTGCGGCCTCCTCGGCCCCGTCGTCGTGCGCCGGACCGGAGGGCGCCCCGAAGGGCTCGCCGCCGGCCGGGGTGTCGTTCGGGCGGTCGGCGGCCTCGCGCCGGGAGCGGCCGCGGCGGGGCGCGGGCGCCTCCTCTTCGGCGGGGTCCGCCGGCGCGGCCGCGCCGGCGTCGGCCCTCCGGCGCCTGCGGCCGCCGCGCGGTTCCTCGCCGGAGGGGTCGCCGGGACCCTCGCCCGGCTCGTCCACCGCGGGGAAGGCGCCCGACTCCGGAGAGCGCCGGCGGCGGCCCGGTCGGCCGTCATCGGCCTCCGCGGGGCCCTGCTCGGGCACGGCCGGGAACGCCCCGGTGTCGCCCGTGCGCCGGCGGCGTCCGCCGCGCCCCTCGTCGCGGGCGGCGTCGTCGCGCGGTCGCTTGCGGCGCACCGGCACGGCGTCGAAGTCCAGTGTCCGCGGCGGCGCGGGCCGGAAGTCGTCGTCGGAGTCGCCGGGCTCGGGCCGGCTCCATGCCAGGTGCTCCTCGGCCTCGTCCGCGGAGCGGGAGCGGCGGCGGTGCGGGGCGCCGTCGTCGGGCGGCACGGAGGAGTGCGGCCCGGTGGCCGGTCCCGCCTCGGCCGGGTCGCGGTGCCGGCGGCCGCGGGGTTGGGCGGCCTGCACGTCCTCCCAGCGGGGCGGGCGCCGGTCGGTGCCGTAGTCGGGACCGCCGGGCGCCTCGGGCCCGCGCGGCCAGGGGTCGGTCAGCGGGTCGGCGACCCGCCCGGCCCGCGCCGGGGCCGAGCGCCTCGGATCGGTGCGCGGGTCGGCGTAGGGGTCGGGCCCCTGCGGTCCGCCGGCGGGGGGCCCGCCGCGGCCGTCGTCGAGGGGGTCGGGACCCGGTGCCCGGCGGCGGCCGCGCCGGCCCCGGTCGTGGTCGCCGTCGTCGTAGGGGGTGCGGTCGTTCATGCGCCGCCCCCCCACGGTTTCGCCGGGCGGGTGCCCGGTCTGGCGCTCGGCGTCCAGGGCGCTCTGCAGCAGCACGACCGCCGCGGCCTGGTCGACGACCGAGCGCCGCGCCTTGCCGCCGCGGGCGCCGCGCCGACCGTAGGAGGCGCCGGCGCGCAGCTGCTCCTGCGCGGTGACCGTGGTCATGCGCTCGTCCACCAGACGCACCGGCACGGGCGCGAGCCTGCGCGCCAGCGCTTCGGCGAACGAGCGCGCCCGCCGCGCGGAGGGCCCCGCCTCGCCGGAGAGCGAGGCGGGGTAGCCGACGACGACCTCTCGGGCCCCGTGTTCGAGTACGAGCTCGGCGATCCGGTCGAGGTCGCCGTCTCCGCGGCGGACGGTCTCGACGGGGGTCGCGAGCATGCCGCTGGGATCGCTGAGTGCGACCCCGATCCGGGTACTACCGGGATCCACCGCGATACGCACGCCGTGCCTCAAGAATCGGGCTCCCCCATGCGGGGACAGGGCAGTGCGCACGGGGGCGCGCTGGGGAGGGTCCTGCTCAACTCGGGGTGTCCTTTCTGCCCGTGGGGGCGGGTCAGGAGGTTTCGGCGACCCGATTCTCGACGGCGCGCAGGGCGTCGTCGACGGCGGAGGGGTCGCTTCCGCCTCCCTGCGCCAGGTCGGGCTTGCCGCCGCCTCCGCCGCCGAGGGCGCGGGCGGCCGGGCCGACCAGGTCGCCGGCCTTGATGCCGCTCTCCTGGCCGCGCTTGTTCACCGCGACCACGACGACCGGGCGGTCCTCGGGGACGGCGGCGAGGGCGACGACGGCCGGGCGGTCCTCGCCGAGGCGCTGGCGCACGTCGGAGGCCAGCCGGCGGAGGTCGTCGGCGGTGGTGCCGTCGGGTGCGCGGTGGGCGACCAGCAGCGTGTCGCCGTGCGGGCGGGCGCTCTCGGCCAGTTCGCCCGCCTGCTGGAGCACCTGGGCGGCGCGCAGGCGCTCGATCTCCCTCTCGGCGCCGCGCAGCCGGGTGACGATGGAGTCGATGCGCTCGGGCAGCTCCTCGCGCGGGGTCTTGAGCTGCTCGGAGAGCTGTCCGACCAGCAGCGACTCCCTGGAGAGGCGGCGGAACGCGTCGATGCCGACGGCGGCCTCGACGCGGCGCACGCCCGAGCCGACCGAGGACTCCCCCAGCAGCTTGACGACGCCCAGCTGGCCGGTGGCGGCGACGTGGGTGCCGCCGCACAGCTCGCGGGAGTAGTCGCTCATCTCGACCACGCGGACGCGGTCGCCGTACTTCTCGCCGAACATCGCCAGCGCGCCCATGGACAGCGCCTCGTCCAGCGAGGTCGTGAAGTCGCGCACCTGGATATCGCCGGCCAGGACCGTGTTGACCTCGTCCTCGACCTCGCTGAGCTCCGCTGTGCCCAGCGGCTTGCTCGCGGTGAAGTCGAAGCGCAGCCGGCCCGGCTGGTTCTCCGAGCCGGCCTGCCCCGCAGAGGGGCCCAGGGCGTTGCGCAGCGCGGAGTGGATCAGGTGCGTGGCCGAGTGCGACCGGGAGACCGAGCCGCGGCGGCCCGTGTCGATCGCGGCCTCGACCCGGTCGTCCAGCGCGACGGTGCCCTCGCGCACGGTGCCGCGGTGCACGAACAGGCCGGGGACGGGCTTTTGCACGTCCTCGACGTCGACGGTCCCGCGGCCGGGCGCGGAGACGGTGCCCTTGTCGGCGAGCTGGCCGCCGCTCTCGGCGTAGAAGGGGGTGCGGTCCAGTACGAGCTCGACCGCGTCGCCGGCCGAGGCGGCGCCCACGGACTCGCCGTCCACGATCAGGCCCAGCACGCGGGACTCGGCCTCGTGGTCGGTGTAGCCGAGGAAGTCGGTCGCGCCGGCGTTCTCCAGCAGCCGCCCGTAGACGCTGACGTCGGCGTTGCCGAGCTTCTTCGCCTTGGCGTCGCGCTTGGCGGTCTCGCGCTGCTCGGCCATGAGCGTTCGGAAGGTCTCCTCGTCGACGCCCAGGCCCTGCTCAGCGGCCATCTCCAGGGTGAGGTCGATGGGGAAGCCGTAGGTGTCGTGCAGCTGGAACGCGTCGGCGCCGGAGATCTCCGTGGAGCCGCCGCCGCGCGTGCGCTCGGCGGCGCGGGCGAACAGCGCCGTGCCCGACCGCAGCGTGTCCGAGAAGTTCTTCTCCTCGGTCTCGATGACCTCGTGGATGCGCTCGGCGTTCGCGCGCAGCTCCGGGTAGATGCCCTCCATGGCGGCGATGCAGGTCTCGGTCAGGCCGTGCAGGTAGGAGGCGTCGGTGCCGGAGAGCAGGCGCAGGTTGCGGATCGACCGGCGCAGGATGCGGCGCAGGACGTAGCCGGCCTTCTCGTTGCCGGGCCGGACGCCGTCGGAGACGAGCATGGTGGCGCTGCGGACGTGGTCGGCGACGACGCGCAGCATGACGTCGGAGCGCTCGTCGGCGCCGTAGGCCACGCCGGTGCGCTCCGAGGCGTCGCGCAGGATGCGGCCGAGGGTGTCGGTCTCGTAGATGTTGTCGACGCCCTGCAGCACGGTGGCCAGGCGCTCCAGGCCCATGCCGGTGTCGATGTTCTTGCGGGGCAGGTCGCCGAGGATCGGGAAGTCCTTCTTGGCGCCGCCCTCGCCGCGCTCGTACTGCATGAAGACGAGGTTCCAGACCTCGACGTAGCGGTCCTCGTCGGCGGCCGGGCCGCCTTCGGCGCCGTATTCGGGGCCGCGGTCGTAGAAGATCTCCGAGCACGGTCCGCAGGGGCCGGGAACGCCCATGGACCAGTAGTTCTCCTCGACGCCGAAGCGCTGGATGCGCTCGGGGGCCACGCCGACCTTCTCGCGCCAGATCGTCTCGGCCTCGTCGTCGTCGAGGTAGACGGTGACCCAGAGCCGGCCGGGGTCGATGCCGAAGCCGCCGTCGGCGACGGGCTTGGTCATCAGCTCCCAGGCCAGCGGGATGGCCTTCTCCTTGAAGTAGTCGCCGAAGGAGAAGTTGCCGAGCATCTGGAAGAAGGTCGCGTGCCGCGAGGTCTTGCCGACCTCTTCGATGTCGATGGTGCGGATGCACTTCTGCACGCTGGCCGCGCGGTCGTAGGGCGCCGTGCGCTGGCCGAGGAAGTACGGCTTGAACGGCACCATTCCTGCCGCGACGAACAGCAGTGTGGGGTCGTCGGCGACCAGGCTGGCCGACGGCACCGCGGTGTGTCCGTTCTCCTCGAAGAAAGAGAGGAAGCGGCGGGCGATCTCTGCCGTCTCCATCAGGTGCCGTCCTTCATGTCGGGGGCGTCGATTGCGCCGCTGGGTCGGGTGGATCGGCCCGGAGGGGCGCCGGGCAGCGCAGGACGTCCGCGTTCGCTGTCGTAGCGGCTCTGCAGCTCGGCCTCGCGCTGCCGCACGGCGTCGTGGACGTCCTCGTTGAACTCGCGGAGGGCGGCGCGGTAGTCGGCGACCTGGTCCTCGACGCGGCCGGCGATTCCCGCCGGGCTCCACGCACGGGCCGTGCGGTTGAGCTTGTGCACAACATACCCGCCGAGCGCGGCACCTGCGACAAGATAAAGCAGGCGGCGGATCATCGGCGCTCCCTCCTGCGTCGGCCGCGCACCAGCGCCAGGGCCCGGCGCTGGCCGAGCACCCGCCGCACCCCGTAGGAGAACGACGCCGCCTTCACCAGCGGGCCGGCGACCACCGAACGGGTCAGCGCGGTCACGGTCGAGACGTCCTCGGTGGCGGTGGCCACGTTGGCGGTGATCTCCTCGACCCGGTCGAGGGACGCCCCCGTGCGTTCGACGGTGCCGGCGACGTCGTCGAGCATGGGCCGGGCGCGCTCGCCGAGCTCCGCGACGACCTTGGTGGTCTCCGACAGCAGACGGGTGAGCTTGACGAGGGCCACGCACATGAACGCGACCAGCACCGTCCAGACCACCGCCGCGATGAGCGCTGCTACGTCTCCTGCGGTCAGCATGCGGGACTCCGTGGGAAATCGGGGTGGCGGAATCTCCATCGGCGGCATTGGGGGTCTGCCCGCTCCGCCGCGGCGGCGGAGGCCGCATCGGCGCCTCCGGTTGGCACCGGGCCGACGGAATGCGGAGATCCGAATACGCCGACCCTACCGCGTTCGGGGCCGGTGTGCCCGCGTGCGGCCGGTGTGTGGCGTCCGACGCGCGCGTGCGCGTCGGACGTCCCGGCGTCGACGAAATTCCGCAGATGTCGCAGAATCAGGGCATCGATTCCCGCCACGCCCGCCCGACGGCGCGAGATGGCCTGACCCCCCGTGCAGACAGGATGCCCATGAGCCGCCCTTCCGAGCGCGAGATCACCGTTCTGGTACCGCCGCATCTCGACCCTCTCGCACCCGGAGACCCGGATTCGGTCGGACCCTATGTGCTCATCGGCCGCCTCGGCGCCGGCGGCACCGGAACGGTCTTCGCCGCGATCGACGCCAACGAGGCGAGCGGCGACCTGATGGCCGTGAAGGTGCTGCACCCCTGGTCGGCCGAGGAGCCGGACGACCGCGCGCGCCTGCGGGCGCGCCTCGCGGCGCTGGCGGACGTGGACGGGCGCACCTACGTCCCGCCGGTCGCGTTCGACGTCCAGGCCCGGCAGCCGTGGCTGGTCATGCCCTATGTCGCGGGCCTGCCGCTGGACGGCTTCGTGGACGACCACGGGCCGCTGGGCCGGGGCCGGCTCATCGCGCTGGCAGCGGCTGTCGGCGAGGTCCTCTCGGCGCTGCACAGCAAGCAGGTCGCCCACGGCGACCTCACGCCCGACAACGTGCTGCTGAGCGGGCGCGGCCCGCGCGTGCTGGACTGCGCCCTGCCGGGCGAGGGCGAGCTGCTGCGCCGCAACGCCGCCCCGTGGACCGCTCCCGAGCGGCTGGAGGGCGGCGAGCCCTCCTCGCCCGCCGACATCTTCTCCTGGGCGGCGATCGCCGTGTTCGCGGCGACGGGCAGGCCCCCGGTCGCGGAGGAGGGCGCCCCCGCGTCGGCGAGCCCGTGGCTGGAGGGCGTACCGGCGGAGATGCGCCCGATCGTGCGCCGCGCGCTCTCCGAGGACCCCCGCGACCGGCCCACGGTGCGCGAGGTGCTGGGGTCGACCATCGCCGCGTGGGAGGCCATCAGCGGCTCCGACGCGGCACCGGTGCAGGGCACGGCGGTCACCCAGGTCCTCTTGCGGGAGTGGCGGGGCGTCGTGGAGCCGGACCGGCTGCCGCGGCTGGTGCGGCTGGGCACCGGCCGCGGCCGCACCGCCGGGCGCGGCCTGCTGATCGCCGGCGGCTCGGTGGTGGCGCTGGCGCTGATCGGCGGCGGAGGGCTCGCGGCCTACGCCGCGGCGAACGGGCTCCTGCCCGGACCGGCCGCGCCCACGGCGTCTCCCTCTCCTTCGCCCTCGGCCTCCGCCGGCGGCCCGGAGGGCCCGACGATCGTGCGGTTCGATCCGGCCGAGCAGGAGAACCCGGCCGACGGGCCGTGGGTGTATACGCAAGTGGAGCGCCGCCCTTCGGCGCCGGCCACGCCCGCGGCCACGCTGGCGCCGGACGCCTGGAGCGAGCAGTGGCAGCCGGTGGGCGAGGACGCCGAGCGGAAGGCGCTCATCACCGAGGAGACCGAGGTGCTCTGCGCCCGGTTCTGCGTTCCCGGGCCGGGCTACGTCGAGGACGACCGCGGTACGTTCCCGATGGAGGGCCAGGACTTCATCGACTACCTCGCCTGGGGTCAGCCGGTGATCGCGGAGGTGGAGTTCGCCGAACCCGAGGACGAGGGCGGCGACGGCCCGCGCGAGCTCACCCGCATCGTCGAGGTCTATCCCACACCGCCGGACTGACCGCGGCGGCCGGTCTCAGCGCTCGCCGGGCTCGCCGGGCTCGCCGCGCAGGACGCCCCTGATGCGCTTTAGGACCTCGCCGAACCGGCGCTCGGCGCCGTGAGTGGTGGGGGTGTAGTACTCGCGGCCCACCAGCGCGTCGGGTGCGTACTGCTGGGCCGCCACCCCTCCGGGATGGTCGTGGGCGGACGTGTAGCCGACGCCGTGGCCGAGCTCGCGGGCGCCCTTGTAGTGGGCGTCGCGCAGATGCGCGGGCACGGGGCCGGCGCGCCCTTGGCGCACGTCGGCCATCGCGGTGTCGATCGCGCTGATCACGGCGTTGGACTTGGGCGCCAGGGCGATGTGCACCACCGCCTGGGCGAGGTTGATCCGCGCCTCGGGCAGCCCGATGAGCTCGACCGCCTGGGCGGCGGCGACCGCGGCCTGCAGCGCCGTGGGGTCGGCCATGCCCACGTCCTCGCTGGCGTGCACCACGATGCGGCGGGCGATGAAGCGGGGGTCCTCGCCCGCCTCGATCATCCGGGCCAGGTAGTGCAGGGCGGCGTCGGGGTCGCTGCCGCGCATGCTCTTGATGAAGGCGCTGATGACGTCGTAGTGCTGGTCGCCGGTGCGGTCGTAGCGCACGGCGTGGCGGTCGACGGCGCGCTCGATGTCGGCGGAGCCGATCTCGGTGCGGCCGCCGGCGACCAGCGCGGCGGCCTCCAGGTAGGTCAGCGAGCGGCGCGCGTCACCGCCGGCGAGGCGCACGAGGTGGTCGGCGGCGTCGCCGGCCAGCGTGTAGCGGCCGCCCAGCCCGCGCTCGTCCCGCAGCGCGGCGTCGACGACGCCGCGCACCTCGTCGTCGGTCAGCGACTCCAGGCTCAGCAGCAGCGAACGCGAGAGCAGCGGACTGATCACGGAGAAGAACGGGTTCTCGGTGGTGGCGCCGATGAAGCTGACCCAGCGGTTCTCCACGGCGGGCAGCAGGGCGTCCTGCTGGGTCTTGCTGAAGCGGTGGACCTCGTCGACGAACAGCAGCGTGCGGGTGCCGCGCATGCCCATCTGGCGGCGGGCGTCGTCGATGACGGCGCGCACGTCCTTGACCCCGGCGCTGACGGCCGAGAGCTCCACGAACCGCCGCTGAGTGACCCGGCTGACCACGGTGGCCAGGGTGGTCTTGCCGGTTCCGGGCGGGCCCCACAAGAAGAGCGACATCGGCGCGTCGTCCTCGACCAGGCGGCGCAGCGGGCTGCCCTCGCCCAGCAGGTGGGCCTGGCCGGCGACCTCGTCCAGGGTGCGCGGGCGCATGCGCACGGCGAGCGGTTCCTGGCCGCGCTGGGCTTCGGCGCCGGCGTCGTCGAACAGTGTTTCGGACACGCCTCCCAGCCTAAGCGAGCGCCCCGGGCGGCCGCACGGCGCGCGAACGGGGCGACGTGCTCAGCCGCCGCCGTTCATCCGCACGATGAGCAGGGCGATGTCGTCGCCGCGCCCGGCCGGGGTGAGGCCGATGAGGGAGGCCGCGGCGCCTTCGACGTCCTCGGCGCGGCCGCGCAGGTTCTCGCCGACGATGCGCAGCCCCTCGTCCATGGGCATCCCCGAGCTCTCCACGAGCCCGTCGGAGCACATCAGCAGCGTGTCGCCGGCCCGCAGCCGGCGGGTGGTCACCGGGTACTTGCTGTCGGAGTCGACGCCCACCGGCGGGCCGGTCTCGGGCTCCCACAGGTCGTAGGAGTCGGCGGTGGCGATGACGGCGGGCGGCTGGCCGGCCCAGGCGGCCTGCATCTCGCCGTTGTCGAGGTCGAGCACGAGGTAGCCGCAGGTGGCGAAGACGATCTCGCCGGTCTCGGAGAGCAGTCGGTTGGTCTCGGCGACCACGGCGCCCGGATCGACCTGATTGCTGGCGTAGGCGCGGAAGGCGACGCGGATCTGGCCCATGGCGGCCGCGGCCTCGACACCGTGGCCCTGGACGTCGCCCACGACCAGGCCGACGCGGCGCCCGGGCAGGCGGATGACGTCGTAGAAGTCGCCGCACACCCGCCACCCGGCGCGGGCGGGCAGGTAGCGCACGGCGATGCTGAGCTCGTCGAACCGGGCGATCTGGGGCGGCAGCATGCGGCGCTGGATGGCGTCGGCGAGCTGGAGCTCCTCCTGCTGGCGGCGCACGCGCTGCAGGGCCTGGCCGGCCAGGCCGGCCAGGGTGAGCATCAGGGCGCGCTCGTCGGGGGTGGCGTGGTGGGGCTCGCCCCAGGAGACCTGCCACACGCCCAGTGCCACACGGCGGTCCCCGAAGATGGGGATGGTCGCCCACGACTGGGCGCTGGTGCGGTGCAGGAACTCGGCGACTCCGGGGAAGCGCTCCAGGATCTCGCCGCGGCTCTCGAAGAACCGGGGCTGGCGGTCGGAGACGACGGCGCCGACGGGGTGGGCGATGTCGGAGGCGTCGTGCTCCTCGGCCAGGCCCATGGGGCCCGCGTCCTCCTCCGGCGGGGCGGGCGACGGGCGCAGGCTGCCCTCCTCGACGAGCATGACCGCGGCGCCCGCTCCGCCGAAGATCGGCGCGAACTCGTCGGTGAGCAGGCCGGTGACCTCTTCGACGGTGGTCGCCGAGACCAGCTTTGCGGCGAGGTCGGTGACCTGGCGCCCCTGGGCGGCCTCGATGCGGCGGCGGTCGGCCAGGCGGCGGATGAGCTGGACGTGCTCGGTGACGTCGTCGATGGTGCCGACGAGGCGGGGGTGGTCGCCATGGATGTAGCGGGCGCGGGCGTGCAGTGAGCGCTCGTCGCCGACGTGGTCGAACATGCGGAAGCGCTGCTCGTAGTCGCGTCCCTGGTGAGAGGCCTCGATGGCGTCGCGGACGCGGGCGATGTCGTCGCGGTGGACGCGGGCCAGAAGCTCGTCCAGCCCGCGGGCGTCGCCCGCGAGCAGCCGGCCCAGCGGCGAGGGGCCGAACAGTTCCTGCAGGCGGCCGCTGCGCAGGTCGAGCGTCCACAGGGCGGTGTCGGCGTTCTCGGTGCGCAGTTCGCTGATGACGCGGAGGGTCTCCTCCTCGCGCAGCGGTTCACGGAAGACGACGACGACGCCGTCGGGCTTGCCCTCGGGCCCGGTCCCGGGCAGGGCGCGGGCCTCGGCGACGATGCGGTGGGACACTCCGCCGTAGTCGGCCGAGACGAGGGCGCGCTGGTGGACCGGTGCGCCGCCGAGTGCGGCCCGGTGCAGCTTCCACGCCGACTCGGGGTCGGCCCGGTCGCACACCTCGGGCCAGGGGCGGCCGAGGACCTCGTCCTGCGTCCGCCCGGTGAACTCGGTGAACGCGTGGTTCGCGAGCGTGACGCCGCCCGCGCGATCGGCCACGACCATGGCGGCCGGGGCCGTGCCGAAAGCGGCGCCGGCCCGGTGGAGCTGTTCACCCCCGGGTATCGCCGAAGCACCGGCGAAGCCGTCGGTAGAGCCGGTTGCACCGTTCACGAATAGATCATCCCTGTATCGTCACAGACGTCCTTTTCGCGCAATTGCGCGCTCCTCCCGGGGACATCCGATTCGGCTCAGTCTAGCCAGATCACCGCCTGTCCGTGCAGGTGAAGGATGGCTTGTCCGAGGCGTGCCCCGCAGCCCCTTTACTCCCTGCGAAACCGCACACCATTCGGCACACAGGAATACAAAAAACAACCCGAGCACCAGGAATACCAACGAATCACACGGTTCCACCCCGTGACATTCGGGGAATCGTTACGCGCGCGTGACCATCGCCGCATATCTGCGCAAAGGCCGCGTACAGCCTAAACCACTGATCGCGCCGCGCATCGCGTCACGGGAGCGCGAGGAAAGACCGGCCTAAAATTCGGTCATGTGTGAACCAACTACACGAACGGGACCCGCCCTCGGGAACGCGATCATCGTCCGCAACTGGACCTGCCGCCTCTGCACCTACAGCAACCCCGACAGCGAGGACATCTGCTGCCAGCGCTGCGGCGCCGCGAAGAAGTAGCCCGCCGCCGCGCACCATAGCGCACCCCGCACACCCCCGGGTAGCCCTGCGCGCCCCGCTCAAACGAACTCTCCCGCCGCAGGGCCCCACCCGGCACCAAGACGCAGGAACGACGGAGCCGGATGCGCACGGCGGAACCGTACCCGGCCCCGAGGCGAAGCGCCCGGGGACACGGGGGTTCCCCGGGCGGCTGTTCGCAGTCGGGCGCCGGTCAGGCCCCGTCGTCCTCGGGGACGAAGTCGACGCCCGCCTCTTCCCGCTGGTCGGGCGTGATCCGGGTTGGCGCCCCGGTGAGCGGGTCGCCGCCGGAGGCGGTCTTGGGGAAGGCGATGACCTCGCGGATCGACTCCGCGCTGGTCAGGTGCGCGATAATCCGGTCCCAGCCGAAGGCGATGCCGCCGTGCGGCGGCGGGCCGAACTGGAAGGCGTCCAGCAGGAATCCGAACTTCGACTCGGCCGATTCCTTACTGATACCCAGCGCCTCGAACACGCGCTGCTGCATCTCGCCGCGGTGGATACGGATCGACCCGCCGCCGATCTCGCTGCCGTTGCAGACCATGTCGTAGGCGTAGGCCAGGGCGCCGGCCGGGTCCTGGTCGAAGGAGTCCGCCCACTCCGGCTTCGGCGCGGTGAAGGGGTGGTGCACCGGAGTCCAGCCGCCCTCGCCGTCCTCCTCGAACATGGGCGCGTCCACAACCCACAGGAACGACCACTGCGACGTGTCGACCAGGCCCAGCCGGTTGCCGATCTCCAACCGGGCCGCGCCCAGCAGCTCCTGGGACGGCCGCCGCGCGCCGGCGGCGAAGAACACGGCGTCGCCCGGACCCGCGCCCGCGGCCGCGGCCAGGCCGGCGCGCTCCTGCTCGGAGAGGTTCTTGGCGACCGGCCCGCCCAGCGTCCCGTCCTCCTGGATCAGCACGTAGGCCAGGCCCTTGGCGCCGCGGGCCTTGGCCCAGTCCTGCCAGCCGTCCAGCTCCTTGCGAGTCTGCGAGGCGCCGCCCGGCATCACCACCGCGCCGACGTAGGGCGCCTGGAACACGCGGAACGAGGTATCGGCGAAGAACGCGGTGAGCTCCGTCAGCTCCTGACCGAAGCGCAGGTCGGGCTTGTCGGAGCCGAAGCGCGCCATCGCCTCGAAGAAGGGCATGCGCGGAAGCGGGGTCGGGACGTCGTAGCCCAGCACCTCGCGCCACAGGCGCACGACGAGGTCCTCGGCGACGCCGATGACGTCGTCCTGGTCGACAAAGCTCATCTCCAGGTCGATCTGGGTGAACTCCGGCTGGCGGTCGGCCCGGAAATCCTCGTCGCGAAAGCACCGGGCGATCTGGTAATAGCGCTCCATACCGCCGACCATCAGCAGCTGCTTGAACAGCTGCGGCGACTGCGGCAGCGCGTACCAGTGACCGGGCTGCAGGCGCACCGGCACGAGGAAGTCGCGCGCGCCCTCGGGGGTCGAACGGGTCAGGTAGGGGGTCTCGACGTTCACGAACCCGTGGTCGCGCATAACGTCGTGCACGACGTAGCCCGCGTGCGAGCGCACCCGCAGCGCCGAGGCCGTCTCCGGCCGCCGCATGTCCAGGTAGCGGTAGCGCAGGCGCGCCTCCTCGGAGACATCCTGGGAGCCGTCGAGCGGGAAGGGCAGCGGGGCGGACTCGCTGAGGACCTCGATCTCGTCGGCGACGACCTCGACCGCGCCGGTGGCGATGTCGGGGTTCTCGTTGCCGTCGGGGCGCACCCGGACCCGGCCGGTGACCTTGATGCAGTACTCGGCGCGCAGGTCGTGGGCGAGGTCGTCCTCGCGGACGACCACCTGGACGACGCCCGAGGCTTCGCGGAGGTCGAGGAAGACGACGCCGCCGTGGTCGCGCCGGCGGGCGACCCACCCGGCAAGGACGACGGTCGCGTCTGCATGCTCGGCGCGTAGGGCGCCGGCGTCATGCGTGCGGATCAACGGAGTTCTCCTTCAGGTCTCTCAGGTACCTACTCATCTTGCCTGACCTGCGTGCCGTCCGTTCCCGTGCGGGGACCGGCGCTGCCGGCGCCCGCCGGGGCGGTCGGCCGGTGCCGCGGTCGGTGCGGAGCAGGCGGGGTCTGTGGCCGGCGTGCCCGCCGGTTCGCGGCCCGCGGCTGGGGGCGGCTGATCCCGCGCGCAGGCCGGGGCCATCGGCGCGGCGCGCATCGGTCGCGGGGAGGGTCAGCGCCCCGGGATATCGCCGAGGAACGGATTGGTCGCGCGCTCGCGGGCGATGGTGGTCTGCGGCCCGTGGCCGGGGCGCACGTCGGTGCCGTCGGCCCAGTCGCGGCAGACCCGCTCCAGGCTGCGCATGATCTCGCCGTGGTCGCCGCCGGGGAAGTCGGTGCGGCCGATGGAGCCGGCGAAGAGGAGGTCGCCGGTGAACAGGACGGGCTCCGCGCCGTCGGGCGCCAGGCCGTAGCACACCGATCCGGGTGTGTGGCCGGGTACGTGCTCGACCTTCAGCTCCAGCCCGGCGAGCGCGAGGGTCTCGCCTCCGGTGAGCTCGCGCAGGTCGTCGGGCTCCTCCAGCGCGGCCTGGCCCAGCAGTGCCGACAGCTGGACGGCCAGGGCGGGGTCGAGCCCCTTGGCGGGGTCGGTCAGCAGCGGCCGGTCGGCGGCGTGCACGTAGACGGGGACGCCCTGGTCGCGGGCGACCTCGGTCGCCGACCAGACGTGGTCGAAGTGGCCGTGGGTCAGCAGCACCGCAGCGGGGGCCAGCCCGTGCTCGGCCAGAAGGGAGGAGAGCTGCCCGGCGGCGTCCTGGCCGGGATCGACGACCACGCACTCCGCTCCCCGATCCGCGGCCGCGGCGACCACGTAGCAGTTCGCGGCGAGCGGCCCGGCTGGGAAAGCGGAGATGAACACGGTGAGCGCTGACTTCCTCTCGAACGTCCTGCCTGGCGGGCGCGGAGGGCGGCCGCCGAACCGCGCCCCGCCCGACCGAGCCTACCGAGGCGCGGGCGCGGCGGCGACCGGGTCGTGCCCGCCCCGCCGCACGTATAGCGCCGTCACATCACCATTCGATCACCGCCAGACTCACGACTCTTTGCCAAACGCCCCGTCAGTGTCATATTGGTCGCGTCGCACCCGTCCGGTGTGTCCGGACGGCATGCCTCGATACGGCTTGGGCCGTTGATGTGCGACGACGCTGACAGGAGGCGGACGATATCCGGCGGGGTGTGCGGATATCGTGCTTAGTCACGGCGGTTCACACCGGCTCTCACCCAGCCGCCGCCGGACCACCCGGACCTGGCGCGATGCGCCGGGCTCATGACTGCTGGAGGACACGGTGACCACGGACCCCTGGGGCCGCGTTGACGACGACGGCACGGTCTACGTGCGCACGAGCGAGGGCGAGCGCGTCGTCGGATCGTGGCAGGCGGGCGCGCCCGAGGAGGCCCTCGCGTTCTTCCGCCGCAAGTACGACGCCCTGGTGACCGAGGTCGACCTGCTGGAGAAGCGGCTGCGCACCACCGACCTGTCGGCCTCGCAGGCGCTGTCGAGCGTGGAGAAGCTGCGTACCGCGGTGCGCGAGGCGAACGCCGTCGGCGACCTCGACGTGCTCTCGCGGCGCCTGGACGCGCTGACCGGGCAGGCCGAGGAGCGCAGGGTCGAGCAGAAGCAGGCCCAGGAGCAGGCCCGTACCGAGGCCCGCGAGGTCAAGGAGCGCATCGTCGCCGAAGCCGAGCGCGTGGCGGCCGAGACCACGCACTGGAAGTCCGGCGGCGAGCGGATGCGGCAGCTGATCGACGAGTGGAAGGCCGCGCCGCGCACCGACCGGCCCACCGAGCAGGCGCTGTGGAAGCGCATGTCGGCCGCGCGCAACTCCTTCTCCAAGCGCCGCAAGGCCTACTTCGCCGGGCTGGACCAGCAGCGCGAGCAGGTCCGCCAGGACAAGGAGGCCATCGTCACCGAGGCCGAGTCGCTTGCCGACTCGACCGACTGGGGCGGCACGGCCGCGCGGTACCGCGACCTGATGCAGCAGTGGAAGGCCAGCGGCCGCGCCGACCGCGCCAGCGAGGACAAGCTGTGGGGGCGGTTCAAGGCGGCCCAGGACCGGTTCTTCCAGGCGCGCAACGCCGCCTTCGCCGAGCGCGACGCCGAACTGCGCGTCAACGCCGACGCCAAGGAGCGGATTCTGGAGGACGCACGCAGCGAGCTGGCCGAGATCTCCGACCCGCGGGCCGCCCGCGCCCGGCTGCGCGGCTTCCAGGAGGCCTGGGAGGAGGCGGGCCCGCTGCCGCGCGACCAGCGCGACCGGCTGGAGGGCGCCTTCCGCAAGCTCGAGGACGAGGTGCGCCGGGCCGAGGACCACGAGTGGCAGCGCACCAACCCCGAGGGGCGTGCGCGCGCCGAGTCCACCGCCAGCCGGCTGCGCGACTCGATCGCCCAGCTGGAGGACGACCTCGAGCACGCCAGGGCGCGCGGTAACGAGCGCCGGATCCGCGAGGTCGAGGAGGCGCTCAGCGCCCGCCGGTCCTGGCTGGACGAGGCCGAGAAGGCGCTGGACGAGATGAGCTGAGCCGGGGCGCCCGGCGGCCGCCCCGGGCGGGCTCCGCGCTCGCCCCGGCGCGGCCGCCGGCCGCGCTCAGTGCTTGGCGACGGTGAGCACCACCGCGGAGTCCTCCAGCGCCTCCAGCGAGGCCTCCTCCCGCGGCATTACCAGCAGGTCGTTGGCCCTGCCCTCCCAGGTGTCGCCGCCGGCCTTGAGCCGCACGCGTCCGCGCAGCACCAGCACCGTCGCCTCGCCGGGATTGGGATGCTCGGAGAGGGCGTTTCCCTTGGTCAGCGCGATGAGGGTCTGGCGCAGGGTCTGCTCGTGCCCGCCGTAGAAGGTCTCGGAGCTGCGGCCGGCTGAAGCCGCCGCGGCGGTCTCCATGTGCTTGCGTGCCAGGGCGTCCAGCGACAACTTGTTCATGACTGCAGTCTGACCGCTGGACGGCGGCTCACACGCCGCAAAACGCCGCGCATGCCCGGTGCCGGCGGCGCGCCGCGCAGGCGGGGGTGTCAGTTCTTCATCCGGTAGACGTCGTAGACGCCGTCGACGCCGCGCACGGCCTTGAGGACGTGTCCGAGGTGGGTGGGGTCGGCCATCTCGAAGGTGAAGCGGCTCAGTGCGACCCGGTCGCGGCTGGTCTGCACGGTGGCCGAGAGGATGTTGACGTGCTGGTCGGAGAGCACGCGGGTGATGTCGGACAGCAGCCGGGAGCGGTCCAGCGCCTCGACCTGCAACGCGACCAGGAACATGGAGTCCTCGGTGGGCTGCCAGTCGACGTCGACCATCCGGTCGCGGTCCAGCGCGCGCGTGTTGACGCAGTCGCTGCGGTGCACGGACACACCGTTTCCGCGGGTCACGAACCCGACGATGCTGTCGCCCGGGACCGGCGTACAGCACTTGGACAGCCGCACCCACACGTCGGAGTCGCCCTCGACCACGACGCCGGGGTTGCCGGCGGGGCGCGACCGCGGCCGCGAGCGCGTGGGCAGTGAGGACTCGGCGATGTCCTCCTCGGCGCTCTCGATGCCGCCCATGGACTCGACGAGCTTCTGCACGACGTTCTGCGGGCCGATGCGCCCCTCGCCGACGGCGGCGTAGAGCGAGTCGACGTCGCCGTAGCGCAGGTCGCGCGCGAGCGCGATCAGCGCCTCGCCGCTGAACAGCCGCTTTATCGGCAGCTCCTGCTTGCGCATGACCCGGGCGATGGCGTCCTTGCCCTGCTCGATGGCCTGCTCGCGGCGCTCCTTGGTGAACCACTGGCGGATCTTGTTGCGCGCGCGGGCGCTCTTGACGAGCTGCAGCCAGTCGCGGCTGGGGCCGGCGTCGCTCGCCTTGGAGGTCAGGATCTCCACGGTCTCGCCGTTGTGCAGCTCGCTCTCCAGCGAGACGAGCCGGCCGTTGACCCGGGCGCCCACCGTGCGGTGGCCGACCTCGGTGTGCACCGCGTAGGCGAAGTCGATGGGGGTGGCGCCCTGCGGCAGCGCGATGGCGTCGCCCTGCGGGGTGAAGACGAACACCTCCTGCACCGACAGGTCGAAGCGCAGCGACTCCAGGAACTCCCCGGGGTCCTTGGTCTCCTGCTGCCAGTCGATGAGCTGGCGCAGCCAGGCCATGTCGGCGGTGCCCCGGGACTTGGCGCTGTCCTTGGCCGAGGCCCGCTCCTCCTTGTACTTCCAGTGCGCCGCGATCCCGTACTCGGCCCGGCGGTGCATGGCGCGGGTGCGTATCTGCAGCTCCACCGGGTTGCCCGACGGGCCGATCACGGTGGTGTGCAGCGACTGGTACATGTTGAACTTGGGCATCGCGATGTAGTCCTTGAACCGTCCGGGGACGGGGTTCCACCGCGCGTGGATCGTGCCCAGGGCCGCGTAGCAGTCGCGGACACTGTCGACGAGCACCCGCACGGCGACGAGGTCGTAGATCTCGTCGAAGCCGCAGTTGCGGGCGATCATCTTCTGGTAGATCGAGTAGTAGTGCTTGGGCCGGCCGCGCACCGTCGCCTTGATCTTGGCCTCGCGCAGGTCGGCCGAGACCGCCTCGATGACATCCTGCAGGTAGACGTCGCGGCGCGGTGCCCGCTCGGAGACCAGGCGGGCGATCTCGTCGAACCGCTTGGGGTAGAGCGTGGCGAAGGCCAAGTCCTCCAGCTCCCACTTGATCGTGTTCATGCCCAGCCGGTGGGCCAGCGGCGCGAAGATCTCCAGGGTCTCGCGGGCCTTCTTCTCGCGTTTGGGCTGGGGCAGGTAGCGCAGGGTGCGCATGTTGTGCAGCCGGTCGCACAGCTTGATGACCAGCACCTTGATGTCGCGGGACATGGCCACGACCATCTTGCGCACGGTCTCGGCCTGGGTCGCCTCGCCGTACTTGACCTTGTCCAGCTTGGTGACGCCGTCGACCAGCTCGGCGATCTCGTCGCCGAAGTCGTCGCGCAGCTGGTCGAGGGTGTAGGTGGTGTCCTCGACGGTGTCGTGCAGCAGCGCGGCGGCCAGCGTGGGCTCCTGCATACCCAGCTCGGCGAGGATGGTCGCCACCGCCAGCGGGTGCGTGATGTAGGGGTCGCCGCTCTTGCGCTTCTGTTCGCGGTGGTGGTACGCCGCGACCTCGTAGGCACGCTCGATGAGCCGGACGTCGACCTTGGGGTGGGTCGCCCGGACGGTCTTGATGAGTGGTTCGAGGACCGGGTTCATTGATACCCCCCGCTGTGCACCGAGTCGTGCGAGTCTGCGGCGTACCCGCACGCTGGACGACGGGCTGGAGCGGGCCGGTGCGGCGCTCCCGCCGTCGGCGCCGGTGCCGGGACCGGGGCTTGCGTCGGACCGGGCTCCGGGGTCGGCGGGCTCGGCGGCCTGCGCTGCGGGGGGCGCGGGTGTCCGCGGTGGGTCGTCAGGGCGCTCCTGCCCGCTCAGGGAGGCCCCGCGCAGCGCGGAGGCCGCCTCAGCCGATACCGCATCGCCTGCCATGGACATCCCTCCCGCGGCCAGTCCCGGGGACCGGGTGCGCTCCGCCCGTCGTGCGGGAGGCCACCGCTGCGCGGCGGTGTTGCCGCCGCTCGGCCCGCCGGGTCGACGTCTGCGTCGTAAAACGTCAGGTGTCACCTGTACCAACGCGTCGCCGCAGCTCCGTTATGCCCGCGAGTCTACTGCTGCGCCGCAGCGGTCTTCGCATGTCAGGGCTGCAGAAGGAGCGGGGCCGGGCAGGGTGCGCCGGACTCCGGCCCGTTCAGACCACGGCCAGTGCGTGCGGCTCCACGTCGGTCAGTCTCCGCCGGCCCTGGAGGAAGCCGAGTTCCACGAGGACCGAGAATCCCACGACCGTACCACCGGCCTTGTCCACGAGCTCCACCGCGGCCCGTCCGGTGCCACCGGTGGCGAGCACGTCGTCGACGATCACCACGCGGCTGCCCGGGCTGAGCGCGTCGGCGTGCATCTCGACCGTCTCCGAGCCGTACTCCAGATCATAGGACGCGCGGTAGGTCTCGCGCGGGAGTTTCCCCGCTTTGCGCACCGGTACGAAGCCGGCGCCCAGCGCGAGGGCGACCGGTGCGGCGAGGATGAAACCGCGGGCCTCCAGCCCGAGCACCGCGTCCACCTCCGCCTGCTCGTAGCGCGCGGCGATGCCCTCGACGACGGCCTGCAGCGAGGAGGGCTCGGCCAGCAGCGGGGTGATGTCCTTGAAGACCACCCCTTCCTCGGGGAAGTCGGGAACGTCGCGCAGGCCGGCCTTGATGAGGGCGCTCAGGTCAGCGGGCATGGCAGGGGGAGTCTCCTCGTCTGGTCGGTGGGCACGGCGGCTCGGGGGGCCGCGCGGCGCCCGACCCGGCCGGCGGTTCGGGCGGCACGGGGCGGGCGCGGACACGCGAAGGCGACGGGCCCGCCCCGGGGACCCGTGCGGTCGCTTCGCCTGCTACCTCGGGCCGTCGTTCTTGTCGTCGTTGCCCGGGAAGTCGGGCCGGTCCTCGACCGGGGTGTCGTCGCTCACGCCGTCGTTGGGGCGGACCACGTCGCCCACGCCGGCCTTGAGCATCCGGATCCGCGTGCCGGGGGAGATCTCCAGTTCGATCTCGCTGTCGCGCACCTCCACGACGGTTGCGTAGAAGCCCGCCTTGGTCAGCACCTCGACACCCGGCTGCAGTTCGCCCTGCATCTTGGACTCCTGCTGCTTGCGCTTCTGCTGCGGGCGCAGGATCAGCAGCCAGAAGACCAGTGCGATCAGCACGAACGGCAGGATCATCCCGAGGAGCCCGCCTTGTCCCTGGGCGCCATCGGCCAAAATTGTCTGAGCCAGCACGGGGTGTCCTTCCATCGTTTGTTCCGACCTTCGCGGCCGCGCCGCCACGCCGGTGGCGGGGCCGTGTCCGCGGCTGTCGCCGCCGCAGGTCAACGCTCCGCAGGCGGCGCGTGTTCCCATCGGCCGCACGCCCGTGGGCATCGTTGCCGTTTCGCAAGGTCCGGCACTCAGTTTACCTACCGGCGGTCCGGCTTCGCCCGGGCACTCACCGCGGTGTCGGCGGCCCGGTTCCGGAGCCGGGGGCCGGTGGGACCGGACCGGCTAGGAGCCGCTTGTTCCGGGCGCCTCGGCGGCGCGCGGGGCGGCCGCGCTGTCGGCGGCAGCGGCGGCGCCGAAGGCGGCGTCGGGGGGCGGCGCGATGCCCAAATGGCTCCAGGCGTCGGGGGTGGCGACCCGCCCGCGCGGGGTGCGGGCGACGAAACCGGAGCGCACGAGGAAGGGTTCGGCCACGACCTCGACCGTCTCGGGCTCCTCCCCCACCGCCACGGCCAGGGTTGACAGGCCCACCGGCCCGCCGCGGAACTTGCCGCACAGCGCCTCCAGCACCGCGCGGTCGAGGCGGTCCAACCCGTGACCGTCGACCTCGAACAGCGCGAGCGCCGCGCAGGCGGTGTCGCGGGTGAGGCGGCCGTCGCCGTGCACTTCGGCGTAGTCGCGCACCCGCCGCAGGAGCCGGTTGGCGATGCGGGGTGTGCCGCGCGAACGCCCGGCGATCTCGGCGGCGGCGTCGCCGTCGACCTCGACCCCCAGCAGGCCGGCCGAGCGGTGCAGGATGCGCTCCAGGTCGGCGGCGGCGTAGAAGTCCATGTGCGCGGTGAAGCCGAAGCGGTCGCGCAGCGGCGCGGGCAGCAGGCCCGCGCGGGTGGTGGCGCCGACCAGGGTGAAGGGGGCGACGTCCAGCGGGATGGCGGTGGCGCCGGGGCCCTTGCCCACCATCACGTCGACGCGGAAGTCCTCCATGGCGACGTAGAGCATCTCCTCGGCCGGACGCGCCATGCGGTGGATCTCGTCGAGGAACAGCACCTCGCCCTCGTGCAGGGTCGACAGGACGGCGGCGAGGTCGCCGGAACGCTCGATCGCCGGCCCCGAGCTGATGCGCAGCGGCGCCCCCAGCTCGGCGGCGATGATCATGGCCAGCGTGGTCTTGCCCAGGCCGGGCCCGCCCGACAGCAGCACGTGGTCGGGGGCGCGGCCGCGCCGCTGGGCGCCGCGCAGCACCAGGCTCAGCTGCTCGCGCACGCGCTCCTGGCCGACGAAGTCCTCCAGGAGCCGCGGCCGCAGCGCACCCTCAAGCGCGCGCTCGTCGGTGTCGGCGTCGGCCGAGACGGCGTCCCGCTCGTAGTCGCTCATGGTTTCGCCATTCCTAGGCGCGGCTCAGGCGGCGCAGGGCGCTGCGCAGCAGCACGGCCACATCGGGGGTGTCGGTGGCTTCGGAGGCGACGGCGTCGGCCGCGGCCTCGGCGTCCTTGGCCGACCAGCCCAGGTTGACCAGGCCCGAGACCACCTGCGGACGCCACGGCGCCTCGGGGGCGGGTGCGGCGCCGTACTCGGCGAGGGCGGGGTCGGCGGCCGGGGGCGGGCCGAGCTTGTCGCGCAGTTCCAGAGCGATGCGCTGGGCGCCCTTGGGACCGATGCCCGAAACCCGGGTGAGGGCGGCGGTGTCCTCGGCGGCCACGGCGGCGCGCAGTGCGTCGGGGGTGTGCACCGCCAGGATGCCCAGCGCCAGCCGCGGCCCCACACCGCCGGCCTGCTGCAGGCGCTCGAACACGTCGCGCTCGTCGTCGTCGGCGAAGCCGTAGAGGGTCAGCGAGTCCTCGCGCACCACCAGGGAGGTGGCGACGGTGGCGTGCTCGCCCACCCGCAGTCCGGCGAGGGTCGCCGGTGTGCAGTGCACCGTCATGCCGACACCCCCGACCTCGATCACGGCGGTGCCGCCGGCGCGGGCGGCCACCCGGCCGCTGAGGAACGCGATCACTGCGAAGGTCACCTTCCCTGGGGGTCGGGGGCGCGGCGCGAGCGACGCGCGAGCTCGACCTTGCGGGCGAAGTCCTGCTGGGCCCGGGCGATGCGGTCCTGGGCGCCGCCGCGCCAGATGTGGCAGATGGCCAGGGCGAGCGCGTCGGCGGCGTCGGCGGGTTTGGGCGCGGCGTCGAGGCCGAGCAGCCGCGCGACCATGGCCTGGACCTGCGCCTTGTCGGCCCGGCCGCTTCCGGTGATGGCGGCCTTGGCCTCGCTGGGCGTGTGCAGCGCGACCGGCAGCCCGCGGCGCGCGGCGCAGGTGATGGCGATCGCGCTGGCCTGCGCGGTGCCCATGACCGTGCTGACGTTGTGCTGGGCGAAGACCCGCTCGACGGCGACGGCGTCGGGGGCGTGGTCGTCGAGCCAGCGCTCGACGCCGCGCTCCACGCCCAGCAGCCGCTCGGCGAGGTCGCTCCCGGGGTCGGTGCGCACCACGCCGGCGGCGGCCAGCGTCAGCGAGCGGCCGACGGAGCCGTCGACGACCCCCACCCCGCACCGGGTCAGCCCGGGGTCGACCCCCAGCACGCGCATGGTCGGCGGCTCCCTTCCGGCCCGGGCCTCGAACGTCCGTTCGCAGAGCCTACCGCCCGCAGGCCCCACCGCGCTCGGGGGACACGGGTCGGGGGCGGGGGTGCGCCGGGGACGCCCGGGCTACATGCCGTTGCGGGAGCGGATCGCAGTGAGGTCCTCGCTGATGCGGAACAGCACGATCAGCACCTCCAGGCCCACGCGGGTGAGCAGCGCCGCCACGGCGCCGCCGACCAGGGAGCCCAGCAGCGTGAGCAGCCCGGTCAGGGGGCTGAAGCCCATCAGCCCGAAGGAGCTGACGACGCCGCTGAGGGTGACGATGGCGATCAGCACCAGCCAGAGGACGAACAGGACGTGGATGATCCGGGTGGTGACGAAGCTGCGGAACCGCAGGTCGAACAGCGCGGCGAAGAAGCCGGCGCCGTCGGCCGCGGGAGGCGGTGCGGCGGGTGCGGGTCCCCCGGGGCCGCCGTAGGGCTGCTGGGGCGGCTGCTGCCAGCCCTGCTGGGGCCCCGATGCGCCGGGCGACGGAGGCGTGCCCGGCTGCCCCGGCTGCGGTCCCGGGTAGCCGCCGGCGCCGGAGGGGCCCGGGGTGTCCGGGCCGGGCTGTCCGTACTGGCCGCCGTAGTCGGGGCGGCCGGGCTCGTAGGGGTTCTCGCCGGGGGGATTCATCAGGAGCTTTCCTCACGGGGGGCGGTGCTGACTGCTTCGGCGAGTGGCCACTCTATCGCGCGCGGCGAGGGGGCGCCGGGCTGTCGGATGAGGCGGGGGCCGCGGCCGGCACCCGGGCGCGGGCCCGCCGGGCGGCGGGGGCGAAACGCCGCACGCCCCGTGTCCGGTCTCCGGGTGCGGGGCGTGCGGCGAAGGTGTGTGCGGCGCGGGCGCTAGCCGATCTTCGCCATGATCTCGTCGGGGATGTCGACGTTGGTGAAGACGTTCTGCACGTCGTCGGAGTCCTCCAGGGCGTCCACGACGCGCATGACCTTCTTGGCGTCCTCCTCGCCCACCTGCACCTCGACGCTGGGCAGGAAGGAGGTGTCGGCCGAGTCGTAGTCGATGCCGGCCTCCTGCAGGGCGGTGCGCACGTTGACGAGCTCGCCGGGCTCGCTGACGATCTCGAAGGACTCGCCCAGGTCGTTGACGTCCTCGGCGCCGGCCTCGACCACGGCGAGGGTGACGTCGTCCTCGCTGACGCCCTCCTTGGACACCAGCACGACGCCCTTGCGGCTGAAGAGGTAGGACACCGAGCCGGCGTCGGCCATCGAACCGCCGTTGCGGGTGACCGCCACGCGCACCTCCGAGGTGGCGCGGTTGCGGTTGTCGGTGAGGCACTCGACGAGCAGGGCGACGCCGCCCGGGGCGTATCCCTCGTACATGACGGTCTGCCACTCGGCGCCGCCGGCCTCCTCGCCGGAGCCGCGCTTGCGGGCGCGCTCGATGTTGTCGAGCGGGACCGAACTCTTCTTCGCCTTCTGGATGGCGTCGAACAGGGTGGGGTTGCCCTCCGGGTCCCCGCCGCCCGTGCGCGCCGCCACCTCGACGTTCTTCACCAGCTTGGCGAAGAGCTTGCCGCGCTTGGCGTCGATGGCGGCTTTCTTGTGCTTGGTGGTGGCCCACTTGGAGTGGCCGCTCATGCCTGTCCTTTCACCATGTCGACAAAGAGCCGGTGTATCCGCGGGTCACCGGTGAGTTCGGGATGGAAAGAGGTAGCCAGCAGGCCGCCCTGTCGTACCGCCACGATCCTACCGGCCCGCTCACCGTAGGCGATCTGGCCGAGGACGCGCACGCGCTCGCCGACGGCCTCGACCCAGGGCGCGCGGATGAAGACCGCCTCGAAGGGGTCGCCCCCGACGCCGTCGAGGTCGATGCCCGCCTCGAAGGACTCGGTCTGGCGCCCGAAGGCGTTGCGCCGCACCGTGATGTCGAGCCCGCCCAGGGTCTGCTGGTCCGCGGCGCCGTCGAGGATGCGGTCGGCCAGCAGGATCATGCCGGCGCAGGTCCCGTAGGCGGGCATGCCGTCGCCGATGTGCTTGCGCAGCGGCTCGACGAGGTCGTAGCGCGCGGCGAGCTTGGACATCGTGGTGGACTCCCCGCCGGGCAGGACCAGCCCGTCGACCCGGTCGAGGTCCTCGGGGTGGAGGACGGGGACGGCCGGGACGCCGAGTCCGCCGAGCACGCGCAGGTGCTCGGCGGTGTCGCCCTGCAGGGCGAGAACGCCGACGGTGGGTGTCGCGGACACGTGCTTCCTCGCTTCGGTGGCTCTCGGTCGCCGGTGCACGCGCAGCGCTGCGCCGGCGCGGGGCGCTCCCGCGCCGGCGGCGCCGGCGGGGCTACCAGCCGCGTCCGGCGTAGCGCTCGGACTCCTCCAGGTCGTCCAGGTTGATGCCGACCATGGCGTTGCCGAGGCCGCGCGAGACCTTCGCGATGACCTCGGGGTCGCGGTAGTGCAGGGTGGCCTGGACGATGGCGTCGGCGCGCTTGGCGGGGTCGCCGGACTTGAAGATGCCCGAGCCGACGAAGACGCTCTCGGCGCCGAGCTGGCGCATCAGCGCGGCGTCGGAGGGAGTGGCCACGCCGCCGGCGGAGAACAGCGGCACGGGCAGCCTGCCGAGCGTGGCGACCTCCTTGACGACCTCGTAGGGCGCCTGGATCTCCTTGGCGGCGCCGAAGAGCTCGGGCTCGTCGAGGGTGCCGAGCCGGGCGATCTCGCTGCGGATGGCGCGCATGTGGCGGGTGGCCTCGACGACGTTGCCGGTGCCGGCCTCGCCCTTGGAGCGGATCATGGCCGCGCCCTCGGCGATGCGGCGGAGGGCCTCGCCGATGCTGGTGGCGCCGCAGACGAACGGGACGGTGAACGCCCACTTGTCGATGTGGTGGGCCTCGTCGGCGGGGGTCAGCACCTCCGACTCGTCGATGAAGTCGACGCCGAGGGACTCCAGCACCTGGGCCTCGACGAAGTGGCCGATGCGGGCCTTGGCCATCACCGGGATGGAGACGGCCTCGACGATGCCGTCGATCATGTCGGGGTCGGACATGCGGGCCACACCGCCGTGCCGGCGGATGTCGGCGGGCACCCGCTCCAGGGCCATGACCGCCACGGCACCGGCGTCCTCGGCGATCCGGGCCTGCTCCGGGGTGACCACGTCCATGATCACGCCGTTCTTGAGCTGCTCTGCCATCCCGCGCTTGACGCGGGTGGTACCGACGGCGCTGCCTGCCGGGGTGTCAACGGTGTTGGTCACGGTTGCGGACTCCCAATTAGTCATTCGGGCGGACCGGGGCGGGCGGCCCGGTGCGCGCTGGTAGGTCGACGTGGCACGTCAGCGGCGTGCCGCCGGTGCTGTCCCGGTTTCCATGGTAGTTCACCCGTTCGGATGGCTCTGTGGTGGCAACAGTGCGGGCCCGTTCGCTGTTCCGCCGGCGCCCGCGCGCGGAGCGGACGGCTGCCGGTGCGGCCGCTCCGCTAGAGGTGCTCGGCGGAGGGCGGCTCGTCGTCCATCTCGAAGAACTCCGGCATGGGCGCGCTTCCGGCCAGGCGGAGCAGCCGCACCAGCCGGCCGGCGCGGACTTCGCGGATGCCGGCCACGGCGTTGTTGTAGAAGCGCCGCGCCAGCAGCACGCGCTTGCCGGCGGCCTCGACCTCGGCGACGACGCCGGCGGTGGCGCCGTCGGGCCGGCCCGCCATCTCCACGGCGAACCCGGGCTCGCCCAGCACGGCGCGCAGGGCACGCGAGAGGTTGCTTTCGGCAAGCTCGCGGGCAGCGCGGCCGTCGCCGTGGGCGCGGCGGGCGCGGGCGGCGGCGTCGCCCAGCAGCAGGGCCGAGGCCGGCTCCAGCGCCTGGGAGCCGGCGAGCTCCAGCACCACCGCGCCGCGCCGCAGCAGTGCCGCGTCCAGCGCGGCCCAGGCGGTCTCGACGCGGGTGTGCAGCCGGTCGAGCCGCCCCGCCCGCCAGGACACGTACGCCGACAGGAGTACCAGCGCCGCGACGGCAAGGGCTGCGATCGAGATCCACGTGGGCATCGGCGCCTACACGATCTCGGCGCGGCCGGCGGTCACCGGGCCGTGGTCGCGGCCCAGCGGAAGCACGGTCTCATAGACCCGCACGACGTCGGCGGCCACCGTGGTCCAGTCGTAGGCGCGCACCGCCTTGCGCGCCGCGTGGGAGAGGGCCCGGCGGCGCTCGGGGTCGTCGAGCAGCTCGGCGGCGCCGCGCGCCAGGTCGGCGGGCTCGCCCGTGGCGAACAGCCGGCCGGCCTCGCCCTCGCGCAGGACCCGGGCGAAGGCGGGGATGTCGCTGGCCAGAAGGGGCGCGCCGGCCGACATCGCCTCGGCGAGCACGATCCCGAAGCTCTCCCCGCCCAGGTTGGGCGCGCAGAACACGTCCACCGAGTGGTAGGCGCGCACCTTGTCGACCTCGTCGACCCGGCCCAGGCACACCACGCGGTCGCGCAGCTCGGGCGCGACGCGCTCGCGGACCTCGTCGGTGTCGCCGGGGCCGGTGATCAGCAGCCGCAGTCCGGGGCGCTCGCGGGCGAGGGAGTCGAAGGCGTCCAGCAGCACGCCCAGGCCCTTGCGCGGCTCGTCCAGCCGGCCGAGGAAGCCGATCGCGCCTCCCTCGCCGGGCCAGCCGTCCAAGGGCCGGGCCTCGGTGTAGCGGTCGACGGCGACACCGTTGGGGATGAGCACGGCGTCGCCGCCCAGGTGCTCGACGAGCGTCTTGCGGGCCGCGTCCGAGACGGCGATGCGGCCGTTGATCTTCTCCAGCGCGGACTGCAGCACGCCGGCGGAGGCCGCCAGGGCCCGGGAGCGGGGGGTGGAGGCGTGGAAGGTGGCGACGATCGGGCCTTCGGCCACCCAGCAGGCGAGCAGGGACAGGCTGGGCGCCGCGGGTTCGTGTACGTGCAGGACGTCGAAGGCGCCGTCGCGGATCCAGCGGCGCACCCGGCCGGCGGCGCGGAACCCGAAGGAGAGCCGGGCCACCGAGCCGTTGTAGGGCACCGGCACCGCGCCACCGGCCGAGACCAGGTAGTCGGGCAGCCGGGTCTCGGAGTCGCAGGGCGCCAGGACCGACACCTCGTGGCCCAGGTGTATCAGGGCTTCGGCGAGGTCGCCGACGTGCTGCTGCACGCCACCGGGGACCTCCCAGGTGTAGGGGCAGACCAGACCGACCCTCATGGCCTCGTTCGCTTCCGACTCGGAGTGCGGCCGCGCCGCGGGGCGGACGCCGGCGGTGCGGCGGGGGGCTCCTCAACGCTACCCCGGCCGTCCGCGGCCTCCCCGCCGGCCCGGTGGTCGAGGTCGGCGGTGAACACGCGCTGGAGCATGTGCCAGTCCTGGGGGTGGGCGGAGACGGCGGCTTCGAACACGCGGGCCAACCGCTGGGTGGTGGCCCGCACCCGGTCGGCGCCGGAGTCGCCGCCGGCCGGGGCGACCTCCTCGTGCACGTGGACCCGCATGCGCCCGCCCTCGTACCACAGCGACACCGGCACCAGGGCGGCGCCGGTGCGGTCGGCGAGAACGGCGGGCCCGGCCGGCAGGCGCGCCGGCTCGCCGAAGAGCTCCACCTCCACCCCGGACTCGGTGAGGTCGCGGTCGGCGAGCAGGCAGACCAACCGGCCGCGCCGCAGCCGCTGCGCGAGCACACCGGCGCTGTGGGCGTTCCCGCCGGTCAGGGGAAGCACCTCCATGCCCAGGTGCTCGCGGAAGGAGACGAAGCGCTCGAACAGCGGCTCGGGCTTCAGGCGTTCGGCCACCGTGGTCAGCGGGATGCCGTAGCGGCTCACCCAGGCGCCGGCGAGGTCCCAGTTGCCCATGTGCGGCAGCGCCGCGACCACGCCGCGGCCGCCGGCCATGATGCGGTCGATCCGCTCGATGCCGGTGCACTCGACCCGCGCGCGCACCTGCTCCTCGCCGAGCGCCTCCAGCAGGAACATCTCGTAGAAGTAGCGCAGGTAGGAACGCATGCCCGCGCGGGAGAGCGCCCGGATGCGGTCCTCGCCGGCGGCGGGGCCGACCACCCGCCGCAGGTTGGCTTCGAGACGCCGCACGCCGGGACCGCGCCGCAGCCAGCTCCAGTCCGCCAGGGCGCGGAACGCGGCGCGCCCGGCGCGCTCCGGGACGCGCCGCAGCACGGCCCAGCCCGCCGTGTACAGCGCCGTGGTGGCGCGCTCCCGGGCTTCCATGCCGTCCCTCCCTCGCTCAGACGGAGCCGGTGTCGCCAGCGGTGCGCCGCGGCCGGGTGAGCCGGTTGCGGGTCTCGATCAGGCGCTGGACGACCGTGATGCCGCTGAGCAGGGCCAGGATCCACAGCCCGGCGGGCAGGACGTAGGGCACGTCCAGGCCGCCCAGCCCCGCGGCCACCAGCAGGATCACCAGCCGCTCGGCGCGCTCGGCGACACCGACGTCGCAGTTGGCGCCCAGCGCTTCGGCGCGCGCCTTGATGTAGGAGACGCCGAACCCGGCGACGAGGCAGAACAGGCTGACGCAGCCCAGGGTCGGGTTCTCGCCGCCGCCGAAGAACCACAGCATGAGGCCGCTGAGGATCGCGGCGTCGGAGAGCCGGTCGAGAGTGGAGTCGAGGAAGGCGCCCCACTTGGTGGTGTTGTCGGAGGCGCGGGCCACGGCCCCGTCGAGCATGTCCAGCAGCACGAAGCCGGTGATGACGGCCGAGCCGGCGAACAGCTCGCCCAGGGGGTAGAAGACGAGTGCGCTGACGACGACGCCGAGGGCACCGACGAAGGTGACCATGCTCGGAGTGACCCCGAGCCTGGCCAGCAGCCGGCCGACGGGCAGGAGCAGTCGGCTGAACAGGGGACGCAGATATCTCAGCATGATCTCTCAAGATCGTATTGCGCAGGAGGCGAAGGCGGCCACGCGGCGCTCCGGCGGCACCGGCCCTGCGTCGCCCGGTGCGCCTCGGCCGCCCGCCGCCACGGTCGGCGGAGGGGTCGGCGCTAGGGCGCTTCTCCCGGGTCCAGGCGGCAGGCCGGGGTTCCTCCCGGCATCAGGTGGCGGTGCCGGGAGACCCAGTGGTAGGCGGCGGCGCCGAGCGCGCGCAGGGGCGCCCGGCGCAGCAGCCACCCCACGGGCGGCCACAGCGGGCGCCGGCTGGCGAGCATGAGCACCGCGATCGCGTCGATGCCGCCCCACAGCCGCCTGCCGGCGGCGTCCAGCAGCAGGACCTCCTCTTGGGCGCGGGCCCGGGCCGGCGCGGACAGTCCGCTGCGCTGCCAGGGCACGGTACGCAGCCGTGGCTCGACGTAGCGGCGGGCCAGTCGGGCGCTGCTGGTGCAGAAGCCGCAGTCGCCGTCGAAGACCAGCACGGGTGCGGGGCGCTGTGGGGCGATGGGACTCACCTCTTCCTCCGCGGCGGTCACTCCTGGGGCCAGGACTCGGCGAGGGTCGCGCGGGTCTGCTGGAGGAGTTCGGGCAGCACCTTGGTGCGCCCGATCACGGGCATGAAGTTGTTGTCGCCTCCCCAGCGCGGCACGATGTGCTGGTGCAGATGGGCGGCGATCCCGGCCCCGGCGGGCTCGCCGAGGTTCATCCCGACGTTGAACCCCTGCGGCCCGTAGGCGCGGCGCAGCGCGGTGATGGCGGACCGGGTCAGCGAGGAGAGCTCGGCGGTCTCCGCGCCGTCGAGCAGGGTGTAGTCGCCGATGTGCCGGTAGGGGCAGATCAGCAGGTGGCCGCTGTTGTAGGGGTAGAGGTTGAGCACGGCGTAGGCGGTCCTGCCGCGGGACACCACGAGGGCCTCGGCGTCCTCGCGGCCGGGGGCGCGGCAGAAGGGGCAGCCGTCGTCGGGCGCCGGTCCGCTGGGCCTGTTCTCGCCCTGGACGTAGGCCATGCGGTGCGGGGTCCACAGGCGCTCGAAGCCGTCGGGGTCGCCGAAGGGGGCCTCCCGCTCGGCTTCACTCATCGTCGGCTCACCTCACCGCGTCTCGACGCCGCCACCGTGTGCGGTCCGCACCGCGGCGGCCGTGCTGGCTCCAGCATAGGACGCCCGGGCCGCGCGGGCCGAACAGCCCGCCGCCCCGCCGCCCCGCCGGTCGGCCGCGCAGGCCGCGGCGGGGCGGCGGGGTCCGCAAGATCCCCGCCGCGGGTCACTCGGCCTTGGCGGACTCCTCACCGGAGCCGGACGCTGCGCCGCCGGCCGCGCCCTCCCCGGTGCCCTCCTCGGCGTAGCGGCTGCTCAGCTTGACCGGGGCGCCCTTGGAGCGCCGGCGCAGCAGGTTGAGGATCTCCACGAACAGCGAGAAGCCCATGGCGGTGTAGATGTAGCCCTTGGGCACGTGGAAGCCGAGCCCGTCGGCGACCAGGGTCATGCCGATGAGCAGCAGGAACGCCAGCGCCAGCATCTTGATCGTCGGATGGTTGTTTACGAAGCGGCTCAGCGGCGCGGCCAGCACCAGCATGACGATCACGGCGATGACCACCGCCGCGACCATCACCCAGATGCCGTTGGGCTGGTCGCCGATCATGCCCACCGCGGTGATGACCGAATCCAGCGAGAAGACGATGTCCAGGGCGACGATCTGGATCAGCACGGCGCCCATCGCGGCGCGCACCTGCGAGCCCGCGTGGTCCACCTCGCCTTCGAGGCTTTCGTGGATCTCGTAGGTCGCCTTGGCGATGAGGAAGAGCCCGCCGACGAGCAGGATGAGGGACTGGCCGCTGAACTCGAACGAACCGAGGGAGAACAGCGGGGCCGTCAGCCGCATGATCCACGTGATGGAGGCCAGTAGCAGCAACCGGCTGATCAGGGCGAGGCCGATACCTAGCTGGCGCGCGCGGGCGCGCTGGTGCTCGGGCAGCTTGTTCGCCAGGATCGAGATGAAGACGAGGTTGTCGATACCGAGGACGATCTCCAGCGCGGTCAGCGTGAAGAATCCGACGATCAGGTCCGTGGTCATGGCGGGGTCGTCAGCTCCGGGGATCTGCGGTCGGGGGACAAGTGCGGGCGTGTGGAGTCTAGATCATGCCGATGTGTGCCCTTGGTAAAAGGACTTCCGTCGCGGCGGCCGGATCAGGCCGCTCATACGCCGAGCAGGGTGCGGAGATGGCGCGGAGCCGGCGAACCGTGGGCCAGGACGCTGTCGTGCAGCTCGCGGCGGGAGGCGCCGGGCCGTGCAGCGGCGGAGTCGCGCACGATTTCCGACACCTCGCGGTAGCCGGTGTAGTAGGTGGAAAGCTGAGCGCTGCTGAGCCGGGCGCGGCGCCACTTCCCGGCGGCCTCGCCCTCCTCCTGGTGGCCGCGTTCGACCAGCAGCGACATGGCCTCGGACTCGGTCATGCCGTGGGCGTGCACGCGCACGTCCAGGATGGCGTTGATGATCATCCGCAGCCGGGTCTTGAGCTGGACCAGCCGCATGCGCAGGTTGAGGCCGGGGTCGTCGGCGCACCAGCCGTCGGCGTGCAATGCCTCCTCGGCGTAGACGGCCCAGCCCTCGATGAAGGTGTCGCTGAAGAGCGCCCGGCGCAGGCGGGTGCCGCCGGAGTAGCGCGCGGCGTGCGCGAGCTGCAGGGCGTGGCCGGGCACGCCCTCGTGCACCATCAGCTCGCGCAGCATGTCGGCGTTGTACTCGCGGTAGAACGACGCGCGCCGCTCAGCGGGCCAGTCGGCGGGAGGCGGGGCGACGGCGACGAGGGTGGGGCGTCCGGGCGCGGCCGAGAGCGAGCCGGGCGGGTCGCAGTAGGCGACCGCCATGCCGCGGCGGGACTCGGGCATGGGGATCACGCGCACGGGCCGGTCGGGCAGGGTGGCGAAGTCGAGCTCGCGGGTGCGGTCGATCAGGTGCTCCAGCGCGCGCTCGCAGGCGGGCCGCACGGTCTCCTCGGTCGTCGCGGAGTCGGCCGCGATGCGGTCGAGGACCTCGCGCACCTGGCCGGGGCGCGGCGGGGCGCCGGCGAAGTCGGAGGCGGCCTCGGCGATCGCCTCCTCGGTGGCCAGCAGGTCGCTCTCGGCCCGGGTGAGCAGTGCGTCCTGGGAGAGCTCGGAGTCGAGCGTGTACCACAGCCGGGCGGCGTGGTCGCGCGCGCCCAGGCGGGGGTCGGCGTCGGCGGTCTCGACACGGGAGCGCAGCCAGTCGATGTGCCGGCGCAGCGCGGCCGCCGCGATGCCGCGGGCGTCCTCCGCGCCGGAGCGCAGCGACGGGGTACGCACCTGCTCGGCGAGGCCGTCGATGCCGTCGCCGAGCAGCCCGAGAGTGCCCTCGGCGCGCCCGATGGCGGTCTCGACGTGCACGCGCGGCATACCGGGGCCGCCTTCCAGCCGCTCGCGGGCGGTGGCGAGGAAGCCGGGGACGGCGGCGCAGCGCGCCGTGATCGCGCGCAGCCGGTCCTCAGCGGGCAGGTCCTCGCCGGCGAGGATGCCGTAGAGCGCGTCGCCGGGCAGGTGCACCAGCGGGTCCCAGGTCTGCGGGCGGAGCTCGGTGAGCTGCCACAGGTCGGCCGAGACGCGGTTGCGCAGCATCTCCAGGTCGACGCGGTCGGCGGCGGGCAGCAGCAGGTCGTCGATCTCGTCGAGTGCGCCCAGGGCGTCGGTGAGCACGCCGGCGCGCCGGGCGTCGGCCTCGGACGCGTGGTCGGCGAGGCGGTCGGAGAAGCGGTGGTCGCCGAGGTCGTCGGCCCACTCGGGCGCCTCTTCGAGCAGGGCGTCGAGGATGCCCTCGCCGACCGCGTGGAAGCGGTCGGTCATCGCGTTGGCGCCGGGCTCGGGCTGATCGCGGGAAGGATCGGAAGTCATCGCCTGCTATCTTGCACCGTCACCGCGCGCGACGCACCCCCGCGTGCACAGGCCGGGTGCCCGCCGCGGGGCCCGCTCGCGCACACAGCGGCCGCGAACCAGTGGAGGATTCCCGTGCAGTTCACCCGCATCGTCGACCTGAGCCGGACCGTGGGGCCCCGGACGCAGGCGTTCCCCGGAGACCGGGCACCGAGCGTGGAGCGCTCGGCCACCGTGCCGGTGGAGGGGTTCAACTCCAGCGCGGTGCACATGAGCTCGCACAGCGGCACCCACGTGGACGCGCCCTTCCACTTCCTGGACGGCGGGCAGCGGCTGGAGGACCTGCCGCTGGAGCGGTTCACGGGGCCCGCGGTGGTGGTCGACGCGACAGGGCTCCCCGATCGCTCGCCTGTCACCGCCGCCGACCTGGAGCCCTGGCGGGACCGCTTCGTCCCGGGCGCGGCGGTGCTGGTGCGCACCGGATGGGACGGGCACTACGGCACGCCGCGCTACTTCGACCACCCCTACCTCGACGCGAGCGCGGCGCGACTGCTCGCCGAGTCCGGGGTGCGCTGCGTCGGCGTCGACTCGCCCAGTCCCGACTCCACGCCGCACGGTCCGCACGCCCCGGGCGACTGGGCGGCGCACTCCGTCCTGCTGGGGGCGGGTGCCGTCATCGTCGAGAACCTGCGCGGGCTGGAGCGCGTCGACTTCGCCGACCCGCTGTTCATGGCACTGCCGATCCGCCTCAGCGGCGGCGACGGAGCGCCCGTGCGGGCCGTGGCCGCCCGGCTGGACTGAGGCTGGCGCCGGCGCGGCCGGACCGTCCCCCGGCCGCGCCGACTCCCGCGGCGGGCCGGGGGGCGGTCAGCGCCAGGAGCCCTGTCCGCCGGTGGAGGTGGGCTGGCCCGCCCCTCCGGGGTCGCCGACGGTTATGGCGTGCTCCACGAGCGTGATCAGTGTCGACTTGGTCGAGGAGCGGTCGCGCGCGTCCACCTGGACGATGGGGATCTCCGGGCTGAGCGTCAGCGCGTCGCGCACCTCCTCGGCTGCGTGGGGGTAGTACCCGTCGAAGCCGTTGACCGCCACGACGAACGGCAGCCGGGCCTCTTCGAAGTAGTCGATGGCCGGGAAGCAGTCGGCCAGGCGGCGGGTGTCGACCAGCACCACGGCGCCGATGGCGCCCTTGACCAGGTCGTCCCACATGAACCAGAAGCGGTGCTGGCCGGGCGTGCCGAACAGGTACAGGATGAGGTCGGAGTCCAGCGAGACCCGGCCGAAGTCCATGGCCACGGTGGTGGTCTGCTTGTCCGGCGTCTTCGCGAGGTCGTCGACCCCGACACTGGCGCTGGTCATGACCGCCTCGGTAGTCAGCGGCACGATCTCGGAGACGGAGCCGACGAACGTCGTCTTCCCTACACCGAAGCCTCCGGCGACGACGATCTTGACCGACGTCATCGCACTCGCCGCGGCACCGCCCTCGTCGGCCGCGCTAGAGCTTGCGAAGTCCACTGAGCACCCTTTCAAGAAGGTTGGCGTTGGGCCGACTGTCGGTGTTGGTCGACGAGGTGATCTGCAGCAGTCCCTGTTCGGACATGTCCGCCACGAGCACCCGCGCTACACCGAGCGGGATGCGCAGCAGAGCTGAGACCTCGGCCACGGAGCGCCATTCGCGGCACAGGTCGCTGATGGCCTGGCACTCGGGGGTGAGGGTCCCCGATTCGTTTCGCGCCGTGTCCGTCGAGGAGATCAGCGTCTCCAGAGGCAGCTCGGACTTGGGCTTGGTGCGCCCCTTCGTCACAGCGTAGGGGCGGACCAGCGAACTGGGGGAACTGTTGGCCGCCGCCTGCTGGTCGGCGTTGTTGTTCTGGGTTGGTCGTGGAACATCCGCGCCGCCCGGGCCTGCCGCCGGCGGCCTGGAGGCGCCGGCGGGCTGCTGTCCGAACCACGAGGCGCTCCCGGCATCTCGACTGTGAGGTGCCACCACTTCCTCCTGTCGGTGGTGGTTCAGTGGATTCCCGAGGTACGCGCCGCCGGAGTCAGCGCACGCCCCGCCCGCTCGACGAGCAAGGTCATCTCGTAGGCGACCAGGCCGAGATCGCACTCGGCGGCCGCGAGCACAGCGAGGCAGCTGCCGTCGCTGATCGACATGATCAGCAGCAGCCCCCGCTCCATCTCCACGACCGTCTGCGACACGGCGCCGCCCTCGAAGACCCGGGAGGCGCCCTGGGTCAGGCTGGAGAGCCCCGAGGCGATGGCGGCCAGCTGGTCGGCCCGGTCAGCGGGAAAGCCGGTCGAGGAGGCGAGTGGGAGCCCGTCCGACGAGACGACGATCGCGTGTGCGACGTCCGGCACTCGATTTGCGAAGTCAGTGATCAGCCAGTTGAGCTCGTTCACCGGTTGATTCATCTGTTCTCCTGTCCGTATCGGCCGGGGGATCGACCGCGGCCCGCAGGCCTCACGTCGGCGGCCGAATGGGCTCCTGTAGTGACCTTATTCGGTTGCTTGCTGCTGATCATCACGAGAGGTGCGGATGATGCTAATCCATCGCTGTTCCGTGATATGTCAGGACCCCGACCCGGCGGCCCGCGGCGAGTCGGAGCGCGCCTGACCGTACCCGCACAATGCACTAGTTCTCCTCGTTCGGCGCATCGCCGATCTGGTTGCGGCCTTCGCGGACCCCACGCTGGAAGCCTGAGAAGCGGTTGCGCACCCGGTCTGCGGAGCGGTTCGGGACCTGCTTGACGTTCTCCGGCGTGGGAGCCGTTCCGGGCACAAGGTTTGCCTTAGGAACGCGTTTTGGCAAGCCCGAAGTCGTCAATCCGCCTGCGATGGGTTCGGCGGCGGTCTGCGCCGCCTGCCAACCGCGGTCGGACTCGGACCGCCAGTCGTCCTCGGTTCCGTAGGACTGCGCGGTCGCGGGGTCGTGGCCGTCGTTGGACTGGTGAGCGCCCTGGTCGTGGTGCATGTACTGATCACCCTGTCGCGCCGAGGCGCCGTTGGCGCCCGCCGTCTCGGCTGCGCCGCGCTGTGGCGCCTGGGCGGCCGGAGGGCTCTGCTGCGGCCGCTCGGACCGGCCCCGGTCGCCGCCGGCGTCCGGCTCTGCGCCGAAGCGCGGCAGCGGACCCGTCTCGGGCTCGGTCGCGGGGCCGCCGCTGCGGCGCCGGAACCAGTTGGACTCGATGGCGTCGAAGATCGGCAGCGTCTCCGAGCCGCCGTCGGGCGAAGGCGGAACGACGGTGTTCTGCCCTGCTGCGCCGCCCCCGCCGCCGTAGCGCCGCGAAAGGTAGGCGGTGGAGCCGTAGCCCTCGCGGCTCTCGGGCTCACTCCACTCCTGGCGGCCCGCCTCCGCACGAGCGGGCTGCTGGCGGGGCTCCTCGGGCCGGCCGCCCGCCTGCTGCGGGTAGTGGCCGTTGGCCCCGTTGGCCCAGCCGTGCTCGGCGGGGCCGGCCTCCGACGCCCGAGGGGCCGCCTCGTCGGCGGGACGGGCGAAGGACTGCGTGGGCGCCTCCTCGCGGTATCGCTCGTCGGGCCGCTGCTGCTGGTTCCGCGGCTGCTCCCGCCAGCGGCGCGTGTCCCAGGCGTCCCACTGCGGGCCGCCCGACTGCTGCTCGGCGCGCGGCGGCTCCGCGGGCTGGGGCTCCGACGCGTAGGTCGGCGGCTCGGCGGGCTGCTGCGGCGGCCGGCTCTGCTCCGGACGGGCGGGCGGCTGCGCGGCGGACGGGCGGGGAGGTGCGGCCGGCGGCTCGGCGGCCGCCGGGGGCTGCGGCGGGCGGCTCTGCGACTGCGCGGGCGGCAGGTTCCATCCCGAGCCCTGCCACAGGTCCTCGCCGCTGGGCGGATGCTCCTCCGCGGAGCCGCCCGCGCGGTTGATGCCCGGCTCCCGCTTGGGCAGCTGCGGGCCGGCGGCGGAGTCGCGGCGGTCGCCCCAGACGGAGGGCTCGGGCGGGGCCGGGTTGGCCGCGAACGCGGCTGCGGCCTCGGCGTAGGTGTCGGGTGCGCCCGGAGCGCTGGGGGACTCCAGCGCCTGCTGGGACTCCACCGGCGTGATGAGCAGGTCGGGGGGCAGCACTGCGTAGGCGGTGATGCCGCCGTTGTGGGCCTCGTACAGCTGCACGCTGATGCCGTGCCGGGCGGCCAGGCGGCTGACCACGAACAGGCCCATGCGCCGGGAGACGCCGACGTCGATGACCGGCGGCTCGGCGAGGCGGGCGTTGACGGCGCGGATCTCCTGCGGCGGCATGCCGATGCCGCTGTCGGTGACCTCGACGCGCACACCGCCGTTTTCCAGGACCTGGGCGGTGACGGCCACCGGGGACTCGCTGGAGGAGAACGCCGTGGCGTTCTCGACCAGCTCGGCCACCAGGTGGATGACGTCGTTGACCGGGCGCCCCAGCACCGAGATGTGCGAGGGTGCGCGCACGTTGATGCGCTCGTACTCCTCGACCTCGGAAATGGCACCGCGCAGCACGTCGACCAGCGGGACCGGCTGCGCCCACTTGCGGGTGTTGTCCTGGCCGGAGAGGACCAGCAGGTTCTCGTTGTTGCGGCGCATGCGCGTGGCCAGGTGGTCAAGCTGGAACAGGTCGCCCAGGCGCTCGTCGTCCTGCTCGCCCTGCTCCAGGCCGTCGATCAGCCGCAGCTGGCGTTCCACCAGGGTCTGGCTTCGCCGGGAGAGGTTGACGAACATCGCGTTGACGTTGCTGCGCAGCGCGGCCTCGTCGGAGGCCAGGTGCAGAGCCACGCGGTGGACCTCGTCGAAGGACCGGGCGACCTCGCCGATCTCGTCGCGGGACTTGACCTCGATCGGGGTCACCTCGACCTCGCCGGCCGCGCTGGACTCCTGCATGCGGGAGATCGCGCCGGGCAGGTCGTCCTCGGCGATGCGCATCGCGCCCTCGCGCAGTGCGCGCAGCGGCCGCACCAGGGAGCGCACCACCATCGAGGTCAGCGTGAAGACGGTGATGAGGACGGCCAGCACCAGGATCGACTCGATCACGGCCCGGTTCAGGGCGCCCGACCGCAGCGAGTCGGCCTGGGCGCGTACGGACGTCGCCAGGTTGGACTCGATCTGCGACATCTTGTCCAGGACGACGCCGGTGACCTCCTGGTAGGACTTGGGGGTATCGCCCGGCGTCACGCCGGAGAGGTCCTGGTCGTCCCGGGCGCGCATGATGATCCGCAGCCGGGTGGTGGCCATCTGGCTGACCTCGGCGCCGACGAAGGTCTCCTCGTACATCTGGCGCTGGCCGGTGGTGGCGGCGTTGCGGAAGTTGTCGCGCTCGTTCTCGAAGGTGGCCCGGCTGTCCTCGATCTCGGAGCGGATGCCCTCGGACATGCTGCCGCGCATCAGTGAGTGCAGCATCAGCGCGCCCTCATAGGAGAGCTGTTCGCGCGCCTTGGCCACTCCCGTCAGCGCGCGCACACTCGACCGCAGCTCGGTGTCACTCGTTCCTTCGGCGATGACCTGGTTGAAGTCGGAGAGCGAGTCGAGCACCTGGGTGTACTTGGTGACCATCGGAAGCACGGTCAGGCGGGTGCTCTGCACCTCGTCGCGTACCCGGTCCAGGTTGCCGAGGCTGCCCTGCATGGTCGCCAGTCGGGTGGCCATCAGCTGGCTGCCGGGGTCGCCCAGGCCGTCGATGAGGCTCTGCACCCGCTGCTCGGCTTGGCGGCTCTCCTCGATCTGGTCCTGGAGGGCGCCCAGCGTCTCGTCGGAGCGCTGCTCGTAGTTGGGGTCGTCGGCGATGAAGGCGGCCGCCATCAGGCGCTCCCGCCCCAGCTCGGTCGACAGGTCGACGACGGCCTCGCCCAGCGCGGCGGCCTTCTCGATGCGGTCGTGGGTGACCGTGTTGACGACGCTCTCGGAGATCCGCAGCCCGCCCAGAATCAGGGCGACCGCAGTGGGGATCACGATGAGTGCGATCAACCGGGGGCGTACGCGCCATTCACGCGGTGCCCACCAGCGCCGCCGGCCTTCCGCCGGCTCGGCCGCGCGGTCGGCCTGAGGCGCGCCCCGTGCGGCGCCGCCTCCGTCATCTGTCGCTCGTGTCGACACGGACCCTCGCAACCTTTCGTGTTCACCGCCTCAACCGCCGGATTCCTGTTCCCTGCGGGTGATACCGGATCGGAGGGCGGCCGATGGAGCCTGAGTGATTCCGGATGGGCCCGATCGGGCCGGCCGCGCGCGGCGGTCTGCGCGGAATAGAGTGGGGTTCCGCGCCTTGACGCACCCTCAGGGGGAATGAAGAGGCGTTGTGCACCATAAACCAAAAATGGTGCACGTGAGGTTGATAGCGTACCAATCCGTGCAGATGCCACGGTTCCCGTGAGCGGCACCACGGCGCGTCCGCGGCCGCTGCGACCGCCGTGAAACCCCCCTTACCTGGCCCGACCCGCACCGAAGGCGCCGGAGACAGGCCGGGTATCGGACCCCCGAAATCACTTAGATAACTTTTCGGACACACCCCCGACTTTGGGTGAAACGACCACTCCGTCATGTCATCGTGCCTGGTGAGCACCGTGACATCGGAGGGGTGCCCGTGCCGTCCGACCGCTGGCAGATACCGCTTCCCGAGCCCTCGCCCGTCCCCGCCCGCGGCGGGAGAGCCCGCCGCCGCGCGGCCGCTCGGGCCGCCGGCGCGCTGTGCCTGGCGCTCTGGGCGTCCGCCCCGGCCGCCGCGCCGGCCGGGGCCGCCGGCGACCGTGGCGGCGGGCCGGAGGCGGCCGCACACGAGGAGACCCTGGCCGATCTGAACACGCAGGCGGCGCGCATCCGAGCACGCCTGGAGGTCCTCTACGACCGTGCCGACGAGAAGATCCTCGACTACACCGCGGCTGCCGACCGGCTGGAGGACGCCGAGGAGGAGAGCGCGTCGGCCGCGCTCGCCGCCGAGCGCGCCCGCGTGCGGACCGAGGACGTCCGCGAGGAGGCCGCCGACTACGCCGCGGCCGCCTACATGGGCGCCGACCTCAGCCCCGCCCTCGCCTGGAGCTCGGCCGAGGGGCCCCAGGAGGTCCTCGACCGCGGAGCCGGCCTGGCCCACGTCGGGCAGCGCCGCGGCAGCGCGATCGAGACGGCGGGCGCCGCTCTCAGCGCCGCGGACACGCTCGGCGACCGCGCCGAGGAGGCCGAGGAGGAGCGCCGCGAGGCGGCCGACGAGGCCGCCGAGGCCAAGGACGAGGCCCTGGAGGCGGTCGCCGAGCAGGAGGACGCCCTCGCCGGCATCACCGCCGAGCAGTCGAGGGTGCACGTGGCGCTGCAGCGGGTCCGCGGCGGCGCCGGGGAGACCGGGGAGCAGGAGCACGAGCGCGAGCGGGCCCTGGAGCGGGCCCGGGCCGCCGCCGGCGCGCAGGGCGGGCCGGGCGGCTCCTCAGGCGGCGAGGGCGGCTCGGACGGGCGCGGCGGCGGTGCCGCGGACCCCGCCGAAGGGACCTGTGCCGCATCGGGCGCCGAGGGCTTCGCCAACGGGCGCATCCCCGCGTCCGCGCTGTGTCCGCTCCCCCAAAGCGGCGAGATGCTGCGGGCGGACGCCGCGGCCGCGTTCATCGAGCTCGATGGCGCGTTCCGCGACCGCTTCGGACGCCCCATGTGCGTGACCGACGCCTACCGGCCCTTCTCCGACCAGGTCCGGCTCTTCCGCGAGAAGGCCGCGGGCATGGCGGCGAGCCCGGGCACCAGCGCGCACGGCCGCGGCACGGCGGTGGACCTGTGCGGCGGCGTCGACCGGCTCGGGTCGGCCGAGCACGCGTGGATGGCGGCGCACGCCCCCGGCTTCGGATGGCGCAACCCGCCGTGGGCCCGGGGCGGCTTCGAGCCGTGGCACTGGGAGTACACCGCCTGAGCGGTCCTCAGGCGCCCGAGCCCACCCGCAGCTCGAACTCGCCCAGCGGCCCGCCGTCGACGTAGACCTCCTCGCCGCGCTCCAAAGGCCGGCTCCGCTCCGACAGGGCCGCGGCCGCGCGGCCGTCGCGGGCCTCGGCCGCCCAGGCCAGTCCCCCGTCCAGCTCGGCGCGCGCGACGCCGCTCTCGTCGACGGAGGCCTCCACGACCAGCGGCGAGCCGTCGAACTCGTCGTGGGTGACGATGGCCGGCCCCACGCTCAGCGAGACCGGGCCGCCGCCGGGCGTCCGCCACAGGCACGCCGGGGTGTAGCCGGCGTGTCTGCCCTGGCCGCCGAACAGCGCCAGCACGCCGACAGAGGCGGTCAGCGCCGTCTCGCCCGCGGGCAGCACGACCCCGTCGTCGGTACCGCGCACCAGTGCGGGGGCGAGGCGCGTCCACACGCCTTCGAGGCGGGCGGGCACCGGGCGCTCCGGGCGCACCGGCGCGCACAGGCGGGTCTCGAACTCGACGATGATCTCCACCGGTGCCGCAAGGGCCTTGTGGTAGGCGTCGGCGAGGGTGTCGCGGTTCTCTTCGAGCAGCTCGGGAACACTCTGCGCGCCCGGGTAGCCGAAGACGCAGCCGTCGTCGACGACCCCGGAGCGCTCCTCTCCCCCACTCGGCGAAAGATAGGTGACCCACCGCATCGAATGCTCCCCTCCCAGCAGTGGCCGCCGGGCCTTTCGGCCCTTTTCCTCCCGGCTTCACGGTATCCCGGCGGCGGGGGTCTCCCGTCCGTGTCCGCCCGGGTGCACGGAGCCGCCGCACCGCCGGCGGCAGGGCCGTGAGCAGCCTCGGGAGAGCCCGCGGCGCGGCCCGGCGCGCGGGGGCGGCGTCGGGGGCGCCGGGCGCCCTTCAGCCGGACTCGCGGACGACCAGGTGGGTGTCGAGGACCTGCTCGCTGAACTCGGCCTCGCCTGGTATGGCGACGTCGGCCAGGATGCGCGCCATCTCGCCGCCCATCCGCTCGGTGGGCTGGTGCACGCTGGTCAGCGGCGGGTCGCTGTGCGAGGCGAAGGAGGAGTTGTCGTAGCCGATGACCGCCACGTCGTCGGGGATGCGCCGCCCGTTGTCGCGCAGCACCCGCATCGCCGCCAGGGCCATGGGGTCGGAGGCCACGAACACCGCGTCGACGTCGGGGACAGCCTCCAGAAGCTCGCGCATCGCGGCCTCGCCGCTCTCGTAGCTGAAGTCGCCGCGCACGATCCGCTCCGGCGGCGTGGCCAGCCCGCTCTCGCGCATGGCCTTGAGGTAGCCCTCCAGCCGGTCCTCGCCGGCGACCATGTCCGGCGGGCCGGCCACCGTGGCGATGCACCGCCGCCCCGTCTCGACGAGCCGGCGGGTCGCCGTGCGCGCCCCGCCGACGTTGTCGATGTCGACGTAGTGGATGGGGTGGCTGGTCTGCCACGACGGCCGGCCGCCGATGACGCACGGCACACCCGCCTCGGCCAGGCGGTCCGGCAGCGGGTCGTCGGCGTGCAGCGAGACCAGCAGCACGCCGTCGACGTGGTGGGCCGTCAGGTAGTCGCCGAGCCTGCCGTACTCGTCCGCGGAACGGACCGTGGTCAGCAGCAGCTGCAGGTCGCGCTCGTTCAGCGTGGCACTGACACCGCGGACGATGTGGGCGAAGAACGGCTGGGCGAACAGCCGGTCGTTGGGCTCGGGCACCACCAGCGCCACGGTGTCCGTGCGGCGGGTGACCAGGGTGCGCGCCGCGTGGTTGGGGACGTAGCCCAGCTCGGCGATGGCGTTGCGCACCGCCTCGCGCGTCGCCGGGCTGACCTGGTCCGACCCGTTGATCACGCGTGAGACCGTGCCGCGCCCGACACCGGCGCGCGTGGCCACCATCTCCAGCGTCGGCCGCCGGACCCCACTCATCGCAACACTCTCCCCGATTCCCCGATCACCGCCGCGCCGGGCTCGTCCACACCCCTACCAGGATCGCATCCGCCGCTAGCCGGGGAGGCCACCTTTTCGCACCACATCGGCGTACCAGCGGCCGCTGTCCTTCACGCGGCGGCGCTGCGTCTCGTAGTCGACGTGGACGACGCCGAAGCGCTGGGAGTAGCCCCAGGCCCATTCGAAGTTGTCCAGCAGTGACCAGACGAAGTAGCCCCGCATGGGCACACCGGCTTTGAGGGCCTCGTGCACGATACGCAGGTGGGCGTCGATGTAGGAGACCCGGTCGGGGTCGTGCACCCGGTCGTCGGGGCCGACCTCGTCCTCGTAGGCCGCACCGTTCTCGTGGACGTACATGTCCACACCGGGGCACTCGGCCGCCAGCCGCACCAGGACCTCGTACAGCCCGGTGGCGTCGATCTCCCAGCCGATGCCGGTGCGCGGCAGGCCCTGGCTGACGAACACCACGTCGTCGCAGCCGACGAAGGCGCCCGTGTCGCCGCCGCTCTCGATGCGCGCGGGGTCCACGCCCTCGGTGGTGGCCGAGACCCACTCGGGGGTGTAGTAGTTGACCCCCAGGTGGTCCAGCGGCGCGGAGACGAGCTCGAGGTCGCCGTCGTGGACGAAGCCGAAGTCGGTGATGGCCGCGAGGTCGTCGAGCAGGTCGGCCGGGTAGCGCCCCTGGAACAGCGGACCGGTGAAGACCCGGTTGCGCACGGCGTCGGCGCGGCGGGCCGCCGCCACGTCGGCGGGCGCGGTGGTGTAGGGCCGCACCGTGGTCTGGTTCAGCGTCAGCCCCACACGGCGGTCGGAACCCCCCTCGCGCAGGACCGCGGTGGCCAGGCCGTGGCCCAGCAGCAGGTGGTGCGCCGCGGCGAGCGCGGCTGCGGGGTCGCGTCGGCCCGGTGCGTGCACGCCGTCGGCGTAGCCGAGGAACGCCGCGCACCAGGGCTCGTTCAGCGTCGTCCAGTCCCGGACGCGGTCGCCGAACCTGTCGCGCAGCACCTCGGCGTACTCGGCGAAGCGGAAGGCGGTGTCACGCTCGGGCCAGCCGCCCTTGTCCTCCAGCGCCTGGGGAAGGTCCCAGTGGTAGAGGGTGGGCCAGGGCGTGATTCCGGCCTCCAGCAGGTTGTCCAGCAGCCGGTCGTAGAAGTCGAGCCCGGCCCGGTTGACCGCCCCGCCGCCCTCGGGCAGGATCCGCGGCCAGGCGACGGAGAACCGGTAGGCGCCGATGCCCATGTCCCGCATGATCTCGACGTCTTCGGCGTAGCGCCGGTAGTGGTCGACGGCGGGGTCGCCGGTGTCGCCGTTGAGCACCTTGCCCGGGGTCGCCGAGAAGGTGTCCCAGATGCTGGGGCCGCGCCCGTCGGCGGTGGTCGAGCCCTCGATCTGGAAGGAGGCGGTGGAGGCGCCCCACACGAAGCCCTCGGGGAATCGGACCGCCGGATCGGCGCCGGGGTCGGTCTCGGTGTCGGCGGTCGGATCGGCGACGGTGGACACGTGTGATTGGGTCACGCTTTGATCGCACCTTCCATGATGCGCCCGACCAGCTGGCGGCCGAACACGAAGAAAATGATCAGCAGGGGCAGAGTCGCGAAGGTCGCGCCGGTGAACATCAGGGCGAAGTCGCGCGCGAACGCGGACTGGTTCAGCTGCTGGATGGAGAACTGCACCGTGGGGTTCTCCGGGGTCAGCACCGCGAGCGCCCAGATGAACTCGTTCCAGGTCTGCATGAAGGTCAGCAGCGCCAGCACGACCATCGCCGGCCGCAGCGCCGGGAGCACGACGCTCCAGTAGATCCGGAAGGTGGAGCAGCCGTCGATGCGCGCGGCCTCCATCAGGTCGTCGGGGATGGTCTGCAGCACGTACTGGCGCATCATGAAGACGCCGAAGCCGCTGACCATGAACGGGACGATCACCGACTGGAGCTCGCCCCGCCAGCCCAGCCAGTCCATCAGGATCAGCAGCGGCACCAGGCCGATCTGCACGGGCACGGCCATGGTCACGACGACGGCGACCGTGAAGAACCCGCGGCCCTTGAACTTGAGCTTGGCCAGGGCGAACCCGGCCAGCGAGCAGAAGAACACGACCGAGACCGCCACCGAGGTGGAGGCGATGACCGAGTTCAGCATGCCGGTGGTGAAGTTGGCCGAGGTATTGGCGAACAGGCGCTCGACGTTGGCGAAGAAGTTCCCGCCGGGCACCAGCGCCGGAGGGAACTGCGAGGCGGCCGTCGTGGTGCGCGTGGCGACGACGAACATCCACCACAGCGGAAAGACCGACAGGACGAAGGTCAGCAGCAGCGCGAAGTAGGTCAGCGGCGTGGCCTGGCGCATGCGGCGCAGACCGCCGCCCCGGCGCCGGCTCTGCGGGCGGCGGCGCTGCGGCGCGTGCGCCGGCGCGGGCCGCCCGGTGGTCGTGGCCGTCATTCCGCCCCCTTGATCCGGCTGGTGAGCCACACGTTGATCAGTCCCATGACCACCACGATCAGGAACAGCACCCAGGAGACCGCGGCGGCGTAGCCGAAGTTCTGGTAGTCGAACGTCTCCTGGAAGACGAGCATCATCACCGTCTGGAACTGGCCCTGGTTGCCGCCGCCGTAGCCGTTGGTCCCGAAGATCGTCGGCTCGGTGAACAGCTGCATCTGGCCGATCGTGGAGATGATGACCGTGAAGATGATCGTCGGCCGCAGCAGCGGGACCGTGATCTGCGCGAACTGCCGCATGCGCGAGGCGCCGTCGAGGTCTGCGGCCTCGTAGACGTCCTTGGGGATGGACTGCATGGCGGCCAGGTAGATGAGCGCGTTGTAGCCGGTCCAGCGCCAATCGATCATCGTCGCGATCGCGGCCCAGGACCAGTAGCGGTCGCCCTGCCAGGCGATCGGGTCCAGTCCCAGCGCGGTCAGGAGCTGGTTGATCAGTCCGAACTGCTCGCCGCCGAAGACCACGCTGAAGACGATCGCCAGGGCGGCGATCGACGTGATGTAGGGCAGGATCAGCGTCATCCGGAAGAGGTTGGCGAAGCGGATCCGGCGGTTGAGCGTGTCGGCCAGCAGCAGGGCGAGGAGCAGCTGGGGCACGACCGCGATGACGAAGATGCCCAGTGTGTTGTAGAGCGCGTTCCAGAACTTCTCGTCGCCGACCAGGCGGACGTAGTTGTCCAGGCCGGTGAAGCCCTCGTTGCCCCCGATGAGGCTCCAGTCGTGCAGGGAGACCCACACGGTGTAAAGCAGCGGGAAGAGGCCGAACACCCCGAACAGCAGGAAGAACGGGGTGATGAACAGGTACGGCGAGGTTCGGGTGTCGAGCTTGCTCAGCATCTCGCTGCGGCGAGCACGCGCCCGCTCCCGTGGACCGGGAGGGCGGGGACCGGCACCGTCCGGCGACCCCGGGGAGGGTGACGGCGGGGCGCCGTGCTGCAGGGAGGTCACGTCGCACTCCTTTCGAATCGCCCTGGAGGCGTCCAGGGCTGCTGAGGCGGGCAGGTCGTGCCCGAGCGGGTCATGCCAGCGTGAAAGGCGGCCCGGCCTGGCGGTGACGGGCGTGGACGCAACGTCACCGCCGGAGGGGAGAGGCCGGGCCGCCGGGCGGGAAGGGTCAGCCTTCGCCGGTGGCGCGCTTGGCTTCCTCCAGAGCCGCGTTCCAGCCCTCGTCAGGCGAGGCCTGCCCCTGCTCGACGGACTCCAGTGCGGCGCGGAACGCGTCGTCGATGGCCTGGGTGTCGGGGCCGTAGTAGACGGGCTTCAGCTCCATCGCGGTGGAGCTGTAGATCTCGCCCACGGGCGCGTCGTTGAAGTAGGGGCGCGTGAACTCGGTGATCTTCGGGTCCTCCAGCGCCTGCGGGCTGGAGGGCAGCACGTTGGCCTCCTCCCAGGCGCTCAGCTGGCCCTCGGGGCTGGTCAGGAACTTGGCCAGCTCGACGGCCATCTCCTGGTTCTCACCCTGCGAGGGGACCGAGAGGAACGAGCCGCCCCAGTTGCCGCCCTCGCCGGGGACCTCGGCGACGTTCCACTGGCCGTTGCCCTCGTCGCCCGCGGTCGACTCGATGTGGCCGAGCATCCACGAGGGGCAGGGCAGCGTGGCGAAGGAGTTGTTCTGGATGCCGGCGTTCCACTCCTCGGACCAGATCGGCAGGCTGCCCGAAAGGCCGGCGTCGGCCATCGCGGTCACCGTGTCGTAGGCCTCGCGGGTGCTGTCGGTCTGCTCGATGACCAGATCGCCCTGGCGGTTCTGGAAGGGCTCTCCGCCGTACTGGGCGAGCACCGCCCGGTAGTAGGGCTGGATGGAGGAGACGAAGGAGGCCCCGGTGTCGCCGTCCATGAACTCCTCACCGGTGGAGGTGAAGTCGTCCCAGGTCGGCCACAGCTCGCTGACCTTGTCCGGCTCGGTCGGCAGGCCCGCCTCGTCGAAGAGGGGCACGTTGTAGCACATGCCCATGGAGCCGATGTCGGTGCCCAGTCCCAGCAGCTGCCCATCGGCACCGTGGCCCTGGTCCCACTTCCACGCCAGGAAGTCGTCCTCCAGCTCGGCGCCGCCGTGGTCGTTCAGGTCGACGAACTGGTCGGGCTGGGCGAAGAACTGCGCGACGTTGGCCTCTTCGATGGCCACCACGTCGCCCGCGCCGCTGCCGGCTGCGATGTTCTGCTGCAGCTGCGGGGTGTAGTTCGCCAGGTCGGTGACGTTGCGCTCCTTGACCGTGACGTTGGGGTGCTCCTCCTCGAACGCCTTGATCCGCGCGTCGTAGCCCATGACGCCGAAGGTGTCCAGGACGAGTTCGATCTCACCGCCGTCGCCGGCGCTTCCTCCGCCACCGCATGCGGTGGCGAGGAGCAGTGCTCCGCCGCCCAGCATCGCGGTGGCCACATTGGCACCGCGCCTACGCTTAAACATCTGCGACCCCTTACGTCACACGAGGATTCCAATCTGACCGCGTCCCCGTACCCCCTCTTGGGAGCGCTCCCATAAGAGAATCGGGTCACACTCGCGCAGTCAATGCCCGGACCCCTCGACGAAACCCAACCGTTACCGTGATGACGTCCCACGACCCCCTTCAGCACCGCGGGGCGCGTTCGGACACACCGTCCGAACACACTGGTGACCCACGGTTGACCTGGGAATCGGCTGGACGGGCGAAGAAGGTCCCGCTCGGCCGCACCCGGCCGCGACGCACGGCGTCCCGGCGCCCGGCGCCGGGACGCGGGCTCCCTCCACGGCTCCCACCGGCCCGGATCCGTTCCGGCGCGCCCGCCCCGCCCGCCCCCGGAGCCTCCGTAGAATCAAAGGCGCCCCTCAGGCGGGCCATCGATTGGCAAACCTAGATAGTTGCCCTAGCCTGCGACAAGTTAAACACCGGCCTGTTCGCAGGCGCTCGGCGCGCCCTTGATCCGCCTACGCGGCCGCGCCGAGTCGCACCGCGCATCCGATCGAGAGCGCGCCTCCCCGTCCGGCGGGCGCGCCAGCCGAGGAGAGCGACCCACGTGGAGTCCGAACGACCCGACCGAGCGAACGACTTCGCCGACTTCTGGGCGCCTGATCCCCCGTGCCCGCGCGACCTCGACGACCCGCCCGGAGCCGGCCGCCGCGGCACGGCCGCGGCCCTGGCCGCCGCGGTGCTGGCGGCGTGCTCGCTGGTCTCCCTGCCGTCCAGCGCCGCGCCACTGCCCGCCGACCCGAGCCTGTCCGAGCTCCGCGACCGCGCCGACAGCCTGAGCGACGAGTACCGCGGTGAGCTGAACGACATGAACGCGGTGATCGAGGAGGCCCAGGCCGCCGAGGAGCGCGCCGACAGCACCCGCGAAGAGGTCGGGGACGCTCAGAAGCAGGTGCGCCAGCTGGCGGTCGCCAGCTACACCGGCGGCGGCCTCGACCCCGCCCTGGCCATGTTCGTCGAGGACGACCCGCAGGCCATCATCGACCAGGCCCAGCTCGTGGGCCACCTCTCGGCGACCAACCAGGACAAGGTGGACCAGCTCGAACAGGCCATCGAACGCGACGAGAAGGCGCAGCAGAACGCCGAGGAGAAGGTCGACGAGGTCGAGAAGGACCTCGACGAGCTGGAGGACCGGCGCGCCGACGTGCAGAAGATGATCGCCGACTACCCCGTCCAGGAGATGCAGGGGCCCTACAACATCACCCCGCGCACCGAGCAGATGCGCAGGCTGGTCATCGAGAAGTTCGGCGAGAGCCCCGGCACCGGCGGAGTGGGCTGCTACCGGCCCGACGGCGGGTGGGTCGTGGGCGAGCACCCCAAGGGCCGCGCCTGCGACTTCATGGTCGACGCCAACGGGCAGATGCCCTCACCCGAGCAGGTGGAGCGCGGCCAGCGGATCGCCGACTGGGCGCAGAAGAACGCCGATCGGCTGGGGATCATGTACGTCATCTACCGCCAGGAGATCTGGGACATCCGCCGCGGCGGCGAGGGCTGGCGCCCCATGGAGGACCGCGGCAGCATCACCGAGAACCACTACGACCACGTGCACATCTCGATGTTCTAAGGCCGTTCCGACGCTCGGGCCGCCGCTTCCCGAGCGGCGGCCCGGTCCCCGTCGACGGGTCCCGGCGCTCAGGTGCCGCCTGTGACCAGCGGGCCGTAGAGGACCGACACGCAGCCGCCGAGCAGGGCCAGGACCGAGACGATCGCCAGGACGAAGACGGTCCAGGCGAAGGGCCCGTAGCCGCTTCGGCGCCGCTGCTTGGAGGGCGGCGCGGGGCCGCCGGAGTCCGACGATGGCAATGGGGGCCTTCCCGCCCCTGCGGCCGCGCGGACCGGGGGCTGTCCCGGACGGATGAGAGGAAGCGGTTTCCACCGTAGTCCGCCGCCAGGTCCCGTACTCCCTCCGCCGTTGCGATCGGGCAACGATCCGCCGCCGCGGCACGGTCCCCGCGGGCGCGTCCGGTTCCGGCCCCGGTTGCGGCACCGCCTACCGGGTACCGCAAACCTCGCTGCCCAGGACACGAAAGAGTACGGTCCTGGCACGAAACGGTGACGATATCCGCAGGTTCGGCCCTCCCCCGTCACTCTCGCGTGCACACTCGGACGCTAGGATGCGAACCCCGGCCCCGGTCCGCGAACCTCCACCCGCGGGCACGGTCGGCCGCGACGCGGCCGGGGGCCGTGAACGACCCGTGCCTTCGGCGCGGTCACACCTGCGCCCGGAACCGGTCCGGGAGCACGCGCGTCCCCCCGCGGCCCGCCCACGGCGACCGAGGGCGGCCGCAGGGGTGGTGGAACCGGAAGCACGCCGACGCGCGTCTCAGACAGCGTTTCGAATTCAGCTGGCGCGAGGGGAGTCATGAGCGACAACGGGCCCTACACACAGCCTCCGCAGTATCCGGAAGGCGAGGGCGGCTCGGGCGGGCAGCAGCCGCCCTACGGCGGCTACGGCCAGCCCGGACCCGACCAGGGTGCGCCTCCTCCCCCTCCCGGGCAGCCCTACGGCAGCGGGCCTTACCAGGCGCCGCAGCAGCCGTACCCCCAGCAGCCCCAGGGCGGTCCCTACGGCGACCCCTACAACGATCCCTCGGGCGGCCAGCCCGGCTACGGCCCTCCCGGCGGCTACGCCCCCCAGGGCCCTCCCGGCGGGCCGCAGTTCCAGCAGCCGGCCGAGCAGCAGATGTTCGCCGGCGGCCAGCCGCCCTACGGCCCCGGCGGGCCGGGTGGGCCGGGCGGGCCGATGGACCCCGGCGGCGGCTACCCGCCGCCCAAGAAGAGCAAGGCCGGCCTGTTCATCGTCATCGGCGGCGGCGCGGTGATCGTCGTACTGGTGATCGCCGTGCTGGTGGTGCTGCTGCGCACCCCCGGCGAGCAGCCCCCCGTCACCGACCCCACCCACACGCCGGACGAGACCACCCAGCCCCCGGACGAGGACCCGAGCGGCGACACCGGGGACGACACCCAGCAGGCCGGCGGTCCGCCCTACGCGCTGCCCGAGGACCCCTGCTCCGCGATCCCGGCGGACATGCTCGCCGAGCACGGCATCCAGGACGGCAGCAAGAACCTCACCGACTCCTCCTCGTCGTGCAACTGGTACGTCGACGGCGAGGGCGAGACCTACGGCGGGCTCTCGCTCACCTACCAGACCCCCTACGGCGGCTCCGACTCGATCGAGGGCGCCAAGGAGGAGTTCCAGTCCAACCTGGACTACGCCACCGACGAGAGCAACAGCTACAGCGAGCTGGAGGTCCACAACGAGGAGGAGGCGGACCTGGGTGACGAGGCCGTGCTGGTGTTCTCCACCGAGGTCGTGCTGAGCACCCAGGACTCGGTCTCCACCATGCTGATCCGCCAGGGCAACATGAACGTCGAGGTGCGCTACTCCCTCTCCCCCGGCCTCTCCGCCGACGAGGACACTCCGGCGCCGCTGGAGTTCTCCGACGTCGAGAGCCTGATGCACGACCTCGGCGAGGAGTCGCTCAGCCCCATCGGAGGCTGACGGCCGCCGCGCACTGCGCGCGAGCCGAGCAAGGGGGTGCGGCCCGCGGGCCGCACCCCCTTCGTGTGTCCGCGTGCCCGTGTGCCCGCGGGTTCGTGTGCCCGCGGGTTCGTGTGCCCGCGTGCCCGGTTCCTGCGGCCGCCGAGTGCGCGGTCGCGGGCCGGGGCGGCGCCCCGGCCCGCCTACGGCCGCCCTACCTCAGCGGCCCGTCAAGCACGCCCCAGCTCGGCGCGGACCCGCCGCGCCGCCTCGACCATGTTGCGCAGCGCCGGCTCGACCTCCGCGTACCCGCGGGTCTTCAGTCCGCAGTCGGGGTTGACCCACAGCTGCTCCGGCGAGAGCGCGCTCAGCGCGCTGCGCAGCGACTCCTCGATCTCCGGAACCGAGGGCACCCGCGGGGAGTGGATGTCGTAGACACCCGGGCCGATCGCCCGGCGGTACCCCTTCGCGGCGAGGTCGCCGACGAGCTCCATGTGCGAGCGGGCGGCCTCCACACTGGTGACGTCGGCGTCCAGCGCCTCGATCGCCCCGACGATCCTGCCGAACTCCGAGTAGCACATGTGCGTGTGGATCCGGGTGCTCGCGGCCACGCCCGAGGTCGCCAGCCGGAAGGAGTCGACGGCCCAGGCCAGGTAGCCGGCACGCGCCTCCTCACGCAGCGGCAGCAGCTCGCGCAGCGCGGCCTCGTCGACCTGGATGTGGCGGATGCCCTCCTTCTCCAGGTCGGCGATCTCGTCGCGCAGGGCCAGCGCCACCTGCCGGGCGGTGTCGCCCAGCGGCTGGTCGTCGCGCACGAACGACCACGCCAGCATGGTCACCGGGCCGGTGAGCATGCCCTTGACCGGCCGGGCGGTGCGGGACTGGGCGTAGGTGATCCAGTCGACGGTCATCGGCTCGGGGCGCGACACGTCGCCGTAGAGGACCGGCGGGCGCACGCACCGCGACCCGTAGGACTGGACCCAGCCGTTGGCGGTGGTGGCATAGCCGTCGAGCTGCTCGGCGAAGTACTGCACCATGTCGTTGCGCTCGGGCTCGCCGTGCACGAGCACGTCCAGGCCGATGTCCTCCTGGAGCTTGATGACGCGGTCGATCTCCGCACGCATCAGGCGCTCGTACTCCGCTCCGCCGATGCGCCCAGCCCGGTGGTCGGCGCGGGCCTTGCGGACCTCGGGCGTCTGCGGGAAGGAGCCGATGGTGGTCGTCGCCAGCACGGGCTCCTTGCCGGCGACCGTGCGCTGCTCGTCCCCCACCCGGCTGGTCTCGCCGCCCAGCGCCTGCAACCGGGCGCGCACGCGGGAGTTGGTGAAGGACGCGGGCGGGGCGCCGCGGGCGGCCTTCAGCTCCGCCGTGACGGCCTCGTCCCCCTCGGAGAGCGCGCGGCCGAGCAGCACCACCTCGTCGACCTTCTGCTTGGCGAACGCGAGCCGCTCGCGCACCGCCGGGTCCATGCCGGGCTCGGCGTCCAGGTCGATCGGCACGTGCAGCAGGGAGCACGAGGTGCTCACCTCCACCCGGCCGGCGAGCCCCAGGACCGAGCCCAGTGTGGACAGCTTGGCGGGCAGGTCGGCGCGCCAGACGTTGCGCCCGTCGACGACACCCGCGACCAGTGTCTTGTCACCCAGGCCGGAGACCCGCGCCAGCTCGCCGACCCCTTCGGGGCCGCTGACGAAGTCCAGGCCGATCCGCTCGACACCGGTGCCCTTGAGCACCTCCAGCGCCTGCGCGCCGATCGCGCCGAAGTAGGTGGAGACCAGCAGGTCGGGCCGCCCGGCCTGGTCGCCCAGGCGGCCGTAGGCGTACTCCAGGCACGCAAGCTCGGCGCGGCCCTCGTCGCTCGCCAGGATCGGCTCGTCGATCTGCACCGACTCGGCGCCCACGGCCGACAACCGGGCGAGCAGCTCGGAGTAGCACCCCAGCAGGTCGTCGAGCAGGTCCAGGGGCCGCCAGCCCTCAGGGGCGTCCGCGGCGGGCTTGGCCAGCATGAGCAGCGTCAGCGGCCCCACGAGCACCGGCCGGGTCGGCACGCCCAGCCCCTTGGCCTGGGTGTACTCCGACAGCGGCTTGCCGCCCGCCAGGCGCGGCCGCGTCGCGGGCGACAGCTCGGGGACCAGGTAGTGGTAGTTCGTGTCGAACCACTTGGTCATCTCCATGGGCGGGAGGTCGCCGGTCCCGCGCGCCATGGCGAAGTAGGCGGCGAGCTCGGACTCGCGGTCCTCGGCGGCCTCGAACGCCGCCCGGAAGCGCTCGGGCACCAGCCCGAACAGGACCGCGGCGTCGAGGACGTGGTCGTAGTAGGAGAACGTGTTGGAGGGGATCGCGCCGATCCCGGCGTCGCGCAGCGACTCCCAGACTCCTCGGCGCAGGCGTGCGGCGACAGCGTCCAGGTCGGCGGCGCTGGAGCGGCCGTCCCAGTAGGACTCGCAGGCGCGCTTGAGCTCCCGGTCGCCGCCGATGCGCGGGTATCCGTGGACGGTCGTGGGCATCATGCGGCACCGCCCGCGGACGTGTGGCCTTCTCGCATGGCTTGTTCTCTCCCTCGTCGATCAGCCGGACGATCCGCGGCCGCGGGAGAGGGTGTGCGAGCGCACACGCGTCACCGCCCTGGCCCTCCCTCGAGGCGCACGGACCACCGCGGGCGCGTTCGCCCGCGGGCGGTGGCAGGTATTCGGACTCGTGGGCGCGGCACGGCCCCCGTTCGGGCCGCTCCTCCTACCGGCCGCCGCTTCCCAGGCGCGTACGCCCAGTGCCGATGACGGCTTTCGTTCCCACTTACCGCTGCGGGGCAGTCCCGGATTCGCACCGGGTTCCCTCTTGCGACACGCACGGCGCAACGTGCGTGTACCGACCGCGGCTGCAACTATAGTCCAGGCAGTCACGGCCGCCCGTGGACGCCTCCCCACACAGCGTTCCCGGGCCCGCACAGCCACCGGACGAGGCCTGGTGGCCGCCGCCGCCCCGAACCGCTCCGACGGAACGCGAGACCGATCCGCTGCGGCGGGCTTTGCCAACCTTGTGCGGTTGTTGGCTGCAACATGACGTCTTCTGTCGCCTAATTCGCCCCTGCGGAGATTACCCTCGACCGATGGACCGTGTCCGAATCGATATGTCATTCGCGGAACCCGCGCGGATTCCCAGGGCGACACATTCACCGGCACCCGACTCCAGAACCGTGAAGGACGCGCACCAGTTGAAGCACCAGCCAGTCGGCTCGCATCCGGGGTCACGGCCAGGCACCGTCACGCCCCGTCCCCGATCAGCAACCGTGCGTACGGCACCCGGCGCGGCGGCTCTGGCGCTGCTTCTGGCGCTGACCGCCTGCACGGGCGGCGATGCGGACCCGGCGGCGTCGGACGCCTCGGCGTCGGCCTCGCCTCGGGCCACGCCCGCCACGGGCGCACCGGACGAGCTGACCGCCGTCGACACGGAGCACATCCCCGGCCTGGAGGAGCAGACCTCCACCAAGACCCTCGACGGCGGTGTGGAGACGCACGTGTCCTACCCGCGCGTGCCCAAGGCCGGCCCGTTCACCGAGCGGCTCGGCGAGATCACCGCGCAGGAGGCGCGGGACTTCGCGAGCGCCGAGCGGGGCGCGAAGTCCTACACCGTCGACTGGCAGGTGAGCGCCGCGGGCGGCAACGTCCTGGCGGTCCGCCTCACCCAGCACGAGAAGGACGGCGACGGCGAGCGCACCGGCTACTCCACCTACTGGTACAACACCGAGTCCGGCCGCACCGCCTACTCCACCGAGCTGCTGGACGGCCAGGGCAGCCTGGAGGAGCTCGACGGGCTGGTCAAGAAGCGGCTGAAAGACCGCGACGGGGTCGACGTTTCGAAGCTGCACCCCATCGCAGAGATGTACGACTCCGTGGGGTTCAACCCCGACGGCGGCCTCGTGGTGGAGTTCGACGAGGGTCAGATCGCCCCGGCGAAGAAGGGCCGGGTCCGCGCCGTCGTGCCCCGCAAGAAGGCGGCGCCGCTGCTGTCCTCGTTCGGCGAGCGGGCCCGCGAGGCGGCCGTGGTGGTCACGCCCGGGTTCGAGATCGAGAACGCCGCGAGCGCCCCCAAGGACAGCCCGCCCGAGGGCAGCGTCCCGGGGACGTTCGCCACGGACCCCGACGAGGTCGACTGCGACGATCCCGACTCCAAGTGCATCGCTCTGACCTTCGACGACGGTCCGGGAGGGCGCACGCCGGAGCTGCTTGACGCACTGGCGAAGTACGACGCAAAGGCGACGTTCTTCGTCACCGGCGTGCCCGTGCGCGAGTTCCCCGACACGGTCCGCCGCGAGTACGCCGAGGGACACGAGCTGGCCAACCACACGGTGCACCACCCGGACCTCACGTCGCTGGGCAAGGGCGAGATCGACGACGAGCTGGCGACGGTCAACGGGCTCGTCCGGCGCCAGACCGGCTACAGCATGGACCTGATGCGCCCGCCCTACGGCGCCACCGACGAGGGGGTCGCCGACGTCACCGCGGAGCTCGGCCAGGCGCAGATCCTGTGGAGCATCGACACCAACGACTGGCGCGACCACGATGCGGATCTGGTCAGCGACCGCGCCGTCGAGCGCGCCCGGCCCGGGTCGATCGTGCTGATGCACGACATCCACGGCTCGACGATCGACGCCGTACCCGAGATCCTCAAGCGGTTGGACAAGAAGGGTTACACCATGGTCACGGTGTCGCAACTGCTCGGCGAGACCGACCCCGGAAAGAAGTACATCGACGGCCACCCGACCAAGCCCGAACCGTCGGCCTCGGCGAGCCCGTCGAACTGACGCGAGGCCGTGACCCGGGCTTTCGCCGAAGCGGAGGGTTGGCCGACCGCGGATGAGCGGCGACACCACGCGGGGTGTCCCCAGTGCGGGGCACCCCGCGTGCGCGCGTAGGCTGGGGCGCCGTGGCACTGGGACGGACCCCGCCGGATACCCGGGTACCCGCGCAGGGACCGCCGAACCGCGCCGACGTGTCCTCTACCGGCCCGCTTGAGCGGGGCTCCCTGGGGAACGCGAAGGATGAGGGCGGTCGTTCCCGACGATGTGAGCAGCCACCACAGCGTGCCCCGTGGACGTGAAGGGAATTCCGATGGCCGTTGCGTTGGCCCGCGACTATGCCTGGTTGCGGGAGACTCAGCCGGACCTCGCCGAAGCGTACTGCCTCTCCTACGTCCGAGGACTCGGTAAGGCCGCCGCTCTGGGGCGGCTCGGAGTGGCCGAGCGCGACATGCGCTGCCTGCCCATCGCCGAGGCCGTCGAGGCCGCGCTCTGCTGCGCCGACGACCGCCCGCCGATGACCGTGCACGCGCTGTCGGTGGGCGGCTGGACGGTGATCATCGAGCCCACCGGCTGCCGGGCCACCCGGCCCGAGTGCTACCGCGCGCTCTCGGCCGAGACCGAGCTGGTCTCCGTGCGCGTGCTGATGGGCCACCGCTACGAGTTCCGCTGGGTCATCGACGGCGTGCTGCAGACCTTCTTCGACGCCCGCACGCCGCGGGTGCGCCGCGGCACCCGCCCCGACTCCCTGGAGGCCCAGATGGGCGCCGTGGGCCTGGGGGGCACGGTCGCCGAGACCGAGCCCGCAGCCGCGGTGCTGGCGCTGGCCGACCGGGTGACCGGCGTGCGCATCCGCTCCTCCCACCTCGCCGGCCCCCTGCTGGGCGCCGAACTGGACTCCGCTCTGCCCCTGACGCCCCGCTGAACCTCCCCGCCCCGACACCGACGGGGCCCGGCGCGAGGACGCGGCGGCCCCTCCGAGGCCGGCGGGCGGTCCGTCCCCCGCGCGCAGGGGTGCCCGCCGCCGCGCCGGACCGCCGGCGGGGCGACGCCCGAGGACGGAAGTGCGTTGTCCTGCGCAGGCCGCTGACCTGTTGTGGTCACATACAGCGACGCTGCTTCTTCGGCGGCACCGGGTGTCCTACGTTTCTTGCATGGACGCCGACGGGGTCCGGATGAGGCGACCCGCCGCCCCGGCCCGGAGCGGCGCTGTCGGCCACGTGGAAGGAACCCTCCGGCGCATGTCCCCATCTCCCGCGGCCTCCGCTCCGAGCGCCCCGGCGCGCGGCCGGGTGCTCGTCCTGGCGGCCGCGCTCGCCGCGGCGACCGGATGCAACGCGCTCGCACCGCCCGTTCCGCCGCCGACCGCGTTCACGTCGTTCGCGGCCGAGAACGTGCCCGGCCTCAGCGAGCGCAGCGTCGAGGACGAATCCGGCGGCTTCGACCTCCGCGGGTCGGTCCCCGAGATCCCCGGTGCCGAGCCGCTCACCGGCCGCCTGGCGGCGATCGCCGACCGCGAGGCCGCGGACTTCCGCAACGCCTATGACGAGGCCGAGCGGATGGAGGTCGGCTGGACGCTGACCGCGGCTGCCAAGGGGCTGGTCGGTGTCCGCATGGTCCGCACCGAGGTCGACCACCGCGGCCGCCACGACGCCTACTCCACCTACTACTACGACGTGCGCACCGGACGCACCGCCTACTCCACGGAGCTGCTCGCCGGCGACGCCGAGCTGCGCGAGCTGAACGGGCTCGTCGCCGAGGAGCTGGAGCACGGCGCCGGCGACCCGCGGCGCCTGCACCCCGGCTTCCGGCTCTACGACTCCATCGGGTTCAACCCGGACGGCGGCCTCCTCGTGGAGTTCGACGCGGGGCGGGTCGCGCCGGTCGCCGAGGGCCGCGTCGCCGCCGTGGTCGCCGCCGCCGACGCCCGCCCGCTGCTGTCGGAGCTGGGCGATCGGGTGTTGGCCGCCACGCGGACCGATCCCCGCGCGTTCTCCGTGGACTCCCCGCCCCAGGACCCGCCGCCGGACGAGCCGCCTCCCCCGGGCCCCGGGGTACCCGGGGCGGTCCCGCCCCGCGAGGACCACGACTGCGGCGTCGAGACCGTGTGTGTCGCCCTGACCTTCGACGACGGCCCCAGCCCGCACACCGGCGAGGTCCTGGACCTGCTCGACCGCCGCGGCGCCGCGGCCACCTTCTTCCTGTCGGGCAACGCGATCCGCAACCGGCCCGCGCTCGCGGGCCGCACCTGGGCGGCGGGCCACGCGATCGGCAGCCACGGCGAGACCCACGAGCGGTTCACCGACTTGTCCCGCGGAGAGCTGGACGCCGAGCTGGACACCGTGGACGCGCTGATCCGCCGCGAGGCCGGGGTGCGGGTGGACCTGCTGCGCCCGCCGTACGGCGACACCGGCGAGGCCGTCGGCGAGGTGGCGAAGGAGCACGGCCAGGCGCAGATCGTCTGGGACACCGACTCCGAGGACTGGACCGGGATCAGCGCCGAGGAGATCGCCGCCAACGTCGCCGCGACCCCGCCCGGCGGCCTGGTGCTGCTGCACGACACCGAGCGGACCACCGTCGAGGCCCTGCCGAAGATCCTGGACCACTTCGAGTCGCAGGGCTGGGCCGCGGTGACGGTCCCCGACCTGCTCGGCGACACCGAGGCCGGCCGGCCGTACTACACGAGGGACCCGGTGGCCAACGAGGAGTGCATCCTCCTGGACGGCTGCCCGATCTGACGCGCGGCGCCCGTGCGCGGGCGCCGCCGGCGGACACACGGAGGGAGCACCGCGCACGGCACGGGCGGGCGGGCGTTCAGCCGGGCAGCGGGGCCGCGTCGGTGCCGGCGTCGGCCCCCACGGCCTCGGCCACCGACGTGTATCCGGCCGAGCGCACCAGCCGTGCCAGGCCGCGGTGCATGCGGCGCGGCCACAGCGGCCCGCCGTAGACGAGCCCGGTGTAGCCCTGCACGAGCGTCGCGCCGGCCCGGATGCGCTCCCAGGCGTCCTCAGGGGTGGAGATCCCGCCGACCGCGATGAGCAGCAGGCCCTCCCCCGCACGGGCCCGCAGTCGGCGCAGCACCTCCAGGGACCGCCGCCGCAGCGGGGCGCCGGAGAGCCCGCCGGCCCCGGCTGCCGCGACCTCCTCGTCGGAACTGCGCAGGTCCGCGCGCGAGATGGTGGTGTTTGTGGCGATCACGCCGTCCAGCCCCAGGTCGACGGCGAGATCGGCGACGGCATCGACGTCGTCGTCGGCGAGGTCCGGGGCGATCTTGACCAGCAGCGGCAGCGTGCCGTGCCCGTCGCCGTCCAGCGCCGCTTTGACCTCGCGCAGCAGCGGCCGCAGCCGTTCGACGGCCTGGAGGTCGCGCAGTCCGGGGGTGTTCGGCGAGCTGACGTTGACCACCAGGTAATCGGCGAAGGGCGCCAGTCGGCGGGCGCTCTCGACGTAGTCGGCCACCGCTTCGGACTCGTGCGCCGCCTTGGTCCTGCCGATGTTGGCGCCGACGACCGGACGTCCCCCTCCGCGCCGGGCGCGCAGTGCGCGCAGGTGGTCGGCGGCCACGACCGAGCCGTGGTTGTTGAAGCCCATCCGGTTGACGATCGCCGAGTCCGCCGGGAGCCGGAACAGGCGCGGCTCAGGATTGCCCGGCTGCGGGTGGGCGGTCACGGTGCCGACCTCGACATGTCCGAAACCCAGCGCCGTGAGGCCGGTGACACCCTCGGCGTTCTTGTCGAAGCCGGCGGCCAGGCCCAGCGGCCCCGGCAGTTCCCGCCCGAAGGCCTGCACGGCGAGTCCGGGCTCGCGCGGGCCGAGGACGGCGCGCATGGCCGCGGGGGCGCCGGGCACCGCGGCGAGCCCGCGCAGGGCCGCGAAGCTCATCCGGTGGATGGACTCGGCGTCGGTGCGCCGCAGGACTGCGGAGAAGAGGAGCTGGTAGAGCACGGGCTTCCCGGTGTCGTGTCGAGCGCGCGGGGTCCCGCCGGGGCCGCGCGCGGGTGTGCGGGTGGCGCCGGCGGGCGCGGCCCGCCGGCGGCGGGACTCAGCCGTCGCCGCCCTCGCGGTCGGCGAGGAATCGCTCCAGCTCCGCGCCGAGCTCGTCGGCGGTGGGCAGGTCGGTGCCGTCCTCGCCGAACATCGGACGCTCGGAGCCCGCCTCGCCGGCGCTCTCGCGGGCCGCCATGAACTCGTCGTACTGCTGCTCCAGGTTGGCGACCACGCGCCGGACCTCCTCGGAGGCCTCGACCTGCTGCTCGATCTCCTCGTCGGTCTGCTCGGCGGCCTCCTTCAGCCGGGCGCTGGGCAGCGCGAGGCCGGTGGCGCCCGAGACGAACTCCAGCGCGGCGATGGCTGCGCGCGGGTACTCCGACTGGGCCAGATAGCTGGGCACGTGCACGGCGTAGCCGAGGGCGTCGTGGCCCCACTCGCCCAGTCGGAACTCCAGCAGCGCGGCGGCGCTGGCGGGCACGTTGACGCGGCCGATCCAGGGCGTGTGCCCCGACACCAGCTCGGCGCGCGTGGCGTGGGCGGTGGCGGTGGTCGGCCGCGTGTGCGGTACCGCCATGGGGATCCCGTGCAGGCCGACGGCCAGGCCCACGGAGAACCGCTCGACGAGGTCGCGCACCGCCGCCGCGAAGGCCTCCCACTCGTGGTCGGGTTCGAGCCCGTGCAGCAGGAGGAACGGGGTGCCCTCGGTGTCGCGCATCTGGTAGAGCGACAGCTTGGGCGGACTGTACTCGGTATAGGCGCTTTCGACGAAGGTCAGCACGGGGCGGCGGGCCCGGTAGTCCAGCAGCCGGTCGACGTCGAAGGCCGCGATCTCCTCGGCCTCGAATGCGGCGAAGAGGGCGTCGGCGGCTTGGCGGCCGACCGTACCGGCGTCCACGAACCCGTCGAGTACGACCAGCATCACGGTCCCGGCGGCCTCCTCGGCGGCCTGGCGGAGCTGGTAGAGGTCAGCGTGGTCACGCACCTGGCAGGGTCTCCATTCGCACACGGGGCGGCGGGGCGGCGGCGACACACGCGCGGCGGTTGCGCGCGCGGTCGGATTCGCTGTCCAGAATAGTCGAGCGCGACCGCCCCGCCCCCAACGCCGGAGTCGGCCCCGTCACTGTGAACGCAGCACGCGCAGGCTGCGCAGCCGGTTCAGCGCGGCGGCGATCTCGTAGCGGCGCGGGAGCACGTAGTCGCCCGCATAGCCGCGCCCGAGCGCCGTCACCCCGTCGCCCTCCAGCCGCTCCTCCAGCGCGTCCAGCGCCTCGGCGAGCGTCCGGTCGTCGCCGAGCAGGCCGCCCTCGGCCAGCAGCCGCATCGCCAGGCCCACACCGATGATCTGGCCGGAGTCGACGAGCTGCGCGAGGTTGCGCACGTCGATCTCGTTTTCGCCGAAGGTGAGCACGTCCATGTCGCGGCGCTTGATGCGGGAGCGACCGCGCGCGGTGGCGTCCACCGAGCGGGGGTCGATCACGCGGGCGGCGGGCGCGGCGAAGTCGGCGTCGGTGCGTTCGGCGGCCAGCTCGCGGGCGCGGTCGGTGACGTCGTAGGGGCGGTAGCCGTCGAGCATGACGACCTGGTCGGCGACGTCGAAGTAGTCGCCGCTTCCGCCCATCACCAGCACCGTGGAGACCCCGTGGTCCCGCCGCAGCGGGCGGACCAGGTCGACGAAGGGGGTCAGCGGCTCGCGGTCGCCGTGCACCAGGCGCTGCATCCGGGCGTCGCGGATCATCAGGTTGGTGGCGGTGGTGTCCTCGTCGATCAGCAGCGCCGTCGACCCGGCTTCGAGGGCCTCGGCGATGTTGGCGGCCTGGGAGGTGGAGCCCGAGGCGTTCTCGGTGGAGAAGTCGGATGTGTCGGCGCCGGTGGGCAGGTTGCGCACGAACGCTCCGATGTCCGTGCGCTCGACCTGGCGGCCCTCCTCGGCGCGGATCTTGACCGCGTCGGCGCGGGAGACCACCAGCTCGCGGCCGTCGCCGGGGACGTGGTCGTAGACCCCGCGCTCCAGGGCGTGCAGCAGGGTCGACTTTCCGTGGAAGCCGCCGCCGACGATGAGGGTGATGCCCTCGGCGATGCCCAGGCCGCTGACCTCGCCCGCGTGCGGCAGGCTGACGGAGACGCGCATGCTCTCCGGTGAGCGGAAGGGCACGGCGCTGCCCTGCATGGGCAGGTCGCTGACGCCGCTGCGGCGCGGCAGCACCGAGCCGTCGGCGACGAAGGCCACCAGGCCCAGGTCGGGCAGGCGGTCGCGCAGCGCGCAGGTGTCCTCGACCGTGTCGGCGAAGGCGGCGGCCTCGGCGGCGTCGAGCGCGGGCCAGCGCAGCGCGTCGACCATGTCGGGCAGCCGCTCGCACAGCTCGCGCTCGGCGGTGCGGCCGTCGATCCTGCGGCCGTGGCCCGGCATCTCGATACCCAGCCGCAGCAGCACCTCGCCGTCGCGGATCTGGCAGGCGGCGCGGTCGAGCACCTCCTGGCCGCCCGCGTCGATGCGCAGCCGGGCGCCCTTGAGCTCGCGGTAGGCGCGGCGCACCAGGTAGTCGGCGGTGGCCCGGCGGCGCACCGGCGAGTGCCAGGCGGAGTCGGGCAGTTCGGCGACGTCGGCGGGGATGCGCACGGACACGCGGGAGGGCGGCGCGAAGGGGTCGGACTGCACGCGGTCGACCGTCAGCGTGAAGTCGGGGAAGGACCAGTCTCCGGTGAGCGACTTGTAGCGGCCGTAGGAGGAGCCGTCCATCCTGCGCAGCTCCTCGGCCAAGCGGGCGTCGTCGCGCCGACCGCGGATCTCGGGCTCGTCGCGGCGGCCGCCTCCGCCGCCCGGACCGCCGCGCCGCTCCGGCCGTCCTCCGCCGTGGCGGCGCTCCTGGCCCCCGTACCGTCCAGGCATCGGTCGGATCCCTCCTGATGGTGTGTTCTCGTGCGTCGGGCTTCGCCTGTGCCGGGCGGCTCCGGCCCACGGGCGCGCGGGTCGGCTGCCCGCTCGGCGGTGCGGCATGCGCGGCGCCGCGTTCCGGACCCGGACGGCACTCGGCCGCCGGGCCGCCGGCGGGGCCTTCCCGCGGTCGTGCGTTCGGCTCCCCCGCCCCCGCCCGGATCGGCCACCGCGGCCGATTGCCAACCCTAACGCCCGGCACCCGAATCGGCTCCGCCCCGGCTCGCGGCGGCGGGCGCGGCGCGCACCGTCCGCCCCGCACCCGCCGCGCCGCCCGCCGGCGATCAGGCCTGCGGCGGGGCGGCTCCCCCGTAGGTGCCGAAGGTCCAGGAGTTGCCTTCGAGGTCGCGCACGGTGAACGTCCGGGAACCGTAGTTTTCGTCCTTCAGCGGGCGCACGACCTCGGCCCCGGCCGCGGTGGCGCGGGCGAACCGGGCGTCGGGGTCGGCGGCGACGAGGTAGACAGCGCCGCCGCCGGGCTTGAGATCGGAGAAGGCCGCGTCCTCGTCGTAGCCGCCGAGCGTGATCACACCGCCCCGCCACCCCAGCTCGGCGTGGACGATACGGCCGCCGTCGTCGGGCACGACCAGGTTCCGGGTGAGGCCGAATGCCTCGACCAGCCAGTCGATCGCCTTCGCGGCGTCGCGGTAGAGCAGCACCGGCCACACGGTCGCGGCCCCGTTCGCCTCGTGCATCGGAATCCCTCCTCGCGCGCATCCCTGCGCCTGTGCGATGCGTTCGGTCCGAAGCTAGGCTCCGTGCGCTCCGCCGTATTGGACGAATGGGAAGCCGGGTGAGGCCGATGGACCCGCTGCCGCTCAGGACGGATGCGGCGGGACTCGGCGGCGCGGCGCCGCGCCGCCGGGGCGGGCGCACGCGGACCCCGCGCACCGCGCCTCAGTCCGGTTCGCGCAGCGCGGGCTCGTCGAGGATGAACATGGTCTGGGTGTTGCGCACCTCCGGGATCCGCTGCAGGCGCTCCAGCACGAAGGTGCGCAGCGCGGCGGCGTCGGCCACCCGGACGAGCAGCAGGAGGTCGACGTCGCCGGAGACCAGCGCGGCGTGGTCGACCTCGGGGATGTCCCTGAGGTGGTCGCGGAACCTCTCCCAGGAGTGCTGCTCGATGCGCACCGACACGTAGGCGGCCAGCCCGTTGCCGTACTTCTCGTGGTCGATGACCGCGGTGAATCCGCGGATGACGCCGCTCGAACGCAGCCGGTGCAGCCGGGCGTAGGCGTTGGCGCGGGAGATGTGCGCGTGCTCGGCCACCGCGCGGATGGACATGCGGCCGTCCGCGCGCAGCAGGTCGATGATCACGTGGTCGACGTCGTCCAAAGCGGTGGCCATGTGTCTCACCTCACACCGGCGGAGTGGGAGCACATCGAGACGGATCCGCCTCCACGGTCGCTAGGTCTAGCCATCCGTCTACGATACGCGGCTCATTATGGACATTATGCGGCACCCAGCCGCATATTCGGACCATGACGACCAGCGACGCGCCACCGGTTGCGGTTCCCACGGTCCCCTCCGCGGAGCCCATCCGTCTGATCGACGCCGAGGGCCGCCGCACCGCCGACCCGGCGGTGCGGGCCGGCTTCGACCTGCCCGCCCCGGACACCCTGGAGGCGCTGCTGCGCGCCATGGTCGTCGGCCGCCGCTTCGACGGCCAGGCCGGCGCGCTGGCCAAGCAGGGCAGATTGGCGGTCTACCCCTCCAGCCGCGGCCAGGAGGCCTGCCAGGTCGGCGGCGTGCTCGCCCTCGCCGAGAACGACTGGCTGTTTCCCACCTACCGCGACTGCGTCTCCCTGGTCGCCCGCGGTGTCGACCCGGTCGAGGTGCTGACCCTGCTGCGCGGCGACTGGCACTGCGGCTACGACCCCAAGGCCTACCGCTGCGCGCCGCAGTGCACGCCGCTGGCCACCAACGCCTCCCATGCCGTGGGGCTGACCTACGCCGCCCGCCGCAAGGGCGTCGACACCGCGGCGCTGGTACTGATGGGCGACGGCGCCACCAGCGAGGGCGACGCACACGAGGCGTACAACTTCGCGGCGGTGTGGAACACCCCGGTCGTCTTCCTCATCCAGAACAACCAGTGGGCCATCAGCGTGCCGCTGCACAAGCAGTCCGCGGCCCCGACCCTGGCGCACAAGGCCATCGGCTACGGCATGCGCGGCTACCACGTCGACGGCAACGACGCCGCGGCCGTGCACGCGGTGGTCTCGCGCGCACTGGCCGAGGCCCGGGCGGGCGGCGGCCCGGCGCTGATCGAGGCGCGCACCTACCGGGTGGAGCCGCACACCAACTCCGACGACCCCAAGCGCTACCGCGAGGACGCCGAGGTGGAGCGGTGGCGCCGACGCGACCCGCTGGCCCGCCTGGAGGCGCTGCTGCGCAGCGAGGGCCTGCTCGACGACGCGGGCATGGCCGGCTTCCACGATGAGGCCGACCGGCTGGCCGCGTCGGTGCGCGACCGCCTCTCGCGGCCGCCGCGGCGCAGCGCCGACGACCTGTTCGCCCACGTCTACGCCGAGCCCACGGCGGCCCTGCGCCGCCAGCGCGCCGCCGTACGCGAGGCCGCGGCACACGCCGAGCGGGCCGGCGAGCCGGACGGAGGCCGCTGATGGCGCGCACCACCCTCGGCCAGGCACTCAACCTTGCGCTGCGCGACGCCATGGCCGCCGACCCCGAGGTGATCGTCTACGGCGAGGACGTCGGACCGCTGGGCGGGGTCTTCCGGGTGACCGACGGCCTGTCCGCGGAGTTCGGCGAGGACCGCTGCTTCGACTCCCCGCTGGCCGAGTCCGGGATCGCGGGGACCGCGGTGGGCATGGCGATGTACGGCCGCCGACCCGTGATCGAGATGCAGTTCGACGCCTTCGCCTACCCCGCCTTCCAGCAGGTCGTCTCGCACGTGGCCAAGATGCGCAACCGCACCCGCGGTCGCCTGGAGCTGCCGCTGGTCATCCGCATCCCCTACGGCGGCGGTATCGGCGCCGTGGAGCACCACGGCGACTCCTCCGAGGCCTACTACGCCCACACACCGGGCCTGCGCGTCGTCACCCCCGCGACCGCGGCCGACGGCTACTCCATGCTCCGCGAGGCGGTGGAGTCGCCCGACCCGGTGGTGTTCCTGGAGCCCAAGCGCCGCTACTGGGCCGGCGAGGATGTGGAGCTCCCGGCGCGCACCGAGCCGATGGACCGCGCCGTGGTGCGCCGCGAAGGAAGCGACCTGACGATCGTCGCCTACGGCCCGACCGTCGACACCGCGCTGCTGGCCGCCGAGGCGGCGGCCGAAGAGGGGCGCTCCGCCGAGGTGGTCGACCTGCGCAGCCTCTCCCCCTTCGACGACGAGACCGTGGCCGCGTCGGTGCGGCGCACCGGCCGAGCGGTCGTCGTGCACGAGGCTCCCGGGTTCGCCGGCTTCGGCGCCGAGGTCGCCGCGCGCGTCACGGAGCGGTGCTTCCACTACCTGGAGGCGCCGGTGCTGCGGGTGTGCGGCCTGGACATCCCCTACCCGCCGCCGCACCTGGAGGAGTTCCACCTTCCCGGAGTGGACCGCATCCTCTCCGCCGTCGACCGGCTGCAGTGGGAGTCGTCCTGGGTGCCCGGCGCGGCACCGGTCCGCGCTGCGGCGCAGCGTTCGGAGGTGGGCGCGTGAGCGCGGCGGACCGGGGCCCGGTGCGCAGCTTCCTGCTCCCGGACCTGGGCGAGGGGCTGACCGACGCCGAGATCGTGGAGTGGCTGGTGTCGGTGGGCGAGGCGGTGGCCGTGGACCAGCCGGTGGCCGAGGTCGAGACCGCGAAGGCGGCGGTGCAGGTGCCGTGCCCGTTCAGCGGGACCGTGGAGGAGCTGCACGGCACCCCGGGCGACACCGTCGCCGTGGGGTCGCCGCTGGTCAGTGTGCGCACCGCGGCCGACACCGGAGCCGCCGATACCGGCGAGCGGGACGGGACCGGCCGGCACGCGGGCGGTCCGGAACACCCGCCGGACACCGCCGACACCGCCGACACCGCCGACACCGCCGACACCGCCGACACCGCCGACACGCAGGACTCCCGCGGCGATGCGGCCGGTTCCGGTGCGGTCCTGGTCGGTTTCGGTACCCGTCCGGAAAGCCCGTCCCGCCGCCGCCTCCCCTGGTGGGACGCCATGGAGGAGGCGCCGCCGACAACGGCGTCGGCGGCGCCTCCCCGCCCCCGGCCGGCTCCCGGGGAACGGGCACCGGTCATCTCGCCGCTGGTGCGCCGGATCGCGCGCGAGCACGGCATCGACGCCGCCGCGCTGTCCGGAAGCGGCGAAGGCGGGCTGGTGCTGCGGCGCGACGTGGAGGCGGCCGCCGCGGCCATGGCGCCTCCCGCCCGCGCCGATGCGGCCGCCGCCGCGGCCGAGCGGCCGCCGGCGCCGCCGCTTCCCGGACCGAGCGCGAACGGCGTCGCGCGCACCTCCGCATCACCGAACGGAGCGGCGGCCGACGCGCACGCGGCCGGAACCGAGCGCGTCGCGCTCTCCGCCGCGCACCGCGAGATGGCGCGCCGGACGGCCCGGTCCCGGCGGGAGATCCCCGAGGCGACGGTCTGGGTCGACGCCGACGCGACCGGCCTGCTGGAGCTGCGCACGGCGCTGAACGAGGCCGACCCCGAGCGCCCGGTGAGTCTGCTGGCGCTGGTCGCCCGCTTCTGCGTGCTCGGGCTCCAGCGGTGGCCCGCGCTGAACTCGCGGTTCGACGCCGAGCGCGAGGAGCTGGTCCGCCCGGCGGGCGTCCACCTGGGCTTCGCCGCGCAGACGCCCCGCGGGCTGGTGGTGCCGGTCCTACACGACGCCGACCGGCTGAGCACCCGGCAGCTTGCGGCCGAGCTGAGCGCACGCACCGAGCGGGCCCGGGCGGGCACCCAGCCCCCCGCCGAGCTGACCGGCGGCACGTTCACCGTGAACAACTACGGCGTGTTCGGCGTCGACGGCGCGGCTGCGGTCATCAACCACCCCGAGTCGGCGATCGCGGGCATGGGGCGCATCGTGGAGCGGCCGTGGGCGCACGGCGGCCAGGTGGCGCTGCGCCCGGTGACCGAGCTGACGCTGGCCTTCGACCACCGGGTGTGCGACGGCGGGCAGGCCGGGGCGTTCCTGCGCTTCCTCGCCGACTGCGTGGAGCGGCCGGCGCTCCTCGTCGGCGACATGTGAGCCCGGAGACGACGCGGCGGCCGCGCCCCCGCCGACCGGTCGAGCCGGGGCGGGGGCGCGGCCGCGTGCGCCGCAGGGCCGGGGGCTACTCCCGGCCGGTGCGCCCGGAGCCGCGCTCGCGCACGGCGCGGGCGGCGCGCTCCCAGTAGGCGCCCACGGTCTCGCGCACGCTCTGCGCGGTCCCGCGCATGCCCTCGGCCGAGAGCAGCGAGGCCTCGCGGTGGCGGCCCGAGCCGGCGTAGTCGGTGGCGTGGCGGCGCCGCGCGAAGAGGAAGGCCACCAGCAGCGCGGGCAGGATGGCCAGGGTGAGGACACCGGCGGCCATGGGGAGGTCGTTGCCCGCCAGCGAGATGCCGGAGACGTCGTTGGCCGCGGTCTCGGCCGTGAGGCCCTTGCCGGACCCGCCGTCGTCCTTGCCGGAGGCGGCGCCGCTCTGCTGCTGCTGGTCGCCGTCGGCCTGCTGGGTCTTCGACCCGTCGCCGCCGGACTCCTCGGACTCCTGCGCCTTGGACTCGCCGCCGGAGCCGCCGTCGTCGCCGCCGCCGTCGTCCTTGTTCTGCTCGGAGGAGGCCTGCTCGGGCTTCTCCTTACTCTGCTTCTTCTCGTCGCCGTTGTCCTTGGCCGAGGCCGGGACGGGCTGGACCTCGCGGCCGTCGCAGACCTCGGACTCGCTCATCGGCATGGGCGCGCCGGGCGTTCCCGCGCCGTCGCCCCACTCGGTGATGTAGTACTCGAGCTCGATGTGGCCCTGGCCGCTGGCGACGGTGTAGCTGGAGTCGTTCCAGCTCGATCCGACCAGGTCGGCGAAGGTCTGGCCGTCAAGGTCGAGCATCACGCCGCAGCCTTCGGCGGGGTCGCCCGGTCCGCGGTCACCGATGAAGAACTCGGCCTTCTTGCCGTTGTACTCGACGTAGCCCTCGGTGCCGAGGGGCCAGCTCGGGCTGGCCGCCATGCCCTTCTGCATCGGCAGGCCGGATGCGGGGGCGCCCGTGTCGCCGTTGATCCCGGAGCCGTCGTCCCAGAAGTAGGAGGCGGTGGTCTGGCCGTACTGGATGGGGTCAGAACTCATAGAAACGCAAACCCAATTCGACTGAGCGGGGGCCGAGCGAGGCCGCGCAGGCACGACATACCGGGCATTTCGGATACGCCGGAGACAGGGGCGTCCGAATGCCGGATGTACCTGGTGGGGGCTCCTGACTGGATGGCCAGGAGCGGCGGGATCGCCGGCCGCCGTCGAACGACGGCGCACCGGGGCAGGCGCTGGATGCGCGGCCCACCCGCAAGAGGTCGGGGGCCTCTCCTCCCCGGGGTCAGATCCCGGGGCTCGGCATCGGCTTGGCAGACCTGGATCCTGGAAAGGCAATGACCAGGTCACGAACCGATCACGAAGGACTGTAGCCCACGAAAAAGTCAAACGCCACAAGCAGGAACGTAAAGTCGCAGATCAGGACGGACCCGACCGCGGAACGCGCCATGCGAAACGCCCGCATACACGGCTGTTCGGCGGTTTAAACCGCAAAAAATATGGCACCCGTCACAGTTTGACGAGTGCCGGGCGGGGCCGCCCCCTCAGGGCGGCGGTCCGTGCGTCACGTCACGCCCGTGGCGACGGCAAAGCGAGGGTCACGCCACTCCCCGCTCCGCACCACCTCGACCAGCGCCTGGGCCGCATCGAACACGTCGGCATAGCGCAGGTAAAGCGGGGCGAAGCCGAAGCGCAGGATGTCGGGGGCTCGGAAGTCGCCCACGACGCCGCGCTCGATCAGCGCCCGGACCATCGCGTAGCCGTCCGGATGGCGCAGCGACACCTGGCTGCCGCGCCGCTCCGGCTCGCGCGGGGTCGCGAGCCGCAGCCCGGCGGGGCGGGTCGCCTCGATGAACAGGTCGGTCAGCGCCAGGCTCTTCTCCCGCAGCAGGCCGAGGTCGACGCGCTGCCACAGCTCCAGGGACGCCTCCAGAGCGGCTGCGGCCACCACCGGCTGCGACCCGCTGAGGAACCGGCTCGCGCCTTCGGCGGGCGCGTACCCGGCGGAGAAGTCGAACGGGCGGGCGTGGCCGTGCCAACCCGTGAGCGGCTGCCGGGAGGCGGCGTGGTGGCGTTCGGCGGCGAAGAGGTAGGCGGGCGCACCCGGACCGGCGTTGAGGTACTTGTAGGTGCAGCCCACCGCGAAGTCGGCCCGGTCGGACGCGAGCTCGACGGGCAGCGCGCCGGCGCTGTGGCACAGGTCCCACACCACGAGCGTTCCGTTGGCGTGCGCCAACCGGGTGATCTCGGCCATGTCGCGCAGGGCGCCCGTGCTGTAGTCGACATGGCTGAGGAGCAGGACCGCGACGTCGCCCGCGGCCAGCGCGCCGGCCAGGGCGGCGCGGTTGTCCGCGTCGACCCGGCGCTCGACGGCGCCCATGATCTCGCTCACGCCTTCGGTGATGTAGAGGTCGGTGGGGAAGTTGCCCCGCTCGCCCAGGACGACGTGCCGCTCGGGGTTCAGCCGCAGCGCCGCCACCAGCGCCTTGAAGAGGTTGGCCGAGGTGCCGTCGCCGACCACCACCTCGTGCGGCGCGGCGCCCACCAGCGGCGCGATCCCGGCGCCGAGCGTGCGCGGCTTGTCCCACCAGCCGGCCTCGTTCCAGCTCGCGATCAGCCGCTCGCCCCACTCCTGCTCGACCGTCCGCGCGACGCGGCCCGGGGTGGCGGCGGGCAGGGCGCCCAGCGAGTTGCCGTCGAGGTAGACCGTCCCCGAGGGCAGCAGGAACTCGTCGCGGAAGCCGGCCAGCGGGTCCTTCTCGTCGCGGCGGAGGCAGTCGTCACGGGTGCTGGGTGTCATCGCGGTGCGCCTTCCTGAGCTGGGTGGTGGGGCGGCCCGCCGGCCGCGCGGGGCGGCTCCGGCGGCCGGAGCCGGCGGCCGGAGCCGCCGTTCGGGCGGGCGCGGATGGTCGGCACGTGGTGTGCATGCCCGCCCGCGCCGCCGCCTCACGCCCGGGCCGTCATACGCCGGTGCGCAGCGACCACAGTTCGGGAAAGACGTCCTGCGCGGCGTTGCGGGCCAGCCAGTCCAGCCCGCTGGAACCGCCCGTGCCCGGCTTGGCTCCCATGGCGCGCTTGACCGCCATCAAATGCCGGTGCCGCCAGCGGGTGACGCGCTCGGCGGTGTCCAGCAGCGCCTCCGCCAGCTGCAGCAGGTCGTTCTCGGGGCGTTCGTCGGCGTAGACCGCGGCCCAGGCCCGCTCCACCCGCGGGTCGGCGGTATAGGGGCGGCGCCAGTCGCGTTCGGCGGCCTCGTGCGGAACGGGCAGTCCGCGACGGTGCAGCAGCCGCAGCGCGGCGTCGTAGAGGCCGGGCTCGGCCAGTGCGCGCTCCAACTCGGCGTGGGCGAGCGGCAGGTCCTCGTGGGCGCGCGCCAACCCCGCCGACTTGTTGCCCAGCAGGAACTCCAGCTGCCGGTAGGACGCCGACTGCACGCCCGAGGCCACGCCCAGCGCGTCGCGGAACCTGTCGAACTCGGTGGGCGTCAGCGTGGCGAGCAGGCCCCACGACTCGGCCAGCACGTCCTGCGTACCGGCGCCGCGGCGCAGCGCGGCCAGGGCCGATCCGGTGTCGTCGGCCTCCAGCGCGTCGCGGGCGGCCTCCCAGTGGTGGCGGACGAGCCGGAACAGCAGCTCCATGACCTGCGTGGCGATGATGAAGTCCAGTTCGGCCGGCTCGCCCGTCCGCGGACGCTGCAGGCTCAGCAGGGTCTCGGTGCGCACGTAGTCGGTGTAGGCGGCGGCCTCGTCGGCGCCCAGCACCGGGCAGGACCGTGGTTCCCCGGCACTCTCCGCGGCCGCGCCTCGGGCCGCGGACCACCCGTTGTCGTAGGACGCGGTCATCGCCATCGTCGCTCTCCTCGCCGTCGGCACAGTAGGGACTGATCATCCACAGCATGCGCCAATCGGGTCCGCTGAATGAATGGCCGGCGGTTGCGGATTCGGCGGTCTCGCTTAGCATGCGTAAGCGAGACCGCTCTTCAGGGTTACGGATGCAAGACGGCGCCTGCGAGTCGGCAACCGGCTCCGGAAGCGGCGATTCCGCCGCGCATCGTGCGGCGGGCAGAGGTCGGCAGAGCGGGCACGCGGCGCGCAGCGCCCCGGCTCGGGGTGGTGGCGGGTGACCTGCGGGCACGCGGCGCGCAGCGCCCCGGCTCGGGGTGGTGGCGGGTGACCTGCGGGCACGCGGCGCGCAGCGCCCCGGCTCGGGGTGGTGGCGGGTGACGGGAGGGCGGATGCTGGACGGCGTCGACCGGCGGATACTCGCCGAACTGCAGGAGGACGCGCGGCTGTCCTACAACGAGCTGTCGCGGCGGGTGAACCTGTCGGCGCCCGCTGTGGCGGACCGGGTGCGGCGGTTGCAGGACACCGGCGTGATCACCGGCTACCACGCCCACGTCGATCCCGCCGCCGCGGGACTGCCGGTGACCGCCCTGGTGCGCATGGAGTGCTTCGGCCCCCTGTGCCTGCTGCGCGACGCGTCGGCCATGGCGATGCCGGAGATACTGCAGCTGCACCGGGTCACCGGCGACGCCTGCTGCGTGCTGCTGGTGGCGGTGGCGTCGATGGCGCATTTCGAGGAGGTCATCGACCGCCTGGCCGAGCACGGCCGCCCGTCCAGCACGATGGTGCTCTCCAGCACCTACCCTTGGCGGCCCGTGCGCCCGCCGTCGGCGCCGTCGTGACGGCGGCAGCGGAGGCAAGGGCCTCCGGCGACCGCGTCAACGACGCCATCCCGTCCTTCCGCCCCCGGCCAGCCTGACCCGCGCCCCCGCACGGACCGGTGCGCGGGGGCTTCCCGTCGCACGCGGCTCTCCGCCGCTCGTTCACCGCACCCGCGCACAGGGGCGCGCCGCCCGCTCACCCGCGCTCCAGGCGCCGCAGGGTCCGGCGGAGCAGCCAGGCACCGGTCAGCGCCGACAGCGCCGCCCCCGCCGCGAGCCCCGCCGGCCACGGAGCGGCGCCGTAGCCCGGCAGCACCGCCACCGGCCAGAACGCGGGCACGGGCGCCAGCAGCCACACCGCCCGGGAGGGCAGCCACCACACCGCGGCCGGTAGCAGCGTGAACACCGCTCCGGCCGCTTTGACCAGCACCAGCGACTCGACCTTGGAGGCCGCGAACGCGGTGACGGCCAACACGAGCAGCGCCGCCTGGAGTGCCGCCAGCCCGACCGCCGCCACCAGTGCGGGCAACCCCTCCGCCAGCGCGTCCGGCGCCAGACCCGACAGCGGCACCGCGGCGGCCAGTCCGGCGGCCGCGGCGACCGCCGCGACGGCGAGCCGGTAGGCCAGATACCGCGGTAGGCCCAGGGGCGAGACGCGGAAGAGGGCCAGCGTGCCGTCGTCGGCGTCCTCCACCGTGCGCAGGGCGCCGATCGCGCCCATCATCAGTGGCACGTGCAGTACCACCAGCGCCGCCAGCAGCACCGGGGTGACGGGTTCGGTGTGCAGCCCGTAGCGGTCCGCGAGGAACCCGCTCACCGGCGGAAACCCCCACCTCAGCAGCAGCGCCAGCACGGCCGGGCCCAGCAGCAGCGCGCTGAGCATCGGATCCCGCAGCAGCCCGCGCAGGTCGATGCGGGCCAGCCCGCCTACGGCCCCGCCGCGCGCTCGCGCGGCGGGCGCGCCCGCGCGCACCGCCCGCGCCTAAGTCGGAGGCCAAGCGGTCTTAGGAAGACAAAACAAGCAG
>NZ_BAABIK010000019.1:0-137453 GCF_039542725.1 Streptomonospora halophila | reverse complement strand
CCCAACCCGATGGTCACGGTGTTGACCGTGGGCGAACGCGCCGCCGACCTGATCAAGGCCGATCACTGAGGCTCGCGCCGCGCGGACGGCGGGCCGCCCCTGAGGGGCGCGACCCGCCCGATGCCCGCGGCCCCGCCGCAGCGGCGCGGCGACCGGTGCGGCGCCGGCGCGGGCCCGAGTCCCCCCGCCCGCGCGGGTCAGTAGGCGACGCCGAAGCGGGCGCGGCGGTGGGCCGGCGCCTCGATCTCGTCGACGAAGGCGATCGCGTAGTCCTCGCCGCCGATCGCCGAGTCGCCCATGGCGTCGGTGAGCAGGACCTCGTCGGTCGTCCTGTACGTGCCGGTGCGCTCGCCCGGTGCGTGCGCGCCGAACACCGCGGCGGGGCTGACGTAGAACCAGTCCACGTCCTCGGGGACCTCGCGCAGCGCGTCCAGCACCTCGGCGTGGGAGCCGGCTTCGACCTTGTAGGCCTCGGGGAACTCGGGCGTGTCGAGCAGCCGCGGACCGTCCGCGGAGACTTTCAGGCTGGCCGCTCCGCCGACGATCCCGATCCGCACGCCGTTCGCGCGCGCTGCGGCGGCCAGTGCGGGCACCGCGTCGAGCAGCTTCCGCCCGTCCTCCTGGGGGCGTCCGGGCGTGGCGATCAGCAGCGCGTCGGCGCCTCGGGTCACCTCCAGCACGAAGGCCTCGTCGTGGATGGTGCCCGCGCGGGCGCTCAGCCCCTCCCCTTCGGTCAGCGGTGAGACGTCGCGGGCGACGCCGACGACCTCGTGCCCCCGCGAGAGGGCCTCCTTCGCGATCCGGCTCCCCGCGAACCCCGTCGCGCCGAACAGCACCAGTCGCATCGCTACCTCCTGTTTCGTGTGGTGCGCCGAACGGTAGCGATTGGTAACCAGTGACTTCAAAGTGCTATAAGTACCTCATGGTTACCAACCTGGTCCCCGACGTGCGCAACCCCGACTGCCCCACCCGGCTGGTGCTCGACCGCATCGGCGACCGCTGGACGAGCCTGGTGGTGCTGCACCTGGCGGAGGGGCCGATGCGCTTCACCCGGCTGCGGGCCGCGATCGGCGGGATCGCGCCGAAGGTGCTCACCCAGACGCTGCGCACGATGGAGCGCGACGGACTGCTCAGCCGCACCGTGCACGCCGAGGTGCCGCCGCGGGTCGACTACGAGCTGACCCGGCTGGGGCAGTCGCTGCGCGCGCCCATCCAGGCCATCACCGACTGGGCCGAGCAGCATGTGGAGGAGGTCGTCCACGCGCGGGCGGCGTACGACTCCGCGCGGGACGGCTGATATCAGGGAGCCCGCTGCGCTCTCGTCAGTCGGCAGGGGACCCGCCCCGGCTCCTTCCTCCGCCGTGCGCGAGCGGCACCGGGTCTCCGTCGCGGCGCTCCGCGCCCGAGTGCGCCGCCCGCTACGGACGGACCCGGCGAACACGCTTCAGGCGGCCCGAGCGGTCGGGTCCGGCCGGTACCGGGCTCGGGGACTTGCCGCGGCCTCGACCGGGCGTACCCGGGGTGAGCTGCAGGGCACCGTCGAGCCCGTTCCGTTCGGCACCACGGCGCCGCCCGCGGCGCGCCGCGGGTTCTACGCGCGTCCCCTGAAGCGGGCGGCCGGCGCCCGCATTCAGTCCGACATGCTCCGCGCCGCTTCGGGGACCCGCGGAAGGCCCTGCCGGGTGGGCGGAGCGGGAGCGGAATGCGAGCCCGCCGCGGGCCGCCGGCCGGGGCCCGGGCCGGCGGGGGAGCCGTCCCGCGGCGCCGGTTCCGCGGCCTCGCGAAGCACCGCGACCGCCGTTCGCGCCGCCGGGGTGTGCTCGACCGCCTCGTGTACCACCACGTAGATGGACCGGACGGGGGTCGGCCGGACGACGCGGACGCACGCGGTGCCGTCGGGCGGGTGCGCCGCGCCGAGGGAGGGGAGAACGGTGATGCCGATTCCGGCCTCGACGAAGGCGAGCGCGGTCGGGTAGTCGTGCGCCTCGACGTGGAAGGCCGGGGTGAAGCCCGCGGCCGTGCAGGCCTCGACGAGGTTGGCGCGGCACCAGCCGCGGGCGAAGTCGTTGTCGATCCAGCGGTCGTCGGCCAGTTCGGCCAGGTCCACCTCGTTTCTGCCCTCGAACGGGTGGCCGCCGGGCAGCACCGCGACGTAGGGGTCATCGAGCAGGTGGTGGGCGGTGAACCCCGCCCCGGGGTCGAAGTCGGACTGCGCGACGACCACCTGCACGTCGGCGCGCTCCTCGGTGGGGACCGGGATGTGCTCGCGCAGTTCGAGGGCGAGCCGTACGCCCGGGAGGTCGGTGTTCAGCCGCCGGACCACGTGCGGCATCCACGCCGCGCCCACCGACGCGAAGTAGGCGATGGACAGCGAGCCCGTGCGGCCCGAGCGCAGGGCCGCCACCAGCGACTCGGCCTCGCCGAGCCGGGCGAGCACCCGATCGGCCTCGGCGGCCAGGGCGTGCCCGGCGGCCGTCGGCCGCAGTCCGCGACCGGCCCGGGTGAAGAGGGTGAGGCCCGTCTCCCGCTGCAGCGCGGTGACGTGCTGGCTGACGGCGGAGGGCGTGTAGCCCAGGTTGGCGGCGGCCGTCTGGACCGATCCGGAGGCCACGACGGAGCGGAAGACCTGGAGCCGGTGGACGTCGAGCATGCCCCGAATATACAGCAGCACTGAATCGTCATGAAGAAATAATCGCTGGTACTGAATCGTGCCGCGCGTGAGAATCGCTGCATGACACGTCAGCACAGCCCTGAGATCCCCGCCCACCCGCCGGTGGAGAGCGGCACCGCGCCGCCCGCCGCCCCCTCCTCCGCGCAGGAGCCCTCCCGGCGCGCCGGGCGCCCTCCGTCCTGGACGATCGTCTGCGCCGCGGGGATCACCGTTCTGCTGTGGGCCTCGGCGTTCGTCGGCATCCGCTCCGCCGGACACGACTTCTCGCCCGGCGCCATGGCGCTCGGCCGCATGGTGGCCGCGGCCCTCACGCTGAGCGTGTTCGCGGCGGTCGCGGCCGCGTCGGCCCGGCGCGGGGCCGCGGGGCGAGCGGGCTCGGCGCCGGCCGCGCAGCCCGCGTCCTTGCGCGCCCTGCCCCGGGGCCGCCTGCTGGGGCTCATCGGGCTCTGGGGCGTGGTCTGGTTCGGCGGGTACAACGTGGCGCTGAACGCCGCCGAGCGGCTGGTGGACGCCGGGACCGCGGCGCTGCTGGTGGCGACCGCGCCCATCCTGGTCGCGGTGACCGCCGTCGCCGTTCTGGGTGAGCGGCTCACGCGCCGGCTCGGCATCGGGGTCGCCATCGCCTTCGCCGGCGTCGCGCTGATCGCCGTCACCGGCTTCACCGGCCAGGTCGACGCCGTCGGTGTTGCGCTGGCGGTGCTGTCCGCGGTGCTGTACGCGTCCGCCGTGCTGCTGCAGAAGCGCCTCCTCGCGCGCGTGGAGGCGGTGACGATGACGTGGCTCGGCACCCTGGCCGGTACCGCGGCCCTGCTGCCGTTCCTGCCCGCGCTCATCGGCGAACTGGCCGCGGCACCGGCGGGGTCTCTGGCAGCCGTGCTCTACCTGGGTGTCTTCCCGACCGCGATCGGATTTCTGACCTGGGGTTACGTCCTATCTCACTGGACCGCGGGCCGCACGATCGCCGCGACCTACCTGGTGCCGCCGGTCACCGTGGCGCTCTCGTGGACGCTCCTGGGCGAGGTTCCGGCCGCTCTCGCCCTGCTCGGCGGGGCCCTCTGCCTGGCCGGCGTGGTCCTGGCCACCCGCCGCTGACCACCCCACCCCCGGCGCGCCCCGGTGCTGTCGCCGGGTACGGGGCGACCGGGTTCGTGGGGGGCCGGGCGCTTCGCGTACGCTCACCTGCGGTGGAGGTGGTCGCGCCGGTCGGTGCGGGGGCGCCTTCGCCGCCGGGTATTTTGCGGGCGGACCGCGCGATCCGGACGCGGCGGGCCGCCTGCGCCCGGGGCACGTGTGCGCCGGGCGCGTCCTGCGGGCGGTGGGCGCGACCCGGCCGCCCCTCCGCGGGAATCCGCGGGAAGGGGAGTGGGACGCCGTGCTGGAGGAGCCGCACGAGCGCTCGGCCGGACAGGCGCCGGGCCGCCCGGCGCCGAGGGGTGAAGGAGAGGAGCGGCCGTGGCGGACGGTGCGAGGGAAGGCGTGAGCGGCGACGGGATCGCCGGGATCTTCGGCGGTGGACGGGTGATGGCCATCCTGCGGGGGCTGCCCCCGGCGGACACGGTCGCGCTGGCCACCCGCGCGTGGGACCTGGGCATCGGCGTCGTGGAGGTGCCCGCCCGCGATGCGCAGGGGATGGAGGCGCTGCGCGCGACCGTGCGGGCGGGTGCGGAGCGCGGAGTCCCGGTGGGTGCCGGTACGGTCGTCGACCTCGGCCAGGTCCGCGAGGTCGCGGCCTGCGGGGCCGCCTTCACGGTGGCGCCCGGGTTCGACCCGGAGGTCATGGCCGCCTCGCGGGAGGCCGCCATGCCGCACCTGCCGGGGGTGGCATCGCCGACCGACGTGCAGGGCGTCCTGCGGGCCGGAGGCCGCTGGGTCAAGGCGTTCCCGGCGTCGGTGCTGGGTCCGGACTGGATCAGGGCGCTGCACGGTCCCTTCCCGGACCTGCGCGTGGTGGCCACCGGAGGCGTCGACGGCCGCAACGCGCGGACCTTCCTGGACGCCGGCGCCGCCATGGTCGCGGTGGGATCGGCGCTCGGCGACCCCGAGCAGATCCCGCTCCTGACCGCGCTGTGAACCGGTTCCCGGCGCCGCGGGCGCCGGGCTCAGCTTCGGTTCAGCAGACCCCCGGGAACGGTGAGCGCGGCCTCGTACTCGTCCAGCAGGTCCTGCGGGGCGGACAGCAGCCAGGCCTCGGTGACCAGCTCGGCCAGCTCGTCGAGTGCGACCGCGTCCAGCTTGACGACGACCCAGCCGTAGCCGCCGGCGGTGAACTGCTCCTCGAAGACCGCGGGGCGCTCGGCCACCAGCGCCTGCTGCTCGGTGATGGTCTGCTTCAGACCGACCGTGCGCGTGCGTTCCCAGAGGAAGCCGAACCCCCTGCCGCGCACCTTGAACGAGGTCCAGTCGCGCGCCTCGCCCTGCTGGACCGAGGGCAGGGCGCCGACCAGGCGCAGGAAGTCGTCCACATCGGCGGCCATACCCCTATAAAACCATGCCCGGGGGACGGAAGCGGATTCCCCACCGCGCCCCGGGGACGCGACCGCCCGCGGAGGGGGAGCCGCCGGCGGCCGCCACCGCCGTGCCTCACCAGTCGTGGAGCGTGCCGTCGGCGAGCCGGTTGTAGGGCAGGTACGCCTGAACGTAGGGGTACCTGCCCGCCTCGTCGGTGTCGAGGTCGACGCCCAGGCCCGGCTCGTCGCCCGGGTGCAGGTACCCGCCGCGCCAGCTGAACGACTGCCGGAACACCTGGTCGGTCCGGGCGCCGTGCTTCATGTACTCCTGGATGCCGAAGTTGTGGACCGACAGGCCGAGGTGCATCGCCGCCGCCATTCCGACCGGCGAGACGTCGGTGGGGCCGTGCATGCCCGACTTGATCTGGTACTGCGCCGCGTACTCGAGCACCTTCTTCAGGTGGCTGATGCCGCCGGTGTGGGTCACGGCGGAGCGCACGTAGTCGATCAGCTGCTCGCGGATGATGTGCTGGTAGTCCCACACCGAGTTGAAGACCTCGCCGATGGCGAGCGGCGTGGTGGTGTGCCGGCGCACGAGCCGCAGGGCCTCCTGGTTCTCGGCGGGGGTGACGTCCTCCAGCCAGAACAGGTCGTAGGGCTCCAGCGACCTGCCGAGCTGCGCCGCCTCGATCGGGGTGAGCCGGTGGTGCGCGTCGTGCAGCAGGGGCGGCTCCGGGCCGAACTCGTTGCGCACGGCCTCGAAGACGGCGGGCACGTGCCGCAGGTAGCTGCGCGTGTCCCAGTCCTCCTCCGCGGGGAGGGAGCCCGGCTGGGCCGGCTCGTGGTCGTAGCGCACGCTCTTGTCGGCGTGGCGCGTCTCGTTGGAGGCGATGCCGTAGATCGACTTCAGGCCCGGGACGCCCGTCTGGACGCGGATGGCGCGGTACCCCTGCTCCTGGTGGTCGCGGATGCTGTCGAACAGCTCCTCCAGGCTCCGGCCCGACGCGTGGCCGTAGGCGAGCAGGCCCTCCCGCGAGGCGCCGCCGAGCAGCTGGTACACGGGCAGCCCGGCGACCTTGCCCTTGATGTCCCACAGGGCGGTGTCGACCGCGGCGATCGCCGCCATCGTGACCGGGCCCCTGCGCCAGTACGCGCCGCGGTAGAGGAACTGCCAGGTGTCCTCGATGCGGCTCTCGTCGCGGTCGATCAGCAGCGGCACGACGTGGTCGCGGAGGTAGGCCACCACCGCGGACTCGCGCCCGTTGAGGGTCGCGTCGCCGAGGCCGGTCACCCCGTCCGCCGTGGTCAGCTTCAGGGTCACGAAGTTCCGGTCGGGGCTCGTGACGATCACTTCGGCGCGTGTGATGGCCATGTCTTCCTCGTCGCACTGGGGGTGAGCCGGACGCGGCGTGCGGGCCGGCGGCCGGATGGACGGCCATACTCTCATCGGCGTCCGGGAGCACGGCCACCGGCGGTCCGACTCACTGCGCGCCGACGAGGCCGCGGCTCCGCCGGTTCGGGCGAGGGCCCGCACCCGGCTTCCGGTACGTGTCCCTGCGGCGGCGGCCTCGTCGGGAGTCTGCGACGGCGGGATCGGGCGGCCCGGCCGGTCGGCGAGGACCGGCCCGGCCGGTCGGCCGGTCCGCTCAGAGGGTGCGCCACGTGATGTAGGGCGGGAGGACGTCGTCGACGTCCCAGCTGATCCGGTTGTCGACCGAAACCACGCCCTCCAGCCCGGCGGCCATCCGCGTCAGGCAGGCGGCGGTGCTGCGGTGCAGCGCCGAACCCGTCAGCGTGACCACGCCGTCCTCGACCGATGCGGCCGCCACCGTGCCGTGGACCGCACTCGTGGTCGCGCCGATCTCCCGCTCGACCGCCGCGGCGATGTCGCCGTCCGCGCGCTGGAACACCCGCAGCAGGTCGCGGCGGGAGGCGATGCCCAGGAGCAGGCCGCCGTCGTCGACGACGGGCAGCCGCTTGACACCGTGGCGCTCCATGAGGCGGGCGGCCGCGACGACCGACGCGGTCGGCGCGATCGTGACCGCCGGGCGGGTCATCACGTCGGCGGCGGTACTGCCCGCCGCCTTGTCCTCGGCGGATTCGGTCAGCAGGCCGCCCGCGCTGAGCCGGGCACGCAGCCGAGCACGTGCCGGCGTCCGGTACGGGCGGCGGTCGCCCGCGGTCGTGAACTCCTCCTTGTGCAGGAGGTCCTCCTCGCTGACGACGCCCACGACGCGCCCGTCGGCGCCGAGCACCGGCAGGGCGCTGACGCGCCTCTCCACCAGCGCGCGCACGATGTCCCGATAGCCGGTCCGCTCGTCGACCGTGGCGACACCCGTGGTCATGACGTCGCCGACTGTGCTGTCCATCCGGTTCCCCCCGTGCCGGTCCCGGACGCCGCTCGGGCCTCCGGGACGTCCCGCTCTCCGCCGTCCACGTTCCTCCGAAACCCGCCCCGCCGACAGAGCCGGCCTGCCCGGCCCCGCGCGGCCTTCGTTCCCGCGTACACGGGACCTCGGTCCCGCCGGCGGGCGCGGCCGGGGTGCAGTCGTGCGGCGTCTGCCTTCGCCGGAAGGCGGCGCGGTCCGGCGGCCGTGCCGCGGGCGGACGGTGGGTCCGCCCGCGGCGGTCGGTGTCGACGACCTGGACGGCGCGGAAGGGCGGCCGCAAGCCTGCGCGTATCGGGCCGTGCATCCGCGGGCGGACGGTGGGGGGCGCGGGGCGCGCCGGGTGGGAGCGTGGGGCGGAGCTGGCGGCGCGCCGGTCGGCCGCGTGCGTACGGTCGTGTTCCCGGCGCGTTCTTCTGCTTCCAGCCTCCGCCGCGCGCCGCTGAGCCGACCGTGCCCGCGGGCCTGTGGGGGGGCGGACCTTCGGCCCGGACGGCGGCGACCTCCGCCGTCCGCCCGGGGCCCCGCCGTTCCGCCCGGGCCTCGCCCGGCGGGCCCGTTTCGAGGCGGAGGCGCCCCTCGCTCCAGCGGCGGCGACGCGGTCTCAGTGCTTCTCGGCGCGCAGGACGGCCACCGGTACGGCGCTGTGGGAGAGCACCGACTGGCTCACCGATCCCAGGAGCATCCCCGTGAAGCCTCCGCGCCCTCGGCTGCCCACCACCAGGAGGTCGGCGTTCTCGGACGCGTCCACCAGCACACGGGCGGGGTGGCCGGCCTCGACCAGCTCTTCCACCGCGACCTGCGGATAGTGCTCGCGCCGGCCCGCCAGGGACTCCGACTGCAGGCGGCGGGCCTCCTCCCTGGCCGCCGCCTCCTCGGCGGAGTCGAAGGCGTAGCGAGCCGGGACCTCCAGCGAACCGAGGCGTCCACTGGAGAACCGCGCGTGGGCGGTCACGGCGCGCAGCGCGGCGCCGCGCCCGGCGGCGGTGGCGAAGGCCCACGCCGCCGCCGAGTGCGCTGCGGGCGAACCGTCCAGGCCCACGACGATGCGCCCCGCGGCCGGTTTGGGCTCGCGGTCGGGCACCACGACGACGGGGCAGCGGGCCGTGGCCGCCATCTCCATCCCGGTCGAGCCCAGCAGCGCCGCACCCAGCCGGCTCCGCCCGCGGGACCCGATGACGGCGAGCTCGGCCTCGGCCGCCTCCAGCAGCAGGATCGGTGCGGCGTCGCCGACGTCGAACTCCGCCTCCACCCGCAGGCCCGGCACGCGTTCGACGGCCCGGTCGCGGGCGTGATCGACGAGGCGGAGGGCGAACTCCTCGATCGAGTAGTCCGGTATACCCGCGGGCACCGTGTGGTAGAGCGGCCAGTCGAAGGCGTAGACGATGCGCAGCCGCCGGTCGCGCCGAAGCGCCTCGTCCGCGGCCCAGTCCAGGGCGCGCAGGCTGCCCTCCGTCTCGTCGACCGCTGCCAGAACCGGCGCGCCAGATCTGTTCTCCATCGCTGTCTCCCGCCGTCGCCCGGGGCTTTTATGACCGACGGTAGGCAGGCGGCGCGGCCGCGGGCAGCGGCGAAGGGCGGTGGCGCGCGGGCCCTGCGCCCGCGGAGGAGGGGACCTTCGGCCCGGCGGAGGCGGGGCTCAGTCGGCGTCGCGGCGGTGGGGTTTCTGCGACTTGAGCTGGGCGGCGTAGGCGGCGGCCTGGGTGCGGCGCTGCATCTCCAGCTTCGCCAGCACGCTGGAGACGTAGTTCTTGACGGTCTTCTCGGCCAGGAAGATGCGCTCGCCGATCTGGCGGTTGGTCAGCCCTTCGCCGATCAGCTCGAAGATCCGCCGCTCCTGGTCGGACAGCTCGGCCAGGGGGTCGGTGCGCTGGGCGTCCTCGCGGATGCGGCGCATCATGCGGGCCGTGCTGCGCGGGTCGAGCAGGGACTCGCCCGCGGCGACCGTGCGGATGGCGCCCACCAGGTCGGAGCCGTGGATCTGCTTGAGCACGTAGCCGGAGGCTCCGGCCATGACGGCGTCGTAGAGCGCGTCGTCGTCGGCGTAGGAGGTGAGCATGAGGCAGGCCAGGTCGGGCAGGTCCGAGCGCACCTGGCGGCAGACCTCGACACCGCTGCCGTCGGGCAGGCGGACGTCGAGCAGGGCCACGTCGGGCCGGACCGCGGGAATGCGCGCGGTCGCTTCGGCGGCGCCGGCGGCCTCGCCCACCACCTCGATGTCGGGCTCGTCGCCGAGCAGGGCGCCGACTCCGCGGCGCACCACGTCGTGGTCGTCGACGAGGAACACGCGGATGGGGGCGTGGGCCTCGGCCATGGCAGGTCACCTCACTCTGCTGCGGCGGCGCTGCGCTTCGGCCGCGCACCTCCGCCGTCTCCCGGACTGGCGTACCCGCTCGCGACGCCGCTCCCACCCGCCGGGCGCGCCTGCGAGAGGCGGGACGCGCCGCCGCACGCCCGCGAACAGCGAAACCGCACGTGCGTGCGCATGCGCGGACGACGGCGGTCGCAGAAGAGGGGACGGAGGTCCCGGCCCGACCGGGACCTGCGCCCGAACGCACGGCGTCCGCCCCGCCCCTCCGACAAGAAAGCGCGACCGCCGACCGCGCCGGTGCAGGAACCGCGGCCGCCCCCTTGGGGGACGTGGCCGCGCCCGCGGCTCCGCGAACCGTCCGGCACCCCCCGGGCGGCCGACCGCTCCCCGGGCCCGAGGGCCGAGAGCGCGGCGTGCTAGCGTCGGCGGCGCCGTGGTGAACGGGAATCCGGTGTGAAACCGGTGCGGCCCTCGCCACTGTGATCGGGAGTGCTGTGTCGTTCGTCCGAACGGGCCACTGGGGCGCGATCCCTGGGAAGGCCGGACACAGCGCGCGTTCACCCGTCAGCCAGGAGACCGGCCACGGCACCGCACGACCCGATTCCACGAGGACCTGGAAAAGGCGGTCTCATGGCCCCCGTATCTTCATGTTCACCCCGTGCCGCGTGCGCGATGGCCGGCGTCGTCCTGCTCGCCGGCTGCGGCGCCCCCGCCCCCGAGCAGTCGGTCGGCGAGGACGCCGTCACCCGTACCAACTGCGGGATCGACGTCGCCGTGGAGGCGCCGCCCGAGCGTGTCTACGCCGCATACCAGCCCGGCATCGAGGTCGCCCACGCCCTCGGGCTCAGCGACCGGCTGGTGGGAACCGCGTTCCTGGACGCCGAGGTGCTGCCCGAGTACGCCGACGAGCAGGCCGCGGCCGACTACGTGCCGACGCTCCCGAGCAGGGAGGGACTGCTGGAGACCGACCCCGACTTCGTCATCTCCGGATTCAACGGGTTCTTCGCCGAGAACAGCCCGGACCGCTCGGTCGGCACCCGCGCGAGCCTGCGCGAGCTCGGGGTGCAGAGCTGGATCCTCAGCCCGCTGTGCCCCAGCGAGGACGGGCTGACCGACCGGGCGATCGACCCGGAGTCGGTCCGGGTGGACAGCGTCTACCGGGACCTGCGCGACCTCGGCGCGCTGTTCGGCGCCGAGGACGAGGCCGAACGGGTGATCGCCGACATGCGGGAGCGGATCGCCGCCGTGGAGGCGAAGGTGGAGGGGGCCGAGCGCCCGTCCGTGGCGATCGTCTCCCCCGGCGAGGACGGCGGCTACCGGGTGGCGAGCGGAGTGGACTTCGGCACCCGGATCATCGAGCACGCGGGCGGCGTCAACGCCTTCGCCGACCTGACCGGGAAGCGCAACGTCGACGTCGGTGTGGAGGAGCTCGTCGAACGCGATCCCGACGTCATCCTCACCGACGCCTGCTGCGACGCCGAGATGACTACGCAGGACGCCCGGGACGAGGTCCGGGCGATCAAGTCGGACCCGGCGCTGGAAGGGGTGGCGGCCGTCGCCGAGGGCGAGGTCCACCCGTTCCTGTTCGCCGACCGGGCGGCCGGGGTACGGGCGGCGCACAGCATCGAGCTGGTGGCCTCCCGCATCCATCCGGACCTGGTCGAGCAGTAACCCGTGACCAGTGCGACCGCGCCGCCCGGGACCGGATGCGCCACAGCGCCCCGGGCGCCGGACGAGCCGCGCCGGGGCCTGCTGTCCGGCCGCGCCGGCCGGGCGGCGGGCCTGGCGTCGGCCGGTCTCGTGCTGGCGGCCGCGTGTGCTCTCTCGCTGGTCACGGGCAACTACGCCCTGTCCTTCACCGACGCGGTCTCGGCCCTGGTCGCGCCCGCCGGCAGCGAGGCCGACCGGATCGTGTGGCAGGTGCGCGTGCCCCGCACCGCGACCGGGGTGCTCGCCGGGGTCGGCCTGGGCATCGCGGGTGCCGTGATGCAGGGGCTGACCCGCAACCCGCTGGCGGGGCCGGGCATTCTCGGCGTCAACGCCGGTGCGGCGTTCGCCGTCGTGGTCGCCATGTCCGTTTTCCAGGTGGGCGCCCTCACCGGCTACCTGTGGTTCTCCTTCGCCGGGGCCGCGCTGGCCGCGGTCTTCGTCTACGCACTCGGTTCGCTCGGCGCCGGCGGCGCGGCGCCGGTGAAGCTCGCGCTGGCCGGTGCGGCGCTCAGCGCCATGGTGGGATCCGCGACCACGGCCATCACCCTTCTCGACCCCTCCGCACTCGACGGCTTCCGGTTCTGGACCGTGGGTTCGCTCACGCGCGCCGACACCGGGCAGCTGCTCGTCGCCGCCCCGGCCGTCCTGGTGGGCCTCTGCCTGGCGGCGGCGGTTCGCCGCGAGCTCAACACGGTCGCCCTCGGTGAGGACATGGCCCGCGGCCTCGGCACGCGGCTCGCGTCGACCCGTGCGCTCGGGGCCGCCGCGGTCGTGCTCCTGGCCGGAGCCGCCACGGCGATCGCCGGGCCGATCACGTTCGTCGGCCTCGTCGTGCCCCATATCGCGCGGGCGCTGACCGGACCGGACTACCGGTGGATCATGCCCTGGTGCCTGCTGCTGGCGCCGGCCGTGCTGGTGCTCGCCGACGTACTCGGCCGGGTGCTGATCCGCCCGGAGCAGCTCCAGGTGGGCATCGTCACGGGGCTGATCGGCGCGCCCTTCTTCATCCACCTGGTCCGCAGGCGGAAGGTGGCGCAGTTGTGACCCCTCAAGACCGCGAGGCACTGGTGCTGCGCAGCCCGCGCGCCCGCGTCGTGTTCGTGCTCGGGCGCCGGTCCACCGTCCTGGCGGCGGCCGTCTGGCTGCTGGCCGGCGGCGCCGCCGTGCTGTCCCTGACCCTGGGCCAGTACGACATCGGGGTCGGCGGGGTCCTGCGGGTACTGGCCGGGGGCGGCTCGCTCATCGAGTACGACGTCGTCGTGCGCAACCGGCTGCCGCGCGCCCTCACCGGCCTGGGGGCGGGGGCCGCCTTCGCCCTGTCGGGGGCGGTTCTGCAGCGGATCTCAGCCAACCCCCTGGTCAGTCCGGACGTGATCGGCGTGAACTCCGGCGCCGCCTTCGGCGCCCTGACGGTACTGACCGTGTACGGCGGCACGGGGCTGCACACCGCCGCCGGCGCGCTCGCGGGGGCGGCGGCCACCGCCGGGGCGATCTTCGCGCTGTCGGCCGGGCGCGGTCTGAGCGGCTACCGGCTCGTGCTGGTCGGCATCGGTGTCGCGGCCATGCTGACCTCGGCCGTCTCCTTCCTGCTCACCCGGGCGGACTACCACCGCGTGCTGGCCGCCTCCGCCTGGCTGACCGGAAGCCTCGCGAACCGCAGCGGCCTGCACGTCGCGATCGTCGCCGCGACCCTCGCGGTCGCCGCCCCGGTCCTGGTCGTGCTGGCGCGCCGGATCCGGCTGCTGGAGCTGGGGGACGATCTGGCCGGGATGCTGTCCGGGCGCACCGCGAGCCCCAGGCTCGCCCCGGCGGCCGTGGCCGTGGCGCTCGCCGCGATGGCGACGGCGGCGGCCGGCCCCATCGGCTTCGTCGCCCTGGTGGCGCCCCAGATCGTCCGCAGGCTGCTCCCCGGCCGCGGGGCCCTCCTCGCGCCCGCAGCGGCGGTCGGCGCCCTGCTCGTCGTCGCCGCCGACCTCGCCGCCCGGCTGCCGTTCACCCCGGTGGAGCTGCCCGTCGGCGTGATGACGGGGGTTCTGGGAGCACCGGTGCTGCTGTACCTCCTCGCCCGCGCCAACCGGATCGGACACACAGGATGACGCGTTCGCCCACCCCGCCGGCCTCTTCGCCCTCTCCGACCACGCTGGCCGCCGCCGACCTCTGCCTCGGCTACCGGTCGGCGGGGACCGTCGTCGACCGGGTCTCGGTAACCCTGCCGCCGGGAAAGGTCACGGCGGTCGTCGGCCCGAACGGCTGCGGAAAGTCGACCCTGCTGCGCGGACTCGCCCGCCTGCTCGCACCGCAGAGCGGCACCGTGCTGCTGGACGGCGCCGACGTCTCCCGGCTCCCCGCCAGGAGCCTGGCCAGGCGGCTGGGCCTGCTCCCGCAGCAGCCGGTCGCTCCCGACGGCATCACGGCCGCCGACCTCGTCGCGCGGGGGCGCCACCCGCACCAGCGGTGGTTCCGCCAGTTCAGCGACGCCGACGCCGAGGCGGTCTCCGCGGCGATGGCCGTGACCGGCGTGACCGAGCTCGCCGAGCGCCCCCTCGACGAGCTCTCCGGAGGCCAGCGGCAGCGGGTGTGGATCGCGCTGGCGCTCGCGCAGGATCCCGACGTGATGCTCCTCGACGAACCGACGACCTACCTGGACCTCGCGCACCAGGTCGACGTGCTGGAGCTGCTCACCGACGTGAACCGGCGGGACGGCCGCACGATCGTGCTCGTGCTGCACGACCTCGACCTCGCCGGCCGCTACGCCGACCATCTCGTCGTCATGAAGGACGGCGGCGTCGTCGCGCAGGGACCGCCGCGGGAGGTCGTCACCGCCGAGACCGTGGAGGCGGTGTTCTCGCTGCCGTGCATGGTGATCAGCGATCCGCTCACCTCGACGCCGATCGTGCTTCCCCGGCCCCGCCGGTAGCGCGGCGCGCGCGGCGGCCGACGCCGGGGTCAGGCCCCCTCAGCGAAGCCGTCCCCCGCTCATCCCGGCGGGACGACGCCTCAGCGCTCCAGGACGGGGGTGTCGACGTCGATTTCGGTCCCGCTCTCGAAGTGCAGGGTCAGAGCCACGGTGTCGCCGGCGGAGAGGTCCTCGGGCAGCTCCATCAGCATCAGGTGGTAGCTCCCGGACTCCAGCACCAGCTCGCCGCCGGCCGGCACCGGGGCCCGCTCGACCGCCTCCATCGTCTTGGCTCCGCTGTCGGCGGTCACGGTGGTGTGGACCTCGGTCGTTCCGGCCGCAGGGGTCTCCGCGTCCACCAGCGCGTCGTCCCGGTCCCCGACGTTGCGCACGGTCAGGTAGCCGGCGGCCGTAGCCGGGTTCGCGGGTTCGGGTATCCACGCCCCGCCGACCTCCAGGCCGCCCTCGGCGGCGGAGCCCTTCCGCGCGTCCTCGGTCGCGGAGCCGCTCGGGGCGCCGGTTCCGGAGTCCGGCGCACCCGGGCCGGCTCCTGCGCCGCACCCGGTGAGGGTGAAGGCGGCGATTCCGGCCGCCGCGAATGCGGTTGTTCGGCGTGTGAAACGGGTCATCTCGCATGCGTCCGTTCGTGCTGTGGTGGGCGGGTGAAGGCGGGACCCGCCGCCGGCCGCCCCGGCCTGTCGCCGGCGCGTGTCTGTGTGCATCCCCTCCGGCGTGCGGACCGGATGCACAGGGCTCCGATGCCCGGCCCGGACCGCGGGTCTCCCACAAGTCGGACGGGTGCGCGGAACGGTTCCACGCGCCCCGGATTCGGACCGGATCCGGCACCGCCGGGCCGGCGCCTCGGCGGTCGGCCGGATCGCGGACCAGGCGGGAGCCCGCACCCGCCGGTGCCGGACCACCCCCGCGGAGGGCGCCCGCGAACCGGTGCGAGGATGACATCACTGTGCTGAGGTCGCCGCTTTCGCGCACGTGCCGGGCCGCGGTGTTCGCCGCGGTCGCCGTCGGCGTGTCCGGAACGGGACACGCGGTGATGTCGGCGCACCACGTCCCCTTCACCGGCTTCGCCGCCGGGTTCGCGGGCGTCTTCGCCGCGGCCGCGGTCGCCGCGGGCAAGGAGCGCGGCTACTGGGTCATCCTGGGGTGGATGGCCTGGAGCCAGCTCGCGCTGCACCTGGTCTTCGCGCTGGCCCAGGGGTCGGCCGACCCCGCCGTGATCGCCTCCGCCCACCCGGGCGCCCCGGCCGCCGCCGTCCCGCAGACCGGGCATGGCGGCCACGGCTCCGGCGGCGGCTCGGACTGGGGCATGCTGCTGTGGCACACGGTCGCAGGGCTGCTGTCCGCGTGGTGGCTGCGCCGCGGCGAGGCGGCCGCGACCGCCCTGGCCCGCCATGTGCGCGCACTCCTGTTTCCCCTGCTGCCGGCCGCACCCCGGTGGCGCCCCACGCGGCGCACGTCCCTGTGCGTCTGCGTGCCGCGGAGCATCCGGGTGCCCACGCCGGTCCTGCGGTACGCGCTCGTCGTGCGCGGACCGCCGCCCTCGCTCGTCACGCCCTGATACACCCGTGCGCCCCACCGGCCGCCCGCCGGAGGGGCCCGCGGACGGCGCCGCCGCGCCCGAGCGCCGGCCGCCTCCCCATCACACGCGCCCGGACGGGGTCCTGGCCGCAGGTCCGCGCCGACCACCGCCGCGCGTGGCAACCCCCGTGCCCGGCCCGCACGGCAGTCCCGGCGGGGCACGGCCGAAGCGAGGAAGACACCACGCCATGTCGACGACCACCCATGCCCACCCGGCCGAGGGCCGGCCGCAGCGGACGGCATCCGCTGCCGAGCGGACGCCCGCCCGCCAGCAGGGGGCGCGCCCTCCCGGACGCCGCCTGCGCGGTAGGGAGCCCCTGACCGAGCAGCGCATCACCGATCTCGCGCTCGCCGCCCAGAACCACACGCCCGACGCCGTCGAGACGTTCGTACGCGCCACCCGAGGCGACGTGTGGCGCCTCGTCGCCTACCTCAGCGACCCGCAGACCGCCGACGACCTCACGCAGGAGACCTTCGTGCGTGCGCTGCGCAGCCTCGCCGGCTACGCGGGGCGCTCGTCGGCGCGGATCTGGCTCATGTCGATCGCCCGGCGGACCGTCGCCGACCACTACCGCGCCGCCGCGGTACGGCCCCGGGCCGCCCGCTCCGACGGCAGCGAGCAGGCCGCCGACGCCGCACTGCCGCACCGGCCGTCCTTCGAGGAGGAGTTGGCGCTGGACGACCTGGTGAACGGGCTGCCCGAACCGCGCCGCACCGCCTTCGTGCTGACGCAGCTCCAGGGGTTCACCTACGAGGCGGCCGCGGCGGCGACCGGGGTGCCGATCGGGACGGTGCGCTCCCGCGTCGCTCGGGCGCGCGGCGATCTCGTCGCCGTCCTCCGCAGGTCCGAGTCGGACGCCGGCTGAGGCGCGGGGCGCCGCGCTGACCCGGGTCGGCGGCCCGCCCGCCGGGCGGGCCGCCGTCCCGGCCGCTTCCGGCGTCCGACCGGACCCTGCGGTCGTTCGTTCCCGGGCTTGCCGCGCCGGGCCACAGCGGTGCGGCGCGGTCCGCACCGCTCGCCTGCGCGGGTGCGCCCGCTGAGGTCGACCGGCTGACCGGCCGACGGCGGCCTCCTGCTGCAGGTCTTCGCGGTTTGTCCCTACGGTGGTGGAGGACGCGGAATCGGGGGGATCGTCGGACGGGTTCCGGGTCAGCAGGTAGGTGCGGTCGCCTGCTGCCCGCACGGGCCGCAGGAGCCCCCGCCCGGGCGGGTGGGGCCGCACCGCCGCGGTCCTCGGCCCTGACCGCGCCCTACACCGCCTCACGGAAGACGGAGCCGTCCCTTGCGCCGACTGGAGTACAAGTGGCTGGTCGCGATCACGTTCGTGTTCGGGCTGATCATGCAGATCCTGGACGTGACCATCCTGAACGTGGCGCTGGCGACGCTGGGCCGTGAGTTCCGCGTCGACGAGGGCACCCTGCAGTGGGTGCTGACCGGGTACATGACCAGCCTCGCGGTGTTCATCCCCGCCTCCGGCTGGATCAGCGACCGTTTCGGCAGCAAGCGCACCTTCCAGCTGGCTGTGCTCGTGTTCACCGCGGCATCGGTGCTGTGCGGGTTCGCCGGCGGGATCGGGTGGCTGATCGCGGCCCGCGTCCTGCAGGGCGTGGGCGGCGGCATGCTCGTGCCCGTCGGCCAGGCGATGCTCTTTCGCGCCTTCCCCGCCGAGGAGCGGGCGAAGGCCTCGGCGGTGCTGATGATCCCCACGAGCATCGCTCCGGCCCTCGGCCCGGTGCTGGGCGGGTTCCTGGTGGAGTACGCGAGCTGGCGCTGGATCTTCTTCATCAACGTGCCCATCGGGGCGCTGGCCCTGCTGTTCACCGTGGTGTTCCTGCGCGAGGAGGTGCAGGAGCGCGCCGGCGGCTTCGATCTCGCCGGGTTCGTCCTCGCCGGTGCGGGGCTGGCGAGTCTGCTGGTCACCCTGGACCGCGCGGCCCAGGCGGGCTGGGGCCGGCCGTCGGTGTGGGGCGGCCTGGTCGCCGCCGCCGTGCTCATCTGCCTGCTCGTCTGGCGGGAGCTGAAGGCCGCGGAGCCGATGCTGGACCTGCGCCTGCTGCGGGAGCGGCTGTTCGGAGCCGGCAACGCGGCGCTGCTGTGCATCACCGCCGCCATGTTCGGGGTGCTGTTCCTGACGCCGCTGTACATGCAGAACCTGCGCGGGGCATCCGCCCTGGACGCGGGTCTGGTCCTGATGCCGCAGGCGCTGGGCATGGTCGTCACCACGCAGTTCATCAGCCGCCTCTACCCGCGGGTCGGCCCGCGCCGGCTGCTCCTGGCGGGGCTGGCGCTGATCGGCTGCCTGACCCTGTCGTTCCAGCTGGTCGGGCTGTCCACGCCGTACTGGGTGCTGGGCGGGATGATGTTCGTGCAGGGGATCGGCATGGGGACCTCCATGGTGCCGCTGCAGGCCGCGACCTTCGCGCAGACCGCTGCCGCCTCCATGGGCCGGGCCACCTCGCTGTTCAACGTCAGCCGCCAGGTCGCCACCGCCACCGGTGTGGCGGTGCTGTCGACCGTGCTGGTGATCCGCGGCCAGGCCGAGACCGCGGCGCTGGGCCCGTCGGCGTCGGAAGCGGCCCGGGCCCAGGCCCAGATGGACGCCTACCACGGCGCCTTCCTCGCGGCGGTGGTCTTCGCGGTCCTCGGGCTGTTCGTGGTGTCGCTGATCCGCGACTCCGACGCGGCTCCCAGCATGCGCCGAGGCGCCGCGGCCTCGCGCTAGGCCGCAAAGAGCCGCGCCGGAGCCGCCCGGTCCGGGGCATGCCGCTCTCTCCCCGGCAGTCGGGAAGCGGTGGACGCGCCCCCGCGCGTACCGGCCGCGGCCGGCTGCGCCCACCTCGTTCGCGCCGGATGGCCCGGTATCGGGGGGAATGACCGCCCCCGCTTGTGGGAAGACACCGGTACGGGCACCCTGCCCCGCGCCCGGTGCTCCGCCCACGTCGCAGCGCCCTGTGCCGTGCAGCCCGCCCAGCCGGATCAAGGAGGCGCGACGTGACCGATACCGGCGCAACCCCGGCGGGTTGCCGGTCCCTCGACGAGGCGGTACGCATCGCCGACGAGGCCCTTTTTCCCGCGGCGCCGGAGGTCGACGGTGCCGACCGCGTGCCGGGCAGCCACTTCGACCTGCTCGCCGAGAAGGGCTTCTACGGCTTCGCGGCGCCCGACGACCTGACGGCACTGGACTTCCCGAGCTACGAGGCGGCCTGCCGGGCGGTGGAGTCGCTGGCCGGCGGGTGCCTGGCGACGACGCTGGTGTGGATGCAGCACCACGGCGCCGTATCGGCCCTCGCCAAGACCGGCAACCACGAGTTGCGCGAGGCCCGCCTCAAGCCGCTGGCCGAGGGCCGGCTGCGGTCGGGGGTGGCGGTCACCGCGGCGGTGCGCCCCGGAACCCCCATGCTTCGCGCGGAGCCCGTGGACGGCGGGTGGGTCTTCGACGGCTCCGCGCCCTGGGTGAGCGGATGGGGCATGGTCGACACCCTCTACACCGCGGCGCGCGACGCCGACGACGTCCTCGTGATGGCGCTGCTCGACGCCGAGGAGGGGGAGTCGGTGAGCGCCGGTCCGCCGGCGCGGCTGGTCGCCGCCCAGGCCAGCCGCACTGTGACCGTACGCTTCTCCCGGCACTTCGTGCCTCGCGAGCGGGTCGCGCAGACGGTTCCGCTGGAGGCCTACCGCAAGAACGACCCGGAGTCCGTGCGGTTCAACGGCAACCTCGCGCTGGGCGTGGCCGGCCGGGCGATCGCGCTGATGGGTGACGACGGCGGCGCGCTCTCCGCCCGGCTCGGCGCGGCGCGGAGGACCCTGCTGCACGCGGCGCCCGAGGACGTGCCCGCCGCCCGCGCCGCCGTCTCGCAGTTCGCGGTGAGCGCCGCGGCCGCACTGGCCGTGCACGTCGGCGGGCGGTCCCTGCTCGCGGACGCGCACGCCCAGCGCCTCACGCGGGAGGCGACGTTCCTGCTCGCCTTCGGCAGCCGCCCCGCCGTGCGCGCCGCCCTGCTGCGGGGCCTGGGCGCCCAGGAGCGCTCCGCGGGCGGAGCGGAGACCGCGTAGCCCGCGCAGGGGCGCCGGCAGAGGCCCCCAGCGTCACGTCTCCAGGGCCAGCCCCAGACCGGACAGCGCCTCGTGGACGCTCCTGCCCTCGGTCGCCGCCTCCAGGTCGAACATGTAGACCGAGGTCGGCGGGTAGCCGATCAGCTCGATCGACCGGCTCACCCGGAAGCACCCGTCGACGTACTCGGGGCCGTCCCACAGGTACACCGCGCCCCACATCTGCCGCTCGGCGTCGGAGAACCACGCCTTCAGCCGCATGCCGTCCAGCGTGGAGAAGGCGTCGGCGGCGTAGTCGCGCAGGTACGGCCGCAGGCTCTCCGGGGTCGCGTCGGAGTCGCTGAGGTCCCACGCGACGAGCATCAACTGCATAAGGACTCCTTAGGGGAAGGGGTGCGGGTGGTGGCTGATGTCCTCGGGGCCCAGCGGCCGGGCGGCGTAGCCGAGCCGGTGCGGCACCGTGTACAGCCGCGGCAGCCCGTGCACCCGGCGGTATGCGTGGCCGAAGGTCATCGGCAGGGTGCCGGGGACGATGACCTTGACGCAGGCCAGGCCGCCCGCCCGGTGCTCGGGGGTCGTCTGGTCGACGACGATGACGTCGAGGCCGCAGTCGAGGTAGCGGCGCACCAGCTCCGCGAGGTCGTCGCGCAGGTCGGCCGCCGGGGGTACGCGCGCCATGTCGGCGACGCGGCGGAGGCCGGGGGAGCGGTCGAGGAAGTCGAAGCGGTCGAACGCCTCCGGGTGGCCGTAGAGCTGCGTGTGGTGGGCCATCAGCGTGACCAGCGACGGGTCGCGCACCATCTCCCGCGCCCGCGCCTGGCGGGCGGGGTCCTGCCCGAGGAGGCCGGCCGTCATCGGGCCCAGCTCGCTCAGGGCGCGCTGGAGGGCGCGCTCGGGGTCGAGGTGGGCGCCGCCCGAGCACGCGGCCTTGGGCGCCGCGTCGTCGTCGCCCGGCCTGACCGCCATGGTCCACACGCTCGGGACGCCGTACTCCAGCGTCGTGTCGAACGCGCGCACCTCGTAGCCGGTCTCCCGCTCAATCGCCGTCGCGAGCAGCGGCAGGGAGTCGTCGCGGGCCGAGCCGATGTCGATGCGGGGCACGGGCATTCGCGCGTACCACGTCATCAGGAAGGCGTCCCGTTCGGCGACCTCCAGCGCGCCGTAGAAGGCGGCCTCCTCCACGCTGCCGCCCAGTGCGCAGCCGTTGGAGCACTCGTAGACGAACGGCGGGTTCTCCGGGCCGGCGCGCCGCATCAGCCGGTAGTACACGTAGTTCTCCGGCACCAGGATCGGCGCCGACCGGGCGAAGGAGTAGCCCCACACCCAGGAGCAGGCCACGGACTCGGAGAACGGCCGGAAGGAGAAGCCGGCAACGTGGCGCTCCGGCGGATAGAGGCCCAGCTCGCGCGGGTCGAGCGCCTCGTCGCGCACATCGGCGTAGGGCGCGTGCACGGCGGTGCGCCTGCCGCTGGGGTGGGTCGCGCCGTAGCGTTCGAGGGCCTCCAGCAGCGCGACGACGCGGCTGGTGCGGTAGCTGCGGGTCCAGCCGAACCCGTACTCGACCGAGTCGCCGTGCGCGCCCAGCTCCGCCGAGGCGGTGACGACCCCGCCGCCGCTGCCCTTCGTGAGCGTGTGCACGAGCCCGCACTCCGGGTCGAAATAGGTCTGCTCCAGCGACTCCCAGCGGTCGGCGACGTCCTGAGCGCGGTAGGTGTCGGGCGTCGGCTTGGGGCGGGAGGCGAGCGAGAGCTCGGCCAGCGCCGCCGCGTCGTCGGGCCGGGAGCCGCACCGTTCGCACAGGGGGTTGGGCAGGAAGCGGTGCCGCGACGTCCGCAGGCTGTCCAGCTCCACAAAGATCATCGCGTTGCGCGTGCGGGCGGATTCGGGGTCTTGCGCCACCCGCTGCGCCTCGTCGAGCACCAGGGCCGCCGCCAGGTCGGCGGCGAGCGTCGTGAGCCACGACGACGGCCGCTCCGCCAGCGCGTCGCCGTGCACCCGCAGGACCTCCTCGCGGCCCCGGGGGTCCCGGCGGGCGACGCGCCTGCGCAGGTCTGCGCAGTCGCCGCAGCCCGGCCGGCCCGGGATCTCGACGGGTCCCAGCACGAGGCGGCCGAGCTCGGTGCGCACCGGGAGCCACGGCGCCGGCGCGGCGTCGCAGGCGGCGCGCACGCGCGGGTACGGGCGCGTGTCCCAGCCGTCGGCGGCGGCGACGACCAGCCCCCCGGTGTCCACACCGGCCGTCTCCGGTTCAGGCGCCGCGGAACCCGCGACGCCGCCGTGCGCGGCGGCCGCGTCGGCGATCGCGTCGGCGAGCAGTCCCGACCCGACGACGTGCAGCGCTGCGCCGCCTCCGCCGGCAACGGCCCCGGCGGGCGCGGCGGTCGTTTCACCGGTCATCGGCGAGCACCACCCTCACGGTGAACGGCATCACCCTGCTGACCTCCGTGTCGTGATCCAGGGGGACGGCGGCGGGCCGGTGGCCCTGCGCCGCCAGCGCCGCCGCGAGGTCCGCGCCGGTCAGGCGCGGACCGGCCTCGGCGGTGCGCATCGATTCGCCCCGCAGCCGCGCCGGCAGGGGCGGGACAGCGAGCGCGTATTCACCCCGGCCGCTGGTCCGGGCCTGGTAGGCCAGCAGCGCCTTCTCCAGGGCCGCCGCCAGCGCGTCGGCGACCGTGAGCCCCGAGGAGGAGGCCGCGGGTGCGCCTCCCAGCAGGCACACGACAGTCGGCACACCCAGCGGGCCGGTGACGTCGTGGCAGGCCACCTCGTGGTCGACGGCACCGAGCAGGGCGCGGCAGTGGTCGCCCCGCTCGTCCAGGTCCGCGGCGGCGAAGTCGAGCCGGGGGAAGGGCGCCGCGGACGCGCCGATGGCGGCCAGCGTGCGGCGATGGCACTGCGCGAGCAGCCCGGCTTGGACCGCCTCGCTCCAGCTGTAGGCCGCGGCGGCTCCCGCGGGCAGCCGGGAGGCCGCATCGCCGGCCCGGGGCGGTGACGCTCCGGGGCCCAGCGCGGGGAAGACCCGCGCGGCGTCCACGAGGAGGGCATCCCCATCGACCAGCCCGTACGCCCACACCCGGCCCGTGCCTCGGTGCGTGCGCAGCGCCGCCACCGCCGCCCAGGGGTCGTCGTCTTCGGCGCACACGGGCGAGCCCCCGGGTGACAGCAGCCGCCGGGGGTCGGCCATCAGGGTGCCGTAGAGCGCGAACGCCCGGAGCGCCGCGCGCAGCCGCGCCGCTTCGAACCCCGTCCCCGCGCCCACGACGGTCGGCCCCCGGTCGCGGTCGCCGAGCAGCCCGACCGGGTCGGAGACCTCGATCCCGCACACGTGCAGCGGGAACTGGACGCGGTCGCCCTCATCGGGTTCGCCGAGGACGCCCAGCACCTCCCCCGTGCACGACCTCGCCTCGCGCGAGAAGTCCTCGGGCGCCGACCGCGGTCGCTCAGCCAGCGCGGCGACCCGGCCGAGGAGGTCGTGCCCGGTGCCGGCCGGCCCTGCGGGCGCCGCGAACGGATGCGGGCGGAACCGGTGGGCCGTGCTCTCCAGCCCCGACGGCCCGACCCGAGTCAGCGTGTCGGGTGCGCCCGCGCCCGCGCCCGTGACCGCCCGGAACGCCCCGTGGACGAGCTGCGCGGCCGCAGCCTTGGCCGCCAGTGGGTCGGCCGCACTCTCCGGCACTGGAGCGGGCCGCTCGCGCCCGAAGGCCCGGGCCGCGCGCCTGAGCCGCGCCGACGTCCAGCTCGCCCCGATCGGTGCGAGCCACACGGCGCCGTCCCGCAGGAGGGCCTGAGCGAGCGGGACCCCGGCGGCGGCGCACAGGTGCTCCAGCAGCCGGGCGCGTCGGTCGGCCGCCGCCCCGTCCTCCGCGGCGTGCACGACCAGGTCGGCGCCGTCCAGGCGGAAGGAGGGGCCAGGCTCCTCCGCCGCCTCAGCGAACGCGGCGGCGGTCCGGGCCGCTCCCGCCGCGGCTCCGGCGCCCGCCAGGCGCGCCGACAGCTCGTCGGCGTCCGCGCGGTGCCCGCCGGCGATCACGGCCTCCACCCGGCCGAGGCCGCTGCGGGCCGCCGCGGCCGCGGTCTCCGCCAGAAGCCGCCCCGAGCCGACCACCAGCGCCCGTTTCGCGGTGTAGGCGGCGAACGCGTCGGCGCCGTCCTCGCGGAAGTAGTCGAGGAAGGCGGCCTCGGGGGAGGCCGGAGCGGACGCCGCCGAACCGGGCCCGCGGACCTCGCGTACCGCGCCGCGCTCACGCAGCGCGGCGACCATGCGCTCGACGAGCCGGCGCCGCTCCGGCGCCAGGTCCGCCGTGAGCCCGTCGAGCCCGTGGCGGCCGTCGAGGTAGGGGGCCAGCCGGTCGATCAGCAGGTAGACCGACGCTCCCGTGAACCCGACCTCCCCCTCGTGGGTCAGCACATAGGCGCCCTGGGGCGACTTCGCGTAGTAGACGTCCGGACGCAGCAGCAGTCCCATGCGGGTCCTTCCTGTCACTCCTGCGGCGAGCGGCTGCCCAGTGAGAACTCGCCGACAGCGCTCTCGGTCGCGTAGTCCCTCCCGGTCGCCGCGTTGAAGTCCGTCGCGTCGCCGCCGCCCAGGCCGCACGCCGCCAGCCCCATGGCCGTCGCGACCAGGTACATCGTCTGATACAGAACTCCCACGTGCTTGAGGATCAGCGAGTACGGCATCTGCTCGTAGATCCACATCAGGCGCCCGAACCGGGCGGTCACCACGATCAGCACCTGCGGCGTGCCCGGCGTCGGCGCTGCGCGCAGCGCCGTGCGCAGCAGCCGCCGGACGTCGGGCCCGGCCTCCTGCACCAGCCGCAGCCGGTGCGCGTGCGCGTCGTAGTGGTACATCCCGGCGTCGAGCCCGGAGGCGAAGCGGACGACGGGGTACAGCTCCAGCTCGTAGACCGAGCCGCCCGAGGGATGAGGGCGGCTCGGGTACTCGACGCCCCCGCCGGCGCGCACCGAGCGCACGCGGGCGCACCGGTACAGCAGCTCACCGAGCTGGTCGACGGTGATCGGGTTGTCGTCGTCGTGGACCCGCCGCGACCGCCGGGCCTCGACGACGGAGGTCAGCGTCGGGTCATCGCGCCTCAGCGCCTCCAGGCTCGGCCGGTGCAGCGGGATTTCCGGTCCGGGGTAGGGCTCCGGGCGCGCGGGCAGGGGATCGAGGCTCCCGCGGGCCCACATCGTGCGGCCGTAGCCCTCCGCCGCGTCCGAGCGGTCGCCCATCCGCGAGCGGCGGTGGAACCACAGCTCGTGCGGCTGCCACTGGCGCAGCCGCAGCGCGGTCTCCTCCTCGTCCGCGCTCGGCACCGCCAGGCCGCTCCGCAGCAGGTCCGCCACCAGGCGCTTCCGAACGGCGGCCGCCGGCTCCACGGCGGAGAGCTCCGCGGCGCCGCCCGCACCGGCGAGGACCCCGACCGCCGCCTGGACCGCCGGGTCGCCCGTCTCCAGGCGGGCGCTCGCCAGCGGCGACTCGGCCACGAGCCGGTCGCTCTCGCGGCGCACCACGGTGAACCGGGAGAGCACCGCCCCGTCGCCGCTGCTGCCGGGGCCGGCCCCCAGCGGGCTCTCGGGCAGCAGGACATAGAGCGGCCGGCCGGCGTAGTGGACGGCGGCGGCCAGCCACCCGCCGTCCTCCAGCTTGGCGAGGAGCGCCTCGACCTCGCCCGGCCCGGCGTCCTGGGCGGCATCGGCGACCAGGTCCGCCGGCCGAAACGCCCCTTGGGCGAGGCGGGCCAGCACCTTGCCCTTCCACGGCGTGTCGGCGCCCAGCGACGCGTTGCGCCGCCGGGTGGCGACCCGGATCTCCCCGTCGCCGCGGGCGCAGGAGACCCCGGCCACCAGGCGCAGTTCGCGGTCGAGGCCGCTGGCATCCGGTGCCCGACTCATCGGGGCTCACCCCCCGCGTCCAGCACCGGCTCCGGCGGAGCCTGCGTGATCCGCTCCATCGCGGAGACGCCGTACAGGTCCTCGACGGCGTCGGCGGCGAGGTGGCACAGCAGGTAGCGCTCCACGGGGGTGACGCCGAGCTGGGTCATGAACAGGTAGGTGTAGTTCAGCATCAGCCGGTACAGGACGAACCACTCGGCCGACATCGACGCCATCACCGCCGGGTTGCGGTAGGCGGCGCGGTGGTAGGGGCTGGCGCCGACCAGCGGCGGAGGACGGCCGTCGGCGCCGGGCGCGAACGCCGTGCCGGAGGGCAGCCGCCCGGCGGCGAGGAGTGCGCGCCCCCGGCGGCGGAACGAGCTCATCAGCGCCGTCCACTCACCGGCGAAGCCGGCTCCGCCGGACCGGCCGTCCAGCGCCCCGGTGACCCGCGCGACGCGGTCGCGCAGGGAGGCGGCGTGACCGCGGTAGTGCGCGTCCCAGGACGGCCGCAGGCGGTGCGCTCCGGGGTGGGTGGTGAGGAACGCCTCGGCGTGGGACCGGAAGGACATGAAGCCCGTGGTGATGCCGACTCCCGACAGCGCATGCGCGGTGGCCACCATCAGGTCGAAGGCCAGCCCGAGCCGCGGCGTGCCCGCGGCGACCGCCTCGGTCATCCGGAAGGCCGGGTCGGCGGTCTCCGCGTGGAAGTCGGCCAGCAGGTCCGCCGCCTCCTCGCTGCCGAGCACGTGCGCGCGCCGTTCGAACGGGGCCTCGTGGATCGTGTTGTCCGGCCGCCACGGCAGCAGCGGCCGGTGGTCCTCCTCCAGCTCCGCCAACCTCCGGTGCTCCTCCAGGTGGTCCTCGGGCACCAAGGGTGCGCGCGAGGGGCACCGCGCCAGAAAGCCGCCGACGATCTCCTCCGCTGCCGGACGCACCAGTGCCGGCACCGCCGCGGGAGCGCACCGGACGTGCATCCGCACGTGCGGACCGAGCCGCCAGTGCCGGGTGAACGACGTCGCGGCGACCTCGGGCGCCAGCCGGCGGAAGAGCGGCCGGACGCCGTCGAGTACCAGGCGGTCCTTGTCACTCGCGTAGTACACGACGTGCAGGCTGTGCCACTCCACCCCGGTCCTCCCTGTCGTCCTCGCCGTCGGCCGCCTGCTCGGCGGCGAGCGCGCCGACGGCTTCGGCGGCCGCGCCCCGGATCTCGTCCTCGCTGTCCAGCAGCACGCCGATGCGGTTGCAGAACAGGTGCGCGCCGGTGTCCAGGACCTGGAAGGGGTCCGGACCGGATGTGCCGGTCCGCGCGCGCTCCACGTCGGCGCGCAGGGTTATCGCCGACCGGGTCCAGTCGACGAACGTCCCCGAGCGCGGCACGTCGCCGGCGTGCGCCGCCAGCGGGAGGAGGCCGCGCGCGACGCCGACGGCCTGGTCGCGCCGCTGCTGCCGGCGGGCGGACGGCGGCGTGCCGCCGAGTCCGAGAAGGTCGACCGACCGGGGCGCCGCGGACTCGGCCGTGCCGACCCGTGCGGCCAGGCGCCCCAGGTCGGGCTCGGCGACCAGCCAGGCGAGCAGCACGGCCGCGAAGGCGGCGGTCGTCCGCTGCTCGGAGGAGGCCCCGCCGGCCAGGAGGCGGAGGGCGATCCGGCTGGACTCGGCGAAGTGGTGCTCCACCGCCTCGCACGCGCCGCCGTAGCGGTCGTACTCGCGCCGGTAGGGCAGCAGCGCCACCGAGTTGTCGGGACGCAGATCCGTCTCGAAGGCCTCCGCGCGCTCCCGCCGGGCGTAGTAGGAGGCCATGTGCAGGTACCGGTCCCGGCGCATCGGCTCGCGGCTGGGACGCGCGCGGAAGTACCCGGCGAGTCCCTCCAGCACGGCCCGCTCCACGCGCGCCCGGTGGCCGCGCTCGGGCAGCAGCCGCAGACGGGCGTGCGGGCCGCCCTCCCAGTACCGCAGGAAGAACCAGCGCCGCAGCGCGCCCGCGGAGGCGAGTTCGGCGGCCAGGGGCGCGATCCCCTCGGTGACGAGGAGGTCCAGGTCGCCGTGGTAGAACGCGTGCGCGCTCACCCAGTCGGATTCATCCATTGCGCCTCCCCGGTTCGGAGATCTCCACGAGGAACTCGGTCACGGCGCCGCCGCCCGTGGTGCGCGCTTCGCCGGGGTCCGGAAGCGCCTCCTCGAACACGGCCATCGCCGCCGAACCGTCCAGCATCCGCTGGAAGGCCAGCACCAGGTACCAGTTGGCGAAGTCCACGTAGACCGGCTTGTGCGCCTTGTCGACCATCCAGGTCCGGCCGGTGCCCGCGCCGCCGCCCGGCTGCGCGGGGTCGGCCCACACCCGCACGAAGCACCGTGTCGGGACGCCGTGCTCGCGCAGCCAGCGGAGCAGGCGCAGCCAGTAGTCGGTCTCGGTCTCGCCGCCCTGGCGGCGCGGCACGTGCTGCATCGGGGCCGCCCACGCGGCGCGGCGCAGTATGGCGGAGCCGACCGCGACGCGGGGGTAGGCGGTGACCGAGGCGGGCGTCCGCGGCGGCGCGTCGGCGACGAGCGAGGCACTGGGGTAGGTGTAGAAGCTGCGGCCGAAGCACTGGGTCAAGAACTGCGCGGCGGCGGGCAGGAAGAGGTCGCCGAGCATCCCCAGGTGCAGCGGCACGACCTCGGTGCCGAGCGCGTCGCAGGTGAGCCGGACGAGGCCGGTCCGCGAGTCGTGGACCGCCACGCAGTCGCCGGGGCGGATGCGCCGGCGGGCGGGGCGGCGGCTCGTCGTGAACGGGTAGTCCAGTTCGTAGGGCGCGGCGGCGCTGCGCACGTTGACCGAGGACGCGAACCGCCCGCCCAGTTCGGCCATCGCCCGGCCGCCCGGCTCCGGGGACCCCGCCACGAGGTCGCCCGCCGCGCAGCCCGCCTGGTCCAGCAGGTGCAGGACACGGCTCCTGCCGCGCCCGTGGCCGTTCTGCACCGCGTTGAGCACCAGCGACGGCGCATCGCGGGCGCCGGTGGGTTGGACGTAGCAGGCGAGCGACTCCGCCGCAGCGACCCAGGGCGGCCATCGGGCCGACAGGGCGGCCAGGCGCGCCGGGTCCGCGAGCACGGTGCCGCACTGCGCGGCCGGGCCGGTGCCGCGGCCGCCGAGGACCGCGTCGCGGGCCTCGGCCTGGATGCGCGACAGCTTGCGGAGCCGGGGGAGGGTGCTCCCGGCCACGGGGCGGACGAGGTGGGCCTTGGCGTGCAGCAGCCGTACGACCTCGCGTGCCGCCGGTGTCTGCTCGGGCGCGCCGTCCCGCCGCAGCTCATCCTGCAGGGCCCGGTGCAGGGTGAGGACCGGCACCCGCGCCGCGGTGCCGAAGCGCTCGCGGAAGTAGGCCGCCAGCGCCAGGCGGAGCGGCAGGGACGGGTCGAAGGGGGCCAGCCAGCGGCGGAGCACGTCCAGGTCGAGCAGGGCGGGTTCCCAGCGCGCGAAGGAGCACGCCGCCGCCGGGTCGGTGTAGACGGCGTTCTCGTAGAAGGTCCACTTGGACGCGGCGGAGTCCGCCTCCGTCGCCTGCGCCGCTCCCGCCTCCGTCTCCGACTGCTCCCCGCTGTCGGCGTCCCCTTCCGACAGGCCTTCGACGCGCGCCGCGAGGTCGCCTATCGCGCCCATCAGGCGGCGCTGCCGCTCGTGGTGCCCGGTGAGATCGGCGACGGGGACGTCGCGGCGCGCCTCGGAGCGCACCCGCTGCACCAACGCAAGCACCCCGGCGGGGCGCTCGCCGCCGCAGGACGAGAGCCAGTCGGCCAGTTCCCCCAAGGGGTCGCCGGCCAGGTCGGAGACCGGCGACAGGCGTTCCACCAGGCCCAGGTCGACCAGCCCGGCGACGAACGAGTCCACGCTGTCGGAGGAGGCGCGGGCACCGCCGTCCGCGGCGACGAGCGCGTCGCGCAGACCGGCCCAGGTGGGCGCGGGGCGGGTGTCGAGGAGGTCCATGCACGCGCGCACGGCCGGTGTGGCGGGCATCGTCAGGACGGGCTCGGCCGGCCGGCGGCCCGCGAAGCTGACGTGGCCGTCGCGCACGGTCGCGCTCGGGTTGAGCCGCAGCCGCAGCGCGGGTGCCAGCCGGGGATCGGTGCACAGCGCCGCCACGAGCGTCTGCACCAGCAGGCCGTCCAGTTCCACCACGCTGCGCACGCGCCGCGTCCCGATGTCGCGGACGGCGGGACCGTCGGGGGTCCACACCCCCACGCCGGTGACCATGAACGTGCTGTACGGGCTCGTCTTGGCCGAGGCCCGGGCCACGTACTTCGCCAGCGCGACCAGCGACTGGCGGCGCGGCGGGTGCGCGTCGTCGCCGAGCCACTTGCGGACCTCGGCGTAGAGTGTCGGGCTGGACTGGGACAGGGCCCGGCGCAATCCGGTGTCCTCCGCCACCGCGCGCAGTTCGCCGCACTTGGCCGCCTCCTCCTCGGCGAGGACGGCGGGCAGTTCCCCGACGGCGCGCTTGAGTGCGCCGAGGTCGGCGGTCCAGCGGCGGATCCGGTCCGCGAGGGGCCGGGGGAGTACGCCCGCCACCTGCTCGTTCCACTCGGCCGGCCGCGGCGGCCGCGACCGGTGCAGCGCCCGGCGCAGGCCGACGACTCCGGGCTTGGGCGGGCCGCCGCCCAGCGTGCCGATGACGTCGTACAGGGAGTCGGCCAGCCGCCGCCCCTCGTCCTCCACCCGCTCACCGAGGCGGGCGGCTTCGTCGACGGCCGCGAAGGACCGGGTGAACCGGAGCGCGTCGAGGACCCGGACGGGCAGGCCGGCTGTCCGGACCACCGGCGGCGTCGCCACGCGGGCCCCGTTCGGCAGGACCGGGGCCTGTTCCAGCGCCACCGGGAGCTCCCGGTCGACCGTGTCCCGACTCATTCAGCGTCCCCTCGCAGGCGGGTACTCGGGTCGGCGCCGCCGGAGGGCGCCGGCGGCCGGACGACCGGCCGCCCTCTGGCCGCAGGAACCGGTGATCCCGAGGTGAGAGCCCTCACGACCACCGGGCTCCGCGAACCCGGGAACAGTGGAAACATCAGAGCGCGGATATCAACCGCGGCGCAGACCGGACCCGGCCGGTCAACAGGCGGGGCTGCTGCAGGCGCACATCAGCTCGTTGCAGATCGAGGACGCGCCATTCTCGGGAAGCCCGTGCCCCTCGGTCAGCGTCTCCAGGGTGAGGCCCTGGTCCGCGAGGTCGAATACGTCGACCGGGACCGAGCTCAGGTCGAAGTCCAGCTGCTCGGAAACCTTGCCCTTCCGCTTCGGGTCTGCCACTCCCAGCTCCTCTCGTTCTTCCTTCCTGGAACGGCAAGAACGCCGCTCCAGGGTAATTCCACCTTCGATCTGAAAACGTATCGAAGGAGGTTGTCTCAGGTCTGTTTCGAGCTTTTTCGGATGGCGGAGGGAGGGCGGAATCGAAATGCGCTTCGCACAGATTAGGTCGGCCCTTGATGGTGGTCAAGTAGGGCGATTGATATCGCGTCGGCGTGCGGTCGGCAAGCGGACCGCAATTGTGGTTTCGGGGGAGCGCGGTCCCGGCTGTGGCTTCTGCGGCGGCGGGGCAGCCGCCTACGGGCGCCGCAGCGGGGCCGGCTCCGTTGCGCCGCCCGCGCTCACGACGACCGGCGCCCGCGCTGGCGCCGGAGCCGTCGTCCCCGCCGGGCAGGGGCGGAGTGCGGGGGAGGAGAGGGGACACGGCCGAAGGGGGAGCGGTCCGCGGTAGCGGTCGGAGGGCACCGGCCGCAAATTTCGGACGACCCTGGGACGGTTCTTGTGCGCGCACATCTGCGCACCGGCGGTCGACGCGCTGAACCCGGCCCTCCGCCCCTGCGTAGCGCGCTCCAACCGACGGGAGGTCCGCTCGCCCGCGGTGGGCGGAGCCGGCCTTCGGGCGGCGTTGCGGACGGCGCCGGTACACCGGCGGGCGTGCCGGCGGTCAGGAGGTCCGCCGATCCGGGCGCGCGTGCCGCCGGGTCGGGCCGCACCGGCGCGCGGTCCGGGCGGACGGGACGGAGGCGGTTCCGGTCACACACCGCGTTCCGGCCCGCTCCCGCTTCGGCGAACCGGGCCTCTCCACGGCCGCCGCTGCGCTTTTCCGATGGATTCCGCTCCAGGCTGCGTACGCGCCTTATTGGGACGGGAATAGCGGCTATCCGGGGCCCGGGCTCCCCACCGCGCCGGTCCATCGGGGAGCCGTGACATTCGGTAGCGGGAGACCGCCGCCCCGGCCCCGGTCACCGACAGCGGCCCCTTCGGCGAGGGATTGACACGGGGTGGCGCCGAGTGCGTAACTTGGCGCATGGGAACCGTGCGAACGCCCGTCTCCGAGAAACGGATTCCTCCCGGCCCCCAATTGCCGCGTGTGGCGCAGACCGCGCTCTGGTTCAGCAACGCGCGGCGCATGCTCGCGCAGTGCCATGAACGCTTCGGCGACATATTCCGCATCCAGATCGCCCATCAGGGCACCTGCGTTTTCATCAGCGCACCGGAAGACGTGAAACGCGTTTTCACCGCGGCGCCCGAACAACTGCACGCCGGTGACGGCAACCGCTCGATGAAACCGGTCCTCGGCGACAACTCCGTGCTGCTGCTCGACGAGGCCGAGCACCGGGAGCAGCGCAGGCTGCTGCTCCCGTCCTTCCACGGCGAGCGCGCCCGGGGATACACCGGACTCATGCGCGAAATCGCCGCCGCCGAGATCGGCGGTTGGCCGCGCGGCCGCCCGCACCGCGTCCGCGCGGGCATGCAGGCGATGACGATGGAGTACATCCTGCACGCGGTCTTCGGCGTCGCCGACGCCGAACGCCTCAGCCCGCTGCGCGCGAACCTGCAGCGCCTGCTCACCATCGGCGCCGACCCGCGCCACGCCCTGTTCCTGCTCGTGCTGGGGCCCGACCGCCTCCGCCGCTTCCCGCCGTTCCGCCGCGAGATGGACGCGATCGACCGGCTGCTCTACGCCGAGATCCGCCGGCGCAGAGCGCGGCACGACCTCGCGGAACGCTCCGACGTGCTGTCGCTGCTGCTGCACGCCCGGCACGAGGACGGCTCGCCGATGACCGACGCGGAGCTGCGCGACGAGCTGGTGACCCTGCTGGTCGCGGGCCACGAGACCACCGCCTCGGCGCTGGTCTCGGCGGTGCGGGAGCTCATGCGGCACCCGGACAAGCTGGACCGGCTCACCGAGGAGCTGCGCGCCGGCTCCGACGCCTACCTCAAGGCGGTCGTGTACGAGACGCTGCGGTTGCGGCCGGTCATCTCGGTCATTCCCCGGACCCTCGTGCGGCCGATGCGCTTCGCCGGCTACGACGTACCCGCCGGAGTCCGCGTAGTCCCCGCCATCTACCTGCTGCACCGGCGCCCCGACGTCTACCCCGAGCCCGAGCGGTTCCTTCCGGAGCGCTTCCTGGAGCACCCGCCCGGCACCTACACCTGGATCCCCTTCGGCGGCGGAGCGCGCCGCTGTCTGGGTCGGGCGTTCGCCCAGCTCGAAATGGAGACGGTGCTGCGCGAGCTGGTCCTCGGCGCCGCGATCCGCCCTGTCCCGCCCAAGCCCGCGCGGTCGTCGCGGCGCCGAAGCGCCGCCGTGCCTCCGCATGAGGCCGAGGTCATCGTCACCTAGGGCGGCGCGACCGCCGCCGGCGCGCAGCGGCCCGCGGGGGCGGGCGCGGAGAGGGAGTGAGCATGCGACCGGCGCAACGCATCGGCTGGGTGCAGCACGTCAACGGCTGGACGGACTTCTGCGGCGTGCACATCGAGGTCGATCCCGGCGTCTTCGTGCCCCGGCGCCGCACGGAGTTCCTCGTGCAGCAGGCGGCCGCCCTGGTCCGAGACGGCGGCCGTCCTAGCGCGGGGGCGGGCGGCGAAGCGGATCCGGAGGAGGGGCGCGAGGCTGGTTCCGGGGCGGAAGCCGTCGTCCTCGACCTTTGCTGCGGTGCGGGTGCGGTCGGCGCCGCCGTGGCCGCCGCCGGCCCCGTCGAGCTGCACGCTGCGGACATCGACGCGGCCGCAGTGGCCTGCGCGCGCAGAAACATCGCCCCCCTCGGCGGGCGGGCCTACACGGGCGACCTGTTCACCCCGCTGCCGCCCGCCCTGCGGGGGCGGGTCGACCTCATCGTGACCAACGCGCCCTACGTCACCAGCGACGAGAGCGTCCGGCTCCCCCTGGACGTGCGCCTGTACGAACCCCGTGCCGCCTTCGACGGCGGAGCGGACGGCCTGGAGCTGCACCGCAGGCTCATCCCCGAAGCCGCCGCCTGGCTGGCCCCCGGAGGCAGCCTGCTCGCCGAGCTCCACCCCGCTCAGACCTCCCAGGCCGCGCGCCTGCTCTCCGCCGCGGGCCTGACCCCTCGTGTCAGCACCTCCCCGTCCCTCGACGCCACCGTGATCACCGGTACGAAGCGGTCCGAGTGAGCGGGCGGCCCCGCACCGCCGCGCCGCCGGGTCGGGTCACCGCGGCCCGGGCACTCGCGTTCCGACGCTGACCGGCCGGCGGCTCAGCGCGGGGGTAGTCGATGTAGCCGCGGTCGTCGCCCCGTCCTTTAATTGTTCGAGCAATTAACGCGCACGATGCTTGGTATGGTGAACAGATTGCAATCTCTCTGCACTGGAAAGTTGCTCAGCCAAGTGTGCAGTCAGTCTTAGACTGAACGGATGAGCATGCCGAACGACGCCGACACGGCCGCCGGTGAGGAGCCGCCCCGGGCGCGCGTCTCCGACGTGGGGCCCCTGAGCCACGCGATCTTCCGGGTGGCGCGCATTCACAAGCTGCTCGCCGGACAGCTCCTGCGCGAGGTGGGCCTGCATCCGGGGCAGGAGCTGCTGATGATGCGCCTGTGGGACGAGGGGCCGCAGCGGCAGACCGACCTGGCGGCGGTGATCGACGCGGACGCCCCGACCGTCACCCGCTCCGTGCGCCGGCTGGAGCGCGCCGGGTTCGTGCGCCGCTCACCCAGTCCGCAGGACGGGCGCGTGACGATCGTCGAGGCGACCCCCGCGAGCATGGGGCTGCGAGGGGCCGTAGTGCGCATCTGGGCGGAGCTGGAGCAGATGACGGCCGCCGACCTGGGCGAAGGCGACCGCCAGGAGGTGCTCCGCGCCCTCGGTGGCCTTGAGCGCAACCTCTCCGCCGCAGAGGAGGCTCGCGCAGGCGGTAGCTGAGGGCTGCCGCCCCCTCGGTTGTACGGACACCCGTGTCCTGCCGGGCCGGGCGCGCCGCCGCGGTCGTCGAGGCGCCCGGCCCGGAGCCCGCTGATGAAGGAGGCGAGTCCGCGGCACACGGCCGCGGAAAGGACCGGGAGCTCATCGGTCGTTGCACTTGGACGACGCGGAGTCGCGTTCGGCCTGGCCCACGGGGCAGATCTGCCCCCGGTTCACGCAGGCGCTCCGGTCGCACAGGCGGCACAGCCGATCGGCGTCGCCCGGCGCGCGGTGCAGGCCGTCCAGGAGCTTGGCCAGCAGCCGGTCCAGGTCGGCGCGTTCGGACTCCTCCAGGTGGTCCACCACCTCCTTGAGGGACTCGGTGCGGGCGGTGAGCAGCCCGCGGGCGGCCTGAGTCCCGGTCTCGGTGGGCCGGACCGCGACCCAGCGCCCCCAGGTGCGTTCGCGCCGCACCATCCCCTGGCGTTCGAGTCCTTCGACCATGCGGGCCGCCGCGGGCTGGCTGAGGCCGACGCGGCGCCCGAGCTCGGTGACGCTGAGCCCCGGGGTGCGGTCCAGGACCACCAGTGCGGCCGCGGCGCTCGGGCTGGTCGGCGCCGCGGCGGTGACCGAGGACAGGAACAGGTCGCTCAGTGCCAGGGCCGTCGCACCCAACAGGTTCGCTGTACGAGCTTCATCATGCATGACTCATGCATACCATGTGGTCGGCCTGCTGGAAAACCTCGGATTTGCCGAAGGCCGCGCAGTCCGGCGGCCGCCGGCGGCTCATCGGCGGGTGACCGAGGCCGCACGCGGACGACGGTGGTCCGCTTCGAGCGGGGACCGGCCGCGGGTCGCCGGCGGGCCGCAGCCCCGCGGCTCCGCGCCGCGTTGGGACGCTCGCGGCGGCGCAGCGGTCGTCCGCACACCGCCGCTAGCGGCCCGGTGCCCCCGGCCGCTCGCCGCCCGACGGTGCCACGCGCGGCCGGCGGCGAAAGCCGGGCCGGGGACGACGGCGGCCGGCCTCAGCCGGTCACGAAGGTCGTCACGCTCCGGGCGGGAAGTGCGCCCGTGAAGGAGCCGTTCGACACGCCGGCCGCGCCCTGGGGTGCGAGGTTCCTGTCCGCGTCCGTCACCCAGGACCACACGCGGGAAGCAGCGCCGTCTCCCAGGGTGAACGGCTGGCTCACCGGCGAGGAGCCCTTGTTGACGGCGACGATCACGATCTCGGAGCCGCCGCCCTTGTAGGCCGAGACGTAGACGCCGGACCGGGGCCTCGGCGTGGCGTCGACGCGCACGTATCCCGGGCGGACGAATCGCGAGAAGTGCACCATGTTGGCGCCGCGCTTGCTGATTCGGCCGTCCTCCCGCATCGGGCCGTAGCTGCGCCGGATGTACCACCACACATAGGCCTGGAACTCGGCGTTCACCAGGGCATGGTGTATGTGTTCGCCCACCTCGAGCGCCTGGGGCCAGAGGTCCGCCGAGTCGCTGCTGTTGGGATGGTAGACCTCGGTCATCCAGAGCTCCTTTCCCCGGCCCTTCTCCTCGAACAGGGGATAGGGGAAGTCCTCGTACCGCGTGCCGTAGAGGTGGGCGCCGAGAATGTCCAGATTGGCGAGCGCTTGAGGGTCGTTGAGAATCGGGTCGGAGAAGCTCTTCACGTACTGGAACGACTCCGGCGCGATGATCCGGGTGCCGATGGAGCCGGCGTTCTCCCGCAGGAAACGGATCATCTCCTGCGGCGTCCACCACGTCCAGTCGTGCGCGTAATCGGGCTCGTTCTGCACCGAGACGGCATGCAGGTCGACCCCGTTGTCCCGCATGAACGCGTGGAATTCGTTCAGGTGCTGCGCATAGGCGCCGTACATGTCGTGCCGAAGGCGTCGCGCGTCGGTCTGATCGCCGCGGACGAAGGTCTCCACCATATGGGAGGGCGGATTCCACGGCGACGCGATGACGGTCGCGCCGTGCTCGACCGCACGCCGGGCCGTGGCCACCTCGCCGCTCCAGTCGGCCCGGTTCTCGTGAACGGGGATCCGCAGCACGGAGAAGCCCATCTGCCCCTCGCCGTCGCCGAACGCCGTGTCCCGCTGCGCAGGTGTCAGGTCGTCGATCCAGGCCGTGTGGTTCATGCCGCCGAAGCCGCGAATCGTCTGCCGCTCCGCGAAGGGGTCGACGACCACCTCGGCGGCCGCCGCGGACGGTGTTCCGGCCGCCCGGGCGGCCGGCGGCGCGGCGACGAGCACCGGTAAGGTGCCCATCGCCGCCAGAACGCTTCTCCGACTCGTGTGTCCGGGCCTGGTGGCCGCGGATTCATCGCCGCGTGGCGTCATCGTTCCTCCGTAGGTTGGGGGTGGCCCGGGAGGGGCCGGGTGCGGCTGATCGTTTGTTGCCTGCAGTGGCTTCTGCGGTGTGGCCGCCCGGATCTCCGGGGCTGCCGGGGCCGCCCACTCCCGCTTTTCGAAACGGCGGTAATTCGAAAGTCTTCGGCGGGCTGTGTCATCGGGTGGTTCTTGCCGGCGGAAATGCCGTTGGTCTTGGGAGCGCTCCCAGTCGAACGATCGAACACCCGGTCCGGCGATTCGAATAACTCGCCGTCCGCACGACCGCACCTCGATCGGGCAAGGATACGAACCGGCACCCGCCTTTGCCTAGGAGCGCCGGCGAAATCCGGTAAAGCGGCGCCGGGTCAGCGGGGGCGTTTCCTCAGCAGTTCCGGTAGAAGGCCGTGCTCCCCGGGCGTTAGCGCGTGCATCCGGCGCGCTGGGATCGATGCGGCGGGCGCCTGGGCGCGCTTGGCGCTGAGGTGGCGCGCCGCGGCGACGGACTCCAGCAGGCCCTGGTTCCGAAATGGTGGCAGACGCTCGGCGTGGTGACCCGGCCTCCTCGCCCACGTCCCGGATGGACATGGTCTCCGCACCCTGGTGTCCCAGCCTTCCGGGCAGGGCGGGCGGCGCCGGCCGCCCGCGCCTGCCGAAGCGGCTGCGCGCGCCGATCGCGGGGGCCGAAGAGCCCGGCGGGGGAGGCGTCCTGCCGGATGCCTCCCGCGGCGGCGTCCGCCTTCCGCGGTTCTTCGCGGGGGAGAAGGGCTCCGGCGAGGCCGGTCCTCCTCCCGCGGAAGCCCTTCTTCACTGCGCGGTGGAACCCGCGGTCGTGCGCTGGGTGGAGGCCCCGGGTCAGCGCTTGCGAAAGAGTTTGGCCAGCGCTCGGAACGGCAGCGTGACCACGGTGATGACGGCGTGGGCTATGGCTCGTATGACGGACGCGACGGCGCCCGCGATTGTGCGTAGTACATCTGCGATTCGCGACATGTCCGTCGGCTACCCACAGCGCGGTTTCTCTATCGCCGCCGCAGGGGCCGTCGGAACCGCGGCACCGTTCACCGCACCCCGAGGCGGTGCTTAGCGGAGCAGCGGGGCAGTGCGTTCGGCGACGGTGGCGTAGTCCGGCTCGGTGGGTATTTCCGAACCGGTCGTGATGCCGCCGTCGCACAACGAGATTCCGGGCGAGTGGAACGTGCCGAGAGGATTCTTGCCGGGGATTCCGTAGACCTTGTAGTCGTACCGGGTCCTGACCATCGGAATCTCTCCGCCGCCGGATGTGAAGCAGACGTAGATCTGCTCGTCGGACATCGTGCGGTACTCGCATATCAGCGCCGGCCGGTACGGGAAGTCGGGGGGCAGGTGGGAGTCGAAGTTGCTCGTCATGTCGTGCATGCCGTCCTCGCCCACCGCGTACAGCACCGGGCCCTCGGGCGGGCGGGAGTCCAGGTCCGAGCTGCTGTGCGGCTCGTCGTCGCCGACGTCGTCGGGGCAGAACGCGGGCGGGGTGTGGAAGGCGTCCCCGAGGAAATGCACGCCGACGGCCGCGACGACGGCGGCCGCGAGTAGTCCACCCAGCCAACGCACGGGCCAATCATGGCAGACCGGACCGGCGGCTCGGCCGAACCACCGGATCGGATATCGCGAAGATGCGGATCACGAGACCCGTGAATGCGTGCCGCCGAACAGCGGGAAATGCCGTGACCTGGCATTCGTCCACTCGGAGATCCGTCCGGAAAGGCGCCACCGCCAAGGGCCGCACCGACCGTGCGGGCGCCGGCCCGGGCCGGCGCAACCGGCCTATCCCACGTGGCCGCGGGCGGAGGCGAGGAGTTCGGCGGCCCGCTCCTCCACCAGGCGGCGCACGGTCAGAGCCGACGGCGAGGGCTGGCTGCCGCTGCGCTGCACGAGGCAGATCTCGACCGGGTCCGCGCTGCGCAGCGGGATCCAGCGCAGCCCCGGAACGTCGGTGGACGTCTCGAACGGTGCGAGGACGCCGATCCCCGCTCCATGGCCCACCATCACCTTGACGAGCCGGGCCGACATCGCCTGTACGACGACGTCGGGCTCGGCGACGTTCTCGTGCAGCCGCTCCCACATCACGGTTCCGGACCGCATGGTGACGATCGGCCACGTCGCGAGGTCCTGCCAGGCGAGTTCGTCGCGCTGGGCGAGCAGGTGGTCCGTCCGCACCACCGCCCCCACGGGCGCGGTGAGCAGCGGCGATCGGCGGAGCCCGCTGGCGGCGGCCGCGGTCGGCGCGGATATCACCCCGAAGTCCAGGCCGCCGTCGAGCACGCGTGCCTCGATGTCCCCCGAGGAGCTCTCGGAAACGCTGAAACGCAGGTCGGCGTGCTCGTTGCGCAAGCGGGCGACCACAGGGGCGACGAGAGTCTCGGCGACGACGGAGATGGCGCCGATCGCCACCCGCCCCTGGTAGGCGCCACCGGAGTCCGCCGCGGCTCCCAGAGCGGCGTCCTCCGCGGCGACCAGGCGCGAGAGGGGGCCGATCATGGCCTGTCCGGCGGCGGTGGGGCGCACGCCGTGCCGGCTGCGGATCAGCAGGTTCACGTTGAGCTCCTCCTCGAGGAGGGACACCTGCTGGCCGAGCGTCGGCTGGCTGACGCCGCACCGCGCCGCCGCCGCCCGCAGGGACCCGGTCTCGACGGCCGCCAGAAGGTACCGCGCTCGCTCGACTCGCATCGCACCAGCATAAAGGCTCCGCCTATCACCTGGTGAAAGCGTTTCCGTCTTCCTCGCAGGTGGTGCGAGGGGTCAGGATCGATCCAGCGGTCCGCGTGTCCTGGATCACACTGCAATGTGGAAGGAAAAACCCTGATGCCGTCCCAACCGCTCGCAGGCGTCACCGTCCTCGACCTGTCCACCATCCTGGCCGGTCCGCTGACTGCGACGCTCCTCGGGGAGTTCGGGGCCGACGTCATCAAGGTCGAGCAACCGGGCACAGGCGACCCCGCCCGCCGATACCCCCCGCTGGACGGCGACACATCGGCGAGCTGGGCGCTGCTCGGGCGTACCAAGCGCAGCGTGACGCTCGACCTGCACCGCCCGGGCGCGGCCGAGATTGTCGGGCGCCTGGCACGCGAGGTCGACATCGTCGTCACCAACTTCCGCCCGGACACCCTGCGCCGCTTCGGCATCGACTTCGACGACCTGCGCGCCTACCGCCCCGACCTCGTCATGGTGCACGTCAGCGCCTTCGGCCGGACGGGACCCTACGCCGACCGCCCCGGGTTCGCCCGGGTCGCCGAGGGGTTCGCGGGCCTGACCTACCGGACCGGCGCCCCCGACGGCCCGCCGACGTTCGCCGGATACCCGGTCGCCGACGGCGTCACCGGGATCTACGCCGCGTTCGCCGCGCTGCTGGCCCTGCGCCAACGCGACCTGACGGGCGAGGCGCAGCTGGCCGACATCCCGCTGTACGAGCCGCTGCTGCGGATGATGGAGGACTTCATCGTCGACTACAGCGCGACCGGGCGGAGCGTGCAGCGCGAAGGGAACCGGAACCCCCACATCAGCCCCAACGACCTGTACCGCACCCGCGACGGCTGCTGGGTCGCCGTCCCGGCGTCGACGGACCGCATGTGGGAGCGGCTCGTCGAGGTGATGGACGCCCCGGACCTCGCGGTCCACTCCTCGATGGACGCCCGGATCGAGCACCGCGCCGAGGTCGAGGCCCGCGTCGCGGCGTTCGTCGCCGAACACGACATCGAGCCGCTCCTGGCGCGGCTGCACGCCGCCGGCATCGCCGCGGGTCCCGTGAACTCGGCCGACCAGGTGTGCGCCGATCCGCACATCCGCGACCGCGGCTCGATCGTCGAGGTCACCGGCGCCGACGGGCGCCGCAGGCTGGTCCAGGCGCCGGCCGGGCGGTTCTCCGGGTTCACCGGAAGCCCCGGCCGTCCGGCCCCGACCCTGGGCGAGCACACCGCCGAGATCCTGCACGACCTCCTCGGCCTGAGCCGGGACGAGATCGACGACCTGCGCGACCGCGGCGTCGTCTGAGCGAAAAGGACCCCCCATGACCATCGCCGACGTCTCCATCGTCGTCCTCCTCCTCCTCTTCGCGGCCACCGCGCTGCGCGGCTTCAACCTCGGGTTGGGAGCCTTCGCCGCCGCATTCCTCGTCGGCCTGGCCGCGGGGATTCCCTCGGAGGAGGTCACGGCCTTCTTCCCCGGCGACTTCTTCGTCCTGATCGTCGGCGTGACCGCGCTGTTCGCCGTCGCCAAGATCAACGGCACCCTCGACTGGCTGCTGGACGGACTGCTGCGGCTGGTCAGGGGACGGGTGGTACTCGTCGCCCTGGTCCCGTTCACCGCCGGTGCGCTGCTGGCGGCCTTCGGTACGCTCCCCGCCGCGGTCACGGCGATCGTCGCGCCCATCGCCCTGGGGCTGTCGGCGCGGTACGGCCTGCCCGCGCTGATGATGGCGGTCCTGGGCATCATGGGCATCGTCAGCGGCCTGCTCTCGCCCCTGGCCGTGTACGGTGCGACGGCCCGTCAGCAGGCCGCCTCGTTCGAGCTCGGCCTTCCCGAGCACGCGCCGGTCACCTTCCTGCTCAGCTCCCTGCTCGCCGGCGCCGTGGTCTGCGCCGGGGCACTGGTCGTCGCCCGCGTCCGCGGCATCCTGCCGACGGGGCCAAGCCTCGTGGCGGCCGACGGCCACGAGAGTCCGGCGGCCGGCGGATCCGGCGGCGCCGCTCCGGCGGAGGAGCGGGCCGCGGCCCCCGCCCCGCTGGTCCTGCTGGTGACCCTGGGAGGTATGGCGGTCGTCCTCGTCCTGTCGGTCGGCTTCGACATGAACATCGGCTATCTCGGCATCGTCGCGGCAGGCCTGCAGCTCCTCCTCCTGCGCATCGACCCGGGGCTCGCTGTGGCGCGGATGCCCTGGGGCGTCGTCCTGCTCATCGGAGGCCTGCTCACCTACATCGGCGTGATGCAGGACCTCGGCGCGTTCGAGCGCATCAGCGAACTGCTGACGATCGAGGGCTCGGCGATGCTCACCCTGCTCCTCCTGTGCTACATCGCCGGCATCACCTCGTTCGCGGCCAGCTCGATCGCGGTGTTCGTGACCACGATGCCGCTGCTGCCCGCCGTCGTGGAGGCGGGCGTCTCGCCTGTGGGCGCGGTGATCGCCGTGGCGCTGACCTCGGTCATGGTCGACATCAACCCGCTCGGCATCACCGGAGGCCTGATCCTCGGTGCGGCTCCGGAGGAGACCCGGCCGGCGCTGTTCCGCCAGCTCCTGGCCTACGGGCTGGTGTCTGTCGTGGTCGCCCCGCTGCTCGTCTGGGCTGCCTTCAGCTGGTGGTGATGGCGCCCCGCCCGAACGCGGGCGGGGCGCCGGCCCCCGGGCCGGCCGGTCAGGAGCGGGCCGCGTCCAGGAAGCGTTCGAGCTCGGCTTCGATATCGGGGCCGCAGGGCTGGAACACGATCTCGGTCACGCCCCGCGAGGCGAGGTCGTCCAGCTTGCGCCGGACCTCGCCGCGGGTGCCGCTGACGGTCACGTCCGTGAGCACCGAGTGGCCGCCCGCGTTCCAGGCCGCCAGGTCGGCTCGGTTCAACTCGACGCAGTGCCCCGAGTGCACGGCGAGGTGCCGCTCCTCACCGGGTTCCGCGTCGACGACGTCCAGCCACTGCGCTCCGCCGGGCAGCTCCCGCACCGCGTCGGGCCCGCCGAACTCGTAGGCGCCGTGGTAGGCCAGCGCCCACCCCGGCCCGCCGGCGGTGCGGGCGTGCTCGGAGTCCAGGGGCTCCCCCTCGTCGAGCACGGTGCCCCAGGTGAGGTAGGGGACCCACGTGTAGTCCTTCGCGAACTCGGGGAGCTGCAGGGTGGCGTAGAGACCGTCGGCGAGCTCCCGGGCCACCGCGTTGCCCTTGGGCCCGAGCGCCCCGATGAGGACGGGAACGTCGACGGGCCGGGCGGGGGCGTGCCCCTCGGGGTGGAGCATCCGCATCCGCCGGCCCTCCCACTCGACGGTCTCGCCGCGAAGCAGGCCGCGGTAGGCGCGTATGTAGGAGTCCATGTAGGACCAGCTGATCGCCGGGTAGCCCATGGCGCGCCGGCCGGTGAACCCGGTGCCGAAGGCGACCGCGACCCGGCCGGGCGCCAGTGCGGTGAGGGTGGCGGTCGCGGCGGCGTTGGCCATCGGATGGCGCAGGCTGGGTACCAGGACCCCCGGTCCGAGGCCGATCCGCTCGGTGCGTCGGGCGGCCAGCGCCAGGGTCATCCACACGTCGGGGCTCTGCTGCGGGGTGTCGTAGACCCACGCGCGGGTGTATCCCAGGCGTTCGGCAACGGCGATGTCGTCCGGCGAGCTCAGGGCCGTCGGGAAGGCGCAGGCGATGTCCATGGGGTTCCTCCGGCGATGACGGGTGGCGGGGCCGGTGCGGGCGTCAGGGCAGGCCGTCGTGCGGAACCTCGACGCGGACGGCCCGCAGCTCGGCCTCGCGGGCCGCGCGGCGCTCGTGCTCGGCGAAGGAGGGTGCCGTGCACAGGAACAGGGTGCGGCCGTCGTCGCCGCCGAGCATGCAGGCGAAGACCCCGGTTCCGGCGGGGACCTCCTCCAGGACCGCGCCGCCCTCGCCCACGCGCAGGACGCGGGCATGCAGGGCGTCGGCCACCCACACGGCGCCCTCGGCGTCCGCGCAGATGCCGTCGGGAGCGACGTCGAGCTCTTCCACGGCCTGTGCGACATCGTCGGTCTGCGGCGGCCGGCCGAACTGCGCCCAGACGCGCCGGTTGCCCAGACCGCCCTCCTCGTCGATGTCGAAGGCGGTCAACCGTCCGGCGAAGGTCTCGGCGACGACCAGAACGCCTTCGGGCAGGATCACCATGCCGTTGGGAAAACCCAGGTCCTCGGCCACCGTGGTGACCGTGCCGTCGGGATCGACCCGGGCGAGCGTGGTGTAGCGCAGCGGGGCTCCGCCCATCAGGTCGAAGCCGAAGTTGCCCACATAGGCGCGCCCCCGGTGGTCCACGACCATGTCGTTGAGCATGCCGGACACGGCGCCGGACAGGTCCGCGTGCACGCTGAGCCCTCCCGAGCCGTCGCGCACCAGAATGCGGTGGTCGCGCATCGAGGCGATGAGCGCGCGTCCGTCGGGCAGGAAGCCCAGTCCCGCCGGCTGGTTCGGGACCTCGGCCACCACGTCGGTGCCGCCGCGGCCGTCGGTCGCCACGACCTGGTTGGTGTAGAAGTCCGAGACCCACAGCCGGCCGTCGCGCCACCGCGGGCACTCCAGATAGGAGAAGCCGTCCAGTACCACGGTGATGTCTCGGCTCGACTGCTGACGTTCCATGGCCATTTCCCACCTCGATGTTCCGCGGCGGTGCAGCGCGGCCGCCGTCGGCGCCGGTTCGCCGCCTGCGGCTAGTTGTAACTAAGCGCATAGTTACCCTAAGTTGGGCCGGTGTCAAGAGGTGTTCGCCGGAGCGTGTCGAGGTCCGGCGTCCGGTCGCATCGGCGGCGGGCACCGCAACGTGGCATGGAGCGGAATCGGCATGGTCGCGAATCGGAAACGGCGCGGTGGCCCCAGCAAGTCGGTGGCCCCGCCGGCGGATCTCGCGGCGGGCGCGGTGGGGGAGCTGTGGAGCGACGACCTGCCGGAGGCGGCCCGCGCGCTGCTCACCTCGGCCGTGCTGTGCTTCAGCCGGAAGGGCTTCCACGCGACCACCACGCGGGACATCACGGCGGCCATCGGCCTGAGCCCCGGCGCGCTGTACGTGCACTTCCCCTCGAAGGAGGGCGTCCTGTTCGAGATCGTCCGGACCGGTCACGAGCGCGCTCTCGAAGCGATCCGGGCGCAGCGCGACGACGGCGACACGAGGGCGTACGTCGGACGGCTCGTCGCAGGCCTCGTGGCCTGGCACGCGCGTCACCACACGGTGGCCCGGGTGTGCCAGTACGAGCTCGCCGGCCTCGGCCCCGAACACCGCGCCGCGGTCCGGGAGCTGCGACGGCGCTTCACCGCCGTATTGCGCTCGGCGGTCACGCGGGGGGCGCGGGAAGGCGTCTTCGACGTTCCCGACGTCAACCGGTCCGTGCGCGCCATCGTGTCGCTCGGCATCGACCTGGTGCGCTGGTACAGCATCGAAGGCGCGGATTCGCCCGAGGTGCTTGCCGGCTATTACGCCGACCTCGCGCTGCGGATGCTCGGCACGGACGCCGCTGCACGGTGAGGGCGAGGCTGCCGATGCCTGCGCCCGGACAGCGCGGCCGGCGGCGCGCGGTGCGCCCCGACCGCCGGCGGCCGCCGGCGGTCGGGGGGTGCATGCCGCCGCGGCGTGGGACCGGCAGGAGGGACCCACGCCGCAGCGGTCGCACGGCGTCTATCTGGCGTGGAAGTCCACGACGTTGTCGTCGCGGGTGAACACGCCGAAGAACGCCCAGTTGCGGTAGCCGCCGTCGCCCTTGCGGACGAACTCGCCCTCGCCGCTGAACACGACCCAGTGGTAGTCGTGCTCGCTCGGCCAGAAGTTCTCGCAGGGCTTGGCGGTGGTGGTGCCCTCGGTCACCACGCCCTCGAAGTGGCTGGACTCCCGGGCGGTGGCCTTGTAGACGATGATGTTCTTCGAGGTGTCCGAGCCCCAGCCCTGCAGTTCGTCGATCTTGGTGCGCAGGTCGCAGGGGTCGAGATAGTCCGACGCCTGCGCGGCGGCCGGTGCGCCCGCGGCCGCGACGCCCGCCACCGCCAGCACCGCCGCCGTCCTTTTCATCGCACGCATTGCTCATCGGTCCTTTCGTCGCAGAGGGGCGTCGTCACCGGGGCAGGAACCGGACGTGGGTGTCGTCGCGCTCCCACACGCCGTAGAACGCCCAGTTGCGGTAGCCGCCGTCGCCCTTGCGGACGAACTCGCCACCGCCGCTGAACACGACCCAGAAGAAGTTGATGTCGTTGCCGATGACCGCGTCGCACTCCTGTGCGGTGGTGTGCCCCTGCGAGACGATGCCGTCGAAGTGGCTGGAGGCGCGTGCCGACTCCTTCCACACCATGATGTTGTACTGGTCGTTGGCGTCCCAGCCGCGCAGTTCGCGCAGCTTCACCCGCAGGTCGCAGGCGTCGAACGCCATGGTGGTGGCGGATTCCGCGACGGCGGGCCGCGGAGCGGCGATCGTCGCCGCGCCTGTCACGGCGACCACCGCCGCGGCGAAGGCGGCGATCAGCTTGGCGATCCTCATGTACTGGATTCCTCTCCGGGATCAGGGGCGGTGGAACCGGACGGTGTTGCCCTCGCGGTCGAACCAGCCGCGGAAGCCCCAGTTGATGTAGCCGCCGTCGCCGGTGTTGGTGAACTCTCCCGCCTCGGCGATCCAGAGTCCGTAGTTGATGGAGCCCCATCGGACGTTGGCGTAGAGCCGCTTGGACTCCAGCCGCTCCTCGTAGCCCTGGCTGAGGTTCATCAGGACCACGTTGTAGCGGCCGCCGCTGGCCTCGAAGGCCTCGTCGACGGCGCGGCGGACGAACTCGCCGCGGTTGTCCTCGTTGATGGCGCTGATGGCGCGGCCCACCTCGAAGCCGTTGGCACCGTCGTCGAGGTGCACGGTCACGGTCGGGCTCTCGGCGGCCTGGACGGTCGCCGGGGTCTGGTTCGGGCTCGCGGTCTCGGCCTGTGCCGTGCCGACCGCCGTGCCCAGTAGCGCCGCCGCGGCCAGCGGCGCGACGGCGAGTGCTGTACGGAACCTCACGTGTGCGCTCCTCTCGGCCGCGGGGTCAGGGCTTGCGGAAGTCGACGGTCATGCCGCTGCGGTCGAACCAGCCGCGGAAGGCCCAGTTGATGTAGCCGCCGTCGCCCTCGTTGGTGAACCGGCCGGAGTCGAAGACGAGCACCCGGAACGCCGGGTAGCCCGAGGCGTGGACCGTGCCGTCGTAGACGATGTTGTCCAGGTCGAAGGAGTAGGGGTGGTCGGCCTTGACGACCATCACGTTGTAGCTCTGGCCCGCGTCGTAGAACGCGCCCTCCATCAGGCTCTTCACGTAGCCGCTGCGGTTCTGGTTCCGCTCGATCGCGGTGACGGCGATGTCGAAGATCCGGCTGGAGATGTTGACGACCGCGCTGCCCAGGTCGATCTTGACGCCCATGGTCTTCGCCTGGGTGGCGGCGGTCTGCGATGCCGGTGCGGGTGCCTCCGGCGCGGCGGGCGCGGCCATCGCGGTCCCGGCCGGTACCAGAAGACCGGCGGCGGCGACCGCACCGACGGCCGCTGTGCTCATCCTCTTGAGAACAGGGGGCATGGTTCTCCTTTCGGATTTCCACGGCCCTGCGGGTTGGGCCGTGGCGGCCGATCGTACGCATTTAAGAGCCGTCAAGTCCAGACGATGATCCGCAAATCCTCCGGTTATCCCGGCAATGGCATATTAATGCTGCTCATCAGCTAGACCGGTGCGCTCCGGTGTGTGTCGCTCGTGCTTCGCCGGCCCGATGACCTGCAAAATTCGTCCGTTTCTAGAATCCTCCTCGGTAGTCGCGGCGAGTTACCGAAAGCGCTTTCCCGTGTGGCGGACCCCCGGTCGACCGTCCATCCGCAGCGTGGCCACCGAACGCGCATAGGGCGGTGTCGGTGCAGGTCACATTGGTCGTCAGCGCCTTGTCTGCGCCCGCTCCGGCGGGCGTGCCCGTGAATCCTCAGGAAAATACGTTTGAATCCGGATGGAACCGGAACGCGCGTGCCGGTGGGATTTCGAGGACGCCAAAATCCGCGGCCGACGCGAAGGCGGAGCGTGCCGTATGCGGGGATCGGTCGAGGTCGGAAACGGATTTTCGGGAAACTCCGACTGTCGGTCCGCGGTCACTCCCGTAACGCTCATATCTGCGGTTCCGAGTCCTCCGCGTGCATTGCGGCGGTCGTCTCCGCTGTGCATCGGGCCATTCTCCAGAGCCTGCTGACGGGCGGTTCTGGCCGCCGCGGAGAAGGCCGGCGGCTCCGGTGCGCGGTCGCCGGGAGCCGGCGAGCGCGGACCGGGGGCGGTAGGGGTACGCGGCCGGCGCTTGGGCGGTCTGCGCGCTCACCGACCCTTGACAACCTGGCAACAACGGGCACAATCAAACAGCAACCAACATGAAACCGAAGGGAATCGGGCATGTACGGGGCCGAGCGCCGGCAGTCGCTGGTGCGGAGGGCACGCCGGGACGGACGCGTCGACGTGTCGTCGGCCTCCGAGGAACTGGCCGTGACACCGGAGACCATCCGGCGCGATCTCGGGGTGCTCGAACGCCAGGGCGCGCTGCGCCGGGTCTACGGCGGCGCCATCCCCGTCGAACGCGTGGACTTCGAACCCAGCGTCACCCTGCGCGACCGCACCAGCGAGGCGGAGAAGGAGCGCATCGCCCGCGCCGCCGTCGACCGGTTGCCCGAGCGCGGCACCGTCCTGCTCGACGGCGGCACCACCACCGCCCGCCTGGCCGGGCTTGTCCCCGACGGCGTCGAGCTCACCGTCGTCACCAACTCCCTGCCCGCCGCCAACCGGCTCGTGGCCCGGCCCGGCTGCGAACTCCACCTGCTCGGCGGCAGGGTCCGCGCGACGACGCTGGCCTCGGTCGGCACGTGGGGCCAGGACGTCCTCGGCGGCCTCACCGTCGACGTCGGCTTCTTCGGGACCAACGGGTTCTCCGACGCACGCGGCTGCACCACCCCGGACCCCGCTGAGGCCGCCGTCAAAGCCGCCATGGTGCGCGCCTGCCGGCGCCGGGTGCTGCTCGCCGACCACACCAAGTACGGCGACGACCACTTCAGCCGCTTCGCCCACTTGGAGGAGATGGACGTCGTCGTCACCGACGGCGGGATCGACGACCGCGCCCGCGCGGAGCTCGCCGGTACCGGGGCCGACGTGGTGATCGCATGATCGTCACCGTCACCCCCAACCCCAGCCTGGACCGCACCATTGCGGTGGCCGGGCTGGCGCGCGGCGAGGTCCACCGCGGCCTGCGCGCCGACCTCGACCCCGGCGGCAAGGGCGTCAACGTCGCCCGCGTCCTGGCCGCCGCGGGGCGGCCCACCACCAGCCTGCTGCCGTGCGGCGGACCCGAGGGCGCACACTTGGGCTCCCTGCTGCGGGACGAGCGGGTGCCGGTCGTCGAGGTGCCCGTGCACGGCGCCACCCGCAGCAACGTCACCGTGGTCGAGGCCGACGGCACCACCACCAAGTTCAACGAGTCCGGCAGCCCCCTCGACAGCGGCGAGGCCCGCGAGCTCGTCGACCGCGCCGCCGAGCTGGCCGCCGGGGCCGAGTGGCTCGTCGCCTGCGGCAGCCTGCCCGCCGACGGCTCCGAGCACCTGCACGCCGACCTCGTGCGGGCCGGGCGTCGGGCGGGCGCGCGCACGGCCGTGGACACCTCCGGCCCGGCCCTGGCCCACGCCGCGGCCGCGGGCCCCGACCTGATCAAACCCAACCACGACGAACTCGCCGAGCTCGCCGGGCGGCCCCTCCCCACTCTCGGTGCCGTCCTCGACGTCGCCCGCGACCTGCGCGCCCGCGGTGTGGGGGCGGTCCTGGTCAGCCTCGGGGCCGACGGCGCATTGCTGGCCGAGGGCGCGGGCGCCTGGCACGCCCGCAGCGCCCCCACCGTGATCGTGAGCACCGTGGGCGCCGGCGACGCCCTGCTCGCCGGCTTCCTCGGCGCCGGCGGCGCCGGCCCCGAGGCGCTGCGCGCCGCCGTGGCGCACGGCGCCGCCGCCGTCGGACTCCCGGGCAGCCGCATGCCCGGTCCTCAGGATCCGCGCTCCGCCAGTGTGCGCGTCACCGCAGTCGACACCGCCCTCACCCTCACCGGAGCAGCACGATGACCGAGCTCGTCACCACCGGCCTGGTCGATCTCGACCTCGCGCCCACCGAACGCCGCGCCGCGGTGCGCGCCCTCGCCGAACGCCTGCGCGCTGAGGGCCGGGTCACCGACCTGGAGCGGTTCCTCGCCGATGTCGAAGCGCGCGAGCAGCAGATGCCCACGGGCCTCCCCGGAGGCATCGGCATCCCGCACTGCCGTTCGGCCGCAGTCACCGCCCCCACCCTCGCCATCGGCCGCAGCGCCGAGGGCGTGGACTTCGGCGCCGACGACGGACCCGCCCGCCTCATCTTCCTGATCGCCGCGCCCGAGGGCGGCGACACCGACCACATGGCCGTGCTGGCCGCGCTCGCGCGCCGGCTCATGCGCTCCGAGTTCACCGGCACCCTGCTGGCCGCCGACGATCCCGCCCACGCGGCCGACTACGTCCGTTCGGAGGTGGCGCCGTGAGGTTCGTGGCCGTGACGTCCTGCCCCACCGGCATCGCCCACACCTATATGGCGGCCGAAGCCCTCGAACAGGCCGGGCGCGCCGCCGGGCACGAGGTCTCCGTGGAGACACAGGGGTCGGCCGGCACCTCGGCCCTGTCGGACGCGGACATCGCCGCGGCCGACGCCGTGGTCTTCGCCGCCGACGTCGGCGTGCAGGGCCGTGAGCGCTTCGCGGGCAAGCCCGTGGTCGAGGGCACGGTCAAGCAGGCCGTCAACGACGCCGCCGGCCTCCTCGAACGCGCCGCCGAAGCCGCGGAACATGCCGACCCGGCGCGGAGCGGTCCCGAGCCCGCGGCCCCGGGCGGTGCAGGGCCCGGCCGGACGACCGCCGCAGGCGCCGCGCCGGACGCGGCGACGCCCGCGCCCGAGACGAAGGTGACCGCCGCCGGAGGGTTCGGGAGCAACCTCCGGCAGTGGCTCATGACCGGGGTCAGCTACGTCATCCCGTTCGTGGCCGCCGGCGGTCTGCTCATCGCGATCAGCTTCGCCCTGGGCGGCTACGACATCACCGAGGCCCCGCCGGTCACCGAGCACTTCGACGCGCTCAGCCTCACCAGCTGGGCCGCGCTGGCCAACCAGGTCGGCACCCTGGCGATGGACTTCCTCGTGCCGGTCCTGGCGGGCTTCATCGCCTACGCCATGGCCGACCGGGCCGCCCTGGCCCCCGGCTTCGTCGGCGGCGCGGCGGCCGTGGCCGTGGAGTCCGGGTTCCTCGGCGGCCTGTTCGCGGGTCTGCTCGCCGGCGCGGTGATCGCCGGACTGCGCCGAGTCCCGGTGCCCCGCGCCATGGCCGGGGTGATGCCGGTGCTCGTGCTGCCGCTCCTCGGGTCGGCCGTGGTCGGCGCCCTGATGTTCGTGGTCGTGGGCGAGCCCGTGGCGGTGGTCATGCAGGCCGTCACCGGCTGGCTCAACGGCCTGACCGGTACCAACGCGATCCTGCTGGGCGCGCTCATCGGGGCGATGATGGCCTTCGACATGGGCGGCCCCGTCAACAAGGTCGCCTACACCTTCGCCGTCGGCGGGCTCTCCACCGGCAGCGAGACCGCGCACGCGATCATGGCCGCCGCCATGGCCGCGGGCATGACACCGCCCATCGCCCTGGCGCTGGCCACCAAGATCAAGAGCGGCCTGTTCAGCCCCGCCGAGCACGCCAGCGCCCGGCCGGCCTGGCTCCTGGGCGCCTCCTTCATCACCGAGGGCGTGATCCCCTTCGCCGCGGTCGACCCGCTGCGGGTCATCCCCTCCATCGTCGTGGGTTCGGCCACCGCCGGGGCCCTGGCCATCGGTTTCGGCAGCACCCTCATGGCCCCGCACGGGGGCGTGTTCGTCCTGCCGCTGGTCGGCGCCCCGCTGCCGTACCTGGCCGCGATCCTCATCGGGATCGCGGTCTCCACCGCCGCCGTCCTGCTGGCCAAGAGCATCGGCCGCGGCGAACGGAACCCCGCCAGCGAACCGGTCGCGGCCACCGCCTGACTCCGACAGCCGGAAGGACCCCCCGATGCACCGACGTGTCACCATCGCCTCGCCCGTGGGACTGCACGCCCGCCCCGCGGCACTGCTGGCCGAAGCCGCCGCCCGGTACGAGGGCCCGGTCCGCATCGCCAAGGTCGACGACGGCGAGGCCGGGACCCCGGTCGACGCCGCCAGCGTCCTCGGTCTGATGGCGCTGGGCGCCCGCCACGGCGACGAGGTCGAGCTCACCGCCGACGACGGCCGCATCCTGGCCGAGCTGGCCGAACTGCTCGCCGACGACCACGAAGGCAGCCCCGCCGGTCGAGCGGAAGGAGGCCCCGGCTAGCAGGGACCGGGGAAGCGGTGCCGCGCACGCAAGCGAGGACGAGTACGTCGAAGTTTGAGGCTTTTCGGCGTTGTGGCGCGGTCATAGCGGTCGAACTCTCAATCGGCGCCTCAACGATATGATCCAGTCGTATGAGTCGTGCGTTCGAGGCGGGCGGCCGGCCCGTGAGGAGGGCCCGCACCCTCGCCCAGGTGTATCGCCGCTTCGGTGAGGTCGACGCCGCCGCGACCTCACCGCTGTACGAGCGCGTCGCCGTCGCCCTGAGCGAGTCCGACGAGGCGCTGCGCGCCATCGAGGCGGCGCCGGCGCGCAGGCGGCACCCGACGGTGGTCCTCGCCGCGCTGCACGATCTCGCCCTCGCCGGGCGCGCTCCGGCGCTCGCCGCGGCCTATGCCGCCGCGGACGGCGACGCCGCCGCCGCTGCGGCGATCGACACGCTGCTGCGGATGACTGACTCGGTCGCGGCCATCGCTGCGCGCCGGCGGACACGGCCCGACGAGACCGGACACTGCGCCGTGCTGTATCCGGCCGTCGCCGAGGCGGCGCGCCGGGCGGGCGCGAACGCGGTCGGCCTGATCGACGTGGGCTGTTCGGCCGGGTTCAACCTCAACGTCGACCGCGTCGGCATCACCTACGGCGACGGGCGGCCGCTGGGCGATCCGTCGTCTCCGGTGCAGACGCGGTGCTCGGTCGTGGGGGACCGGCCCGTCCCGACGCGGGCGATGCCCGAGGTCGTGGCCCGGGTGGGCGTCGACCCCGACCCGGTCGACGTGACCGACGCGGACGACGCCCGCTGGCTGCGCGCCTGCCTCTGGCCGGACCGGCCGGATCTCGCGGAGCGGCTGGCGAGGCTCGAAGCGGAGACGGCGCTGGCGGCGGCGGAGCCGCCGATCCTGCTGCCAGGCGACACCGTCGAGGCGCTGCCCGACGCCTTCGCCCGGGTGCCCCCGGACGCCCTGCCCGTCGTCACCACGACGTGGGCGCTCTCGCGCCTGCCGCTGGAGAGCCGCCTGCGCTTCCTGCACCGCCTCGACGAAGCGGCGCTCGGCCGGTCCGTGGCGTGGGTGTCGGCCGAGGGGGTCGGAGTCGCGCCGACGATACCGACACTGGGGGATCGCCGGGCCTCAGGCCACAGCATCCTCGGCCTGGCGGTGTTCGAGCACTCGGCTCTGCATGCCGAGGCCGTCGGCCGCTCCTGGTCGCGGGGCCGCCTCCTGTCATGGTTCCCGGACTCCTAACGCCCTGCGGGAGCGGCCGGGGGCGCGGGCGGGTGTGCGGCTTGGATCTGTGCGGCCGCCGGGCGAGGGTCCCTGCGGCGGATTCCCGGCGGCCCTGCCGCCCATGACCTCCGGAACGGCGCACAGCGTCGCAATTCGGCGGTCTGGACACGTTGTGGTGATACGTCACTACAAATAGCATCAGGCCGACCCCACCGGGTCACCGAGCATCAGCACCCTCACCCCCAGGGAGCCCCCCATGCTGAGACGCATCCTTACGTCCCTCCTGATCACTCTGAGCGCGCTGGCGCTGGTGGGCGCCGCACCGGCCGCCGCGTCACCCGCCGAGCGGTCGCAGCCGCTGCGCCAGACCGTCCTGCACTACGACGCCGGCCAGGCAGCGGAGTACACCTCCGCCGTCGCGGAGGCCGTGGACGTGTGGAACTCCAGCGTCGGCAACGTCCGCCTGGAGCCGGCCTCCGCCGGAGAGCGCGCCGAGATCCGCATCGTCGCCGACGACGGCTGGCCCCGCGCCCATCTGGGCCCGGTGCGCCCGGGCGGGCAGGTCACCGTCTGGATGGGCCGCGAAGGCACCGCCGAAGGCTACGACGCGGTGCGCATCGCCGCACACGAGCTCGGCCACAGCCTGGGCCTGCCCGACGTCAAGCCCGGTCCGTGCTCGTCGCTGATGTCGGGCTCCACCGGCGGCGTGGACTGCACCAACGCCTACCCCGACGCCTCCGAGCGCTCGCGGGTCGAGGCCAACTACGGCAGCGGCCTGGCCGGCCAGAGCGTCACCGACGGGCAGATTCTGGTCGACCGCGGCTGATCAGGCGCCCCGGCCAGGGGCCCGGCGGCATCGGGCGCCGGCCCGCAGTCGCGGGTCGGCGCCCAATGCGCCCGCATCCCCGCCGCACCGGCGCGGGATCGGCCCTGGCCGACGCGGAGCGCCCTCGGCAGCGGCCGACACCCGAGCCCGCGCCGCGGCCCGCGGTCTGCGACGACGCGGTCCTCCGCGCCGCCGTGCCGCCGGCACGCCGGGTGGTGACTCTCAGCGGGATCGTGCCCGACTCCGGCAATTCGGAGGGGAGGGCCAACGGCGATGAGTCCCGCCGCGGATTCCGGTCTGTCATTGCACAGGCCGACCGAGCCCACCCGAGGAGAGCACCATGGCCGCCACCTACACCTTCGACGTCTTCTCCAGCATCGACGGCTTCGGCGCCGCCGGCGGCGACTGGACCGGCTACTGGGGCAAGCAGGGCCCCGAGCTGCTCGACCACCGCCTCGCCTTGTACGGCGAGGAGCAGCGGATGGTCTTCGGGGCCAACACCTATCGGCTGTTCGCCCGGATGCTGGCCGAGAGCACCGAGGACTCCGATGTGCGCGACCCGTGGGTCACCCGGATGCGCAACCTCCCGGCGACGGTCGTCTCGACCACACTGGAGGGACCGCTCGACTGGCCGGACGCAACGGTCGTGAGCGGCGACGCCGTCGAGGTCGTCGCCCGGCTCAAGGAGGAGTCCGACGTGCCGCTGCGCTCGCACGGCAGCCTGTCGACGAACCGGGCGCTGATGGCCGCCGGCCTGGTCGACCGCCTGCAGGTGACGTTCTTCCCCGTGATCACCGGTCGGACCGGGCTGGACCCGCTCTTCCAGGGTGCCGCCGACTTCGACCTCGAGCTGGTCGAGAGCCGGACGCTCGACGGACACATCAACGAGTGCGTCTACCGGCCCACCCTGCATGCCTGAGTCCTTCCGTGCTTCACCCGCCAAGCAGCCGAACCGGGCGCGACGCCCGGCAGGGACGGTCGCCGGGCCTCCCGACTCGGACGGATGCCGCGTTCTGATCGGCGGGGCGCCGGATAAGCGAGCAGAAGCGGCGAAGCCGTTCCCCAAAGGCGGCATCGCCGCCGCCGCGAGCGATGCGCGCCGCGGCCGGGTGCTGACGCCGGCGGCCGGCCGACCGAACGGCCGGCCGCTGCCGCGCGCTCAGGCCGGTCGCGGGGCTTCCGGCGGTGCGGTCACGGGGAGAAGGCGCGGCTGACGGCGGTGGCCAGGCTGGTCCGGCGGCGGTCGTGGTCACTGCCGGGGTCGGCCGCGGTGGCGGCGTAGGTAAGGCTGGTCGGCGACCAGGTCATGGCCATGGAGATGACCATGGAGTGCACATCGGCCGCGGGCAGGGCGGGGTCGATGTGACCGCTGCGCTGGGCGTCGGCGATGGCCTGGAGCTTGGGCTCTTCGGCCTCCGCGGAGAACAGATGGCCGGCGGAGGAGCGCTCCAGGCGGGCCCAGGTGGCCAGGCGTACGAGTTGCGGATAGGCGAGGTAGGCGTCGTAGAGGCGGACGGCGTAGCCGGGCAGGTCCTCGGCGGTCAGCGGTGCGGCGTCGAGCACACCGGCGACCTGGTCGGCGAGGACGGCGTCGAACAGCTCCGCCTTGCCGCCGTAGTAGGCGTACATCTGCGCCTTGCTGACCCTCGCCTCGGCCGAGATGCGGTCGACGCGCGCGCCGGCGATGCCGTGAGCGGCGAACTCGACGGTGGCCGCGTCCAGCAGGCGCCGCCGACTGGCCTGTCCCTTGTCCATGCCTCCAGTGTAAACGAACTGGTTCGTTTGCCATCCGGACACGGCTGTTCTAGTGTCGACCGGAGCGAACGAACCAGTTCGTTTTTCTAGCGCAGGAGAGCAGCCATGACCGCCCCGCTCACTATGGACGCCGCCGAACGCCCGGCTCCCGCCTTCCTCGACGGCGAGGCCAAGCACCTGCTGATCGACGGCGCCTGGACCGCGCCGCGCTCCGCCGAGACCTTCGAGACCGTCGACCCCACCACCGGACGGGCGCTGGCCCGCGTCTCCTTAGCCGGGCAAGACGACGTGGACCTGGCGGTCGCCGCCGCCCGCCGCGCCTTCGAAGCCCCGTCGTGGGCGGACATCACCCCCTATCAGCGCAGCAGGGTGCTGCTCCAGATCGCCGACGTGCTGGAGGAGCACGCTGAGGAGTTGGCCGTGCTGGACTCGCTCGACATGGGCGGTCCGCTGTGGATGACCCGCTGGCTGGTGGAGCACTCGGTGGAGGTGTTCCGGCACTACGCGGGCTGGCCGACGAAGATCTACGGGCAGACGGCGCCGTCGGACCCGACGGTGTTCAGCTACACCCTGCGCCAGCCGCTGGGTGTCGTCGGCGCGATCACCGCCTGGAACGGCCCGGTCCTGCAACTGGCGTGGAAGCTGGGTCCGGCGCTCGCGACCGGCAACACCGTGGTCGCCAAGCCCGCGGCCTGGTCGCCGCTGTCAACACTGCGGATCGGTGAGCTGCTGACGGCCACGGACCTGCCGCCCGGCGTCGTCAACATCGTCACCGGCGGTGCCGCTTCAGGGGAGGCGCTGACGGGCCACGGCGACGTCGACAAGATCTCCTTCACCGGTTCGCTGACCGTGGGCAAGCGCATTCTGGAGGCGTCCAGCACGGACCTCAAGCGGGTGACGCTGGAACTGGGCGGCAAGTCGCCCACGATCGTCTTCGACGACGCGGACCTCGAGGCCGCCGCCAAGGGGGCCGTCGCCGGATTCGCCCAGGGCAGTGGTGAGGGATGCGTCGCCGGAAGCCGGATCTTCGTGCAGGAGTCCGTCCGCGATCGGTTCCGCGAGCTGCTCGTCCGGGAGATGCACACCTACACCCTCGGGGACCCCTTCCACCCGGACACGCGCATGGGGCCGCTGGCTTCGCGGCCGCATTTCGAACGGGTGTCGTCCTACCTGGAGGCGGCCCGCGAGGACGGAGGCTCTCTGGAGACGGCCGGCCGTACCGGTGATGGCCTGTACATGCCGCCCACGCTGGTCGAGGGCGTCGGCAGCGACGCCCGCGTGGTACGCGAGGAGGTCTTCGGCCCCGTGGCGTCGCTGATGACGTTCACCGACGCCGAGGACGCCGTCGCACAGGGCAACGACACCGTCTATGGCCTGTCCGCCTCCGTGTGGACCGCGGACCTCGAACGGGCCCACCGCACCGCCGCACGCCTGCGCGCCGGAACCGTCTGGATCAACGCCTTCGCCGACATGAGCGCCGGCACCGTGCCCTTCGGCGGTTTCAAGCAGTCCGGCATCGGGCGCGAGCACGGAATCGAGGTTCTGGACGCGTACACCGAGACCAAGACCGTCACGGTGCACTTCTGACTCCGGGCCGGCGGCCGGCGCCGCCCCCGGCCGCCGCCCCGCGGGTGCCAAGCGGCGCCCGGCGGCGGTCCGCTCGGCGCGGCGCGAGCGCCCGGCGGAGCAGCCCCACACCGCAAGCGGGAGCACGCCGACTCCGGCGAACAGCCCGAGCGCGGACAGCGGCGACCGGGCAGGGCGCAGGCGGTTCCCGTAGGTGGGGTGGCTGTGTGCGGAGGTTCGGGCACGGCTGAGCGATCCGGGAGATGCCCCGGTCAGCCTGATGCGGGCGGCGCCGAGGGGAGGCCGCAGAGCCGGTGGACGACGGCCAGCCCCTGCGCGGTGCCGCGCCAGTGGCGCCCGACGACCTGCGGCCCGGCCCGGCGGATCATCGAGCGCAGCAGCACGGCGACCACGACGACCTCGTCCACGAGTCCGATCACGGGCAGGAAGTCGGGCACCGGATCGATCGGGCTGACGACGTAGGCGAGCGCGACCCATCCGCGGAGCCGGACAGTCCAGGCCAGCGACCGGTCGGCCGCCAGGCTGCGCAGCAGGCGCAGCAGATCCGGCATCAGCCGCAGTCCTTCGGCCGCAGACATCCCAGCGGGGCGCATCACCACAAGGGCGAGGAGCAGCAGGGCCCAGGCGGCCAGCAGGGCACCGGCCACACCGGTCAGGCCGAGGAGGGCATCGGTCAGCACCCGCCCATCCTCTCCCACCCGCCCGCACGGCCGCCGGCGGACCGCTCATGTCCGTTGTCGTGCGGTCGGTGCGGTCGGTGCGGGCCCGGCGGTCAGAGCCGGTCCCGTCCTGCGCGTGCGCAGCCACACCACCGCCGCGATCGCGGCGACCGCGGCCGCGCGGGTCCGGATCGGCCGCATCGGCCGCACCGGCCGCATCGGCCGGGTCAGCCGGATCGGCCGGCGGGTGCTGAGGCGTCCGCACCGCTCCCGTACCCGGGGCCGCGCGGACCGCGTCGGCCGCGCCGTCCGACCGTGCGGGCGGAGGCGAGGGTGGAAGAGAGGGACGGCGGCCGTCGTTGTGGTCCATGCTCCCCTAGGGCGGAGCAGCGCCGTGACTGAGTGTCACGGATCACCGGTTCTCTCCGCGCCTCGTACGGCTCGGGCATGACATATGTCAGCGGTCGACGGAGTGCGCCGTCCTACTCGGGGTCCTTTACCGATCGGTGTACCATGGTGATGTATACCGACCGGTATACCTAATTCGGCGATGGGGGTGTGCGAGACCATGCGCGCAGTGCGGATCGCAGAGCACGGAGGGCCGGAGGTCCTGGAGCCGGTGGAGGCGGCCGCGCCTACGCCGCAGGCGGGGGAGGTACTGGTCCAGGTCAGCGCGGTGGCACTGAACAACACCGACCTGTGGACCCGCGAGGGCGCCTATGGCCGCCCGGGAGACCCGGAGGCGCTGTCGGGCTGGCGGGGTCCGATCGACTTCCCGCGCATCCAGGGCGCCGACGTTGCAGGCCGGGTCGTGGCGGTCGGGGCCGGGGCCGACGAGCGCCTCACCGGTCGGCGAGTGGTCGTCGACCCGGCGATCTACGACGCAGATGGGCCGGACGCGAACCCGATCGGCCTCATGGGGAGCGAACGCGACGGCGGCTACGCCGAGTACGTGACCGCTCCTGCGCAGCGCGTGCACGACATGGCGGAGTCACCGCTCACGGACGACCAGCTCGCGGCGCTGCCGACCGCCTACGGCACGGCGCTGGGCATGATCGAGCGGGGACGGCTGCGGGAGGGGGAGACCGTCCTGGTCTCGGGAGCGTCCGGCGGCGTCGGCCTGGCGCTGGTGCAGATCGCCCGCGCCCGCGGCGCGCGGGTGCTCGCCGTCAGCAGCGGGTCCAAGATCGGTCCGGTGCGCGAGGCGGGCGCACACGTGATGATCGACCGCGCACGAGACGTCCCGGAGCAGATCCGCGCCGCCGCCCCGGAGGGCGTCGACGTCGCACTCGACGTCGTCGCCGGGAATCTGGTGAGTGAGGGACTGCCGCTGCTGCGCGAAGGCGGCCGGTGGGTCGTCGCCGGCGCGCTCGGCGGGTACGACGTGGCCTTCGATGTGCGCCGCCTCTATCTGCACAACGCGCAGGTGATCGGCTCCGCGATGCACACGCCCACGCACTTCGGCCTTCTCATGGACCTGGCCCGTCAGGCCCGGATCCAGCCCGTTGTCGCCGCGGTGTTCCCGCTGCACCAGGCCGCTCGCGCGCAGGAGGAACTCGCCCGCAGGCGCCATGTGGGCAAGATCGTCCTGCACCCCTAGCGTCGCGAGCCGATTCCGCGCCACGCGTCCCCGGCGGGACCGTCAGGGGCGGCCCTACCCGGTGGTGACGGGGCGTTGCGGTCGTGGGTACGTCGGCATCGGCGTCCGGGGAGGGCACCGCTGGCGACGACCCATCCGACCGCCCCCACGGGCGGTCCCCACCGCGCCCGGGCTCGCCGGGGCGGACCCGGGGGCGGCGGCTCTGCGCTCCGCCGTTCCCGTGCCGCGGCTCACCGGCAACACCGCCGGGGCGCCGCCGGCGCCGTCCTCGCGGCTCTGCGCGGGGCGCCGTAGCCTTCACCGGCGCTGCCCGCTCAGAACCCGGTGCACGAGGTCGCCGGTGAGCGTGCCGAACCCGGTCGCCGCCCACACGCTGTCGTCCGCGGGCACCTCGTAGTAGGGCACCGTGCGCCCGTCGTGCTCGGCCGGCAGCACCGTCGGCCGGACCCGCTTGTCGACCGCCTTGGCGCACGCAGCACACAGCGGCACCCGGATGCTGCGGCTGCCGCCGAACTCCCGCCACTGCACCGGGCGGGTCCGGCTGCCGTGCAGCGGGTTGGCGTAGCAGGGGCGGCGCGGCGTGTCGCGCCCTGCCAGCGCGTCCTCGGCCAGGTCCAGCAGGACGAGCACGCCGACCGCCTCGGCCAGTGCGGGTCCGTCGGCCTTCATCCGGTCGTGGACCCGCGCGGCGGCATCACGCGCGTCCAGAGCGCGCGACAGGTGGCGCGGGGACACCCCGGTCGCCGCGCTGAGCCGCTCGCCGAGCTCGATGAGGTCGCGCTCGCCGCGCTCCATGAGGGCTTCCAGTTGCGCCCGGTCGGCGTTGTCGAAGGCGGCGTGCTGGGGAACGGCTGCGGAGGCGCGGCGGCGGCGCAGCAGGAGAAGCCCGACCCCGGCCGCCGGAAGCACCAGGGCCGCGAGCCCGGCCCACAGCACCCACGGGGGCAGGCTCGCGAGCCGGGAGGAGGTAGGCGGCTCGTAGTCGGCCGATGCCTTCTCGTAGGCGGCCGCGGGGTCCGCGGAGTTGGCGGTCTCCACGGCCGACTCCACCCGGTCGGCGATCGAGACCCCGTCGTCCTCCCGGTGCAGGGCATCGGAGGTCAGGGCACCGTAGAAGGCCTCATCCGAGCTGTCCGGGCCGAAGTCAGCGCCGGTCAGGCTGCCCTCGAAGGCCTGCTCGTAGGCCAGCATGTGCCGCGTGCCGCCGCCCATGCGGTCGTTCACGGCGGTCAGCAGCGCTTCGGGGTCGCCGTCCCAGGCGTCGCCCGTGGCCAGGGGAATCGCGACGACGTACAGGTCGAGCGGCCCCTGCGCGATCAGGTCCGCGATGCGCTCGCGCTCGGCCTCGGGAAAGGCGGTGTCGTAGGCGGGGTCCACGTGGACCGGGGAGTCGGCCAGGGACTCGGCGATCTCCTCGGCGGGGGTGGAAGCCGCACCGCCGGAGCCGGAGCCGGAGCCTGGACCGGAGCCCGGGCCGGAGTCCGGGCCGGAGTCCGGCGACGCCGCGGCGTCGGCTGCGACCGGGTTGAGAAGCATCGCCAGCGAGGTCAGCATCGCGACGGCTCGGACCCTAGCTGACATGGTGCTCCTTCAACAGTGCCTCGACCATGGAGGCGGGGGCGTCGGCGCCGAAGCGGTGGCGGATCCACGGGTCGTTCGGCTTGGAGTCGTAGGCGTGCGCGGTTCCGCCGGACCGCAGCCGCAGCACGCCGGCGGAACGCACCTCGGGGCGCAGTGCCGCGCAGCGCGCGCACACCTTGGCGTTGCCGTTGCGGCCCACCCGGGTACGGCTGCGTTCGGTGGCCCACGTGTGGAGCGGGTTCACCGCGCACGGCTCCCGCCGGGAGCCGCCGGCATCCTCCGCCTCGGCCAGCACCCGCCGTGCGAGGACCACCACGCCCAGCAGGTCCAGGGTCCGCGGTCGGCCGTCGAGGGTCAGCAGCGCGGCGTCGGCCTGGGGGAGCAGCGCCTCGGGCGGGCCGCCGTCGGGGCGCGCGAGCAGCGCGCGCAGCCGCGCGGTCTCGCGCCCCGCCAGGCGGCGCAGCGCGCGGTCGCCGACGACGGTGCCGCCGCCGCGCCACATCTTGCGGGCGTACAGCAGCAGCCAGACCAGGGCGATGGCCGCAGGGGCGACGAGCAGGCCGAAGGCGAAGAGCCCGGGGGCCACACCCTCCGCCCAGTAGCGCTCCATGCGCGGAGCCGGGATACCGAGTTCCTGCTCGGTGAACTGCGGCGTGTACGAACCGCCGCCGGTGAGTTCGACGTCGTCGAGCGCGGCGACGGCCTGATGCAGGGCACCCGCCGGGTCGGCCGCCTCGATCCGCTGCATCGCGAAGGCGAAGGAGTAGTCGGCCCCCAGACCGTGGGTGGCGGCCCCGACACCGGTGGCGCCGCCGACGTCCCGCCCGGCGACGAGGTAGACGCCTTCGCGCTCGGCCAGCGACGCCAGCGCGGCGGCGAGCACCTCGTGGTCGCCGCCGGACTCGTCGTCGGCGTCCAGCGGTACCACCGCCGCGTACACGGGCACCGGCGCCCGGCCGATCTCCTCGGCGACGTCGTCCAGCCCCTCGCGCGGCAGCCGGACCAGCGGGTCGACGTAGAGGGGGTCGTCGCCCAGCGCCCGGGCGACATGCGCCACGCGCCCGGTGGAGATGACGTAGGGCTCCTCCATACGGGCCGACTCCTCGGCGTCGGGCGTCTCGTGGTCACCGGCGGGCGCTGCGGCCACCCACCCCGCCGGCGCGCTCACCGCCCCCACGGCGACGGCCACGGCGCCCACCCCGACGGCCGCGGCCGGGCGGAGGCGCCCGCGGCGCGCCAGCCGCCAGACCTGCCACCCGCCGACGGCCACGGCCGCTCCGCCGACGGCTCCGACCAGGAACCCGAGGGTCTCGGGGCCATCGGGACGGCTCGGGTGCAGCCCGGCGAGGACATCCGCGCGGAACGGCCAGGGCCGCTCGCGTTCGGCCTGCAGTTCCTCGGCCGCGGCCGGGTTCTCCAGCGCTGCGACGATCACCTCGGCCACCTCGGTCGCGGGGTCGTCGTAGCGGAGCCCGGGGTCGGTGAGCGCCACGTGCAGCGCGGTGTCCGTGTCGGCCTCGACCCCGTAGGACTCGATCTCCAGCACGCTGCCCTGCGGCCCCATGACCGCATACACCCCGTCGGAGCCCAGGCGGTCGTGCAGCGCCGGCGCGATCTTCTCGTCCCCGACCGCTGAGCCCGGCCCGAGGAAGGGGGTCACCACGATGTAGTACGGCAGATCCAGCCTGCCGAAGGTGGTGTGGAGCTCGTTGGTCATCTCCTCGGGCTTCAGCGTTCCGCCGACGGCTCCGTCGACCACGACCGCGGCACCCTCGGGCTCCTCCGCGAGCAGTTCGGCGTAGTGCTCGGCCGGCGTGGCGGGCGGCTCGACGTCGGCTTGGGCTTCGCCCGGGAGCAGGGCGAGGAAGGCGAGCGCCGGCAGAGCGGGGATGGCCGACAGCTGCCGGAGGGATGGGGGAGAGGCGGTCACCGGGTCATCGTAGCCAGTCCTCGTCCCGTTCCCCGGCCGGGCCCCGGGGAGCGCAGGACCCTCGGCGGTGCCACCTTGCGAGGCGCTCGCCGCCGCCCTCATAGCCCCCACCCGCGAGGTGTGGCGCCCCGGGGCACGGTCCAGGCGACCGGCGCATCGCCACACTCGGTTCGGCGTGGTGGTCGCCGCACACCGCGACCGCCCGCGCCGCCGCCTCGGCCCTGAGCCGTCGATCGGATCGGGACCGGCGTCCGCACCGGCCCAGAAAGGCGCCATCTCCGGTCGCCGACCGCTTCTGAGGCGTCCTGCAGGCGCAGCGTCGGTTCCAGTGCGACGTCCTCTCGGTCCGCGTCCGGCGGCAGGCCGCCCTCGGGTGGTGCCGCGCGGACGATTCCGACCGCAGACGCGGCTTCCCGCCGCCCCCCATGCCCGTCGACTCTCTACTCACCTCTCGGGTGTCCGCGTCCGCGTCCGCGTCCGTGCTCCCGGTCGCGTCGCGGGGGCGGGGCTAGGGTGGGATCATGATCGCGATTGACTCTTACGAACTGAACGACGGCGGTTCGCTTCCGGTGGTGGGTTTCGGCACGGTCTCGCTTCGCGGTGACGACGGGGTGGCCGTGATGCGCACGGCTCTGGAGTCCGGCTACCGGCTGCTCGACAGCGCCGTCAACTACGGGAACGAGGAGGAGGTCGGCCAGGCGGTGCGCGCCTCCGGTGTGGCGCGGGAGGACGTGCTCATCACCACGAAGATCCCGGGGCGGCACCACGAGTACTCCTCGGCCGTGGAGTCGGTCGAAGGCTCGCTGCGCAGGATCGGGTCCGACTACCTCGACCTGTGCCTGATCCACTGGCCCAATCCGAGTGTCGGCAGGTACCTCGAAGCGTGGCGCGCCTTGGTGGACCTCCGCGAGCGGGGCCTGGTGCGCTCCATCGGCGTCAGCAACTTCACCGAGCGGCACCTGCGCGCCGTCATCGACGACACCGGTGTCACACCCGCCGTCAACCAGATCGAGCTGCACCCCTACTTCCCGCAGGCCGCGATGCGCGAGGTCAACGCCAAGCTGGGCGTCCAGACGCAATCGTGGAGCCCGTTGGGCAAGCGGAGCGCCCCTTTCTCCGAGCAGCCGGTCTCCCAAGCCGCGGCCGCGCACGGCGTCACGCCGGCGCAGGCCATCCTGCGGTGGCAGTTGCAGCTCGGCGCGCTGCCCATCCCGAAGTCGACGGACGCGCAGCGGCAGCGGGAGAACCTCGACCTCTTCGGCTTCGAGCTCACCGATGCCGAGGTCTCCGCGATCAGCGGCCTGGCCCGCGACGACGGGCGCCTGTTCGGCGGAGATCCGGACGTCCACGAGGAGATGTAGCCGCTGGACGGCGGCCGGGCCCGGGGCGGGGTGCGTGCCGTGCCCGCACCCCGCCCCGGCCCCTGCGGTGGCGGTGGCGTGCCGAGATCGTCCGGGCGGCCGGCCGGTCGGTCGCGTTCGCGTGGTCGGGCTGTCAGAACGCGGCGATGGGGTTGACCGGGATGCCGGGCAGGGCACGGATGCGCGGCGGGGCGACGGTCAGCGGGGAGCTGTAGCGATGGAACTGCGCGCACCGCGCTGCGAGGTCGTCGAGCGCGACCGCGTCGACCAACGGCAGCCTTGGCGCCGTGGCAGCGAGCCTGCGCCGCAAAGCGTGCTCGATTCAAGTGATTCCGTGGGCATCGGGCTTTCAGTCTTCTAATTCAGTCGTCGCGTCGCTATCATCGGGTTGATCCGACGACTGGAGGATCATGCCGACTCCACGGCCGCTCATGCCCGCGGAGACGGCCAGACATGAGCGAACATGGCTGGCCTTCCCGCCACCGAACGACACCTTCGGCGAGGAGGGCGCGCCGACGCTGGAGCAGGCGAGACGGCGCTGGGCGGACGTCGCGAACACCGTCGCGCGCTACGAGCCGGTGACCGTGGTCGCCGGGATCGGGCAGGGCGCGGCCGCCAAGCCTCTCCTCGCGCCCTCGGTGACGGTGGTCGAGCTGCCCCTGGACGACGCCTGGATGCGCGACAGCGGTCCCACCTTCGTCCGCGACCCGCTCAGCCCCACCGGACTCGGCGCCGTCGACTGGGTGTTCAACGGCTGGGGCGCCCAGAGCTGGGCCGGTTGGGAGCGGGACGACCACGTCGCCGGGCAGGTCGCCGCGCTGGCGGGGTGCCCGGCGCAGCGGAGCCGGCTCACGACCGAAGGCGGCGGCTTCCACGTCGACGGCGAGGGCACCGTGCTGCTCACCGAAACCGTCCAGCTCGACCCGGACCGCAACCCCGGCTGGAGCGCCGCCGACGTCGAGGCCGAGGTGCACACCAGGCTCGGCACGACGAAGGCGATCTGGCTTCCGCGCGGGCTGACCCGCGACTACGACGAGTTCGGTACGCGGGGGCACGTCGACATGGTGGCGACGTTCGTGCGCCCCGGAACGGTCGCGGTGCACATGCAGACCCATCGGGCGCACCCGGACTACGACGTCACCGGCGAGATCGCCGAGCTTCTGCGCGACAGTACCGACGCCGAAGGCCGAACGCTGGAGGTGATCGAGGTAGCGGGACCGACGGTGCTCGAGGACGGCGACGGCCGCCCGGTCGACTACTCCTACATCAACCACTACGTCGCCAACGGCGTCGTCGTCCTGGGCGCCTTCGACGATCCGCACGACGCCCGCGCAGCCGATGTGCTCGCCGCCGCCTACCCCGACCGCGCGATCGAGCTGGTCGACGCGCGCGAGATCTTCGCCAGCGGCGGCGGCGTCCACTGCATCACCCAGCAGCAGCCCGCCGGCCCGCCGGTCGACCCGTGACCAGCTCCTGAGAGGGGAACCGATGCAGCTGATCACCGCCGAATCCACGGATTCCCCGGCCAGGGTGGCGGAGCCGAGCCGCGCCCCGCTGACCGTCGGGCTGGTGCAGACGCGCTGGCACACCGACCCTGCCGAGCACCTCCGGGCGCTCACCACCGGCATCCGCACGGCCGCCCGCGCCGGTGCGAGCCTGGTGTGCCTGCCCGAGCTGACGCTTTCGCGCTACCCCGCCGATACGCGGCCGACCGGCGAGGCCGCCGCGGCGGCCGAGGACCTGCAGACCGGTCCGACCTACTCCTTCGCCGCCACGGCCGCGGCCGACGTCGGCGTCGCGGTGCACGCATCCCTCTTCGAACGCGCGGACGGACCGGACGGCCGCGGCTACAACACGGCGATCCTGGTCCACCCCGACGGCACGCTGCTCGGCCGGACCCGCAAGCTGCACATTCCCGTGACCGCCGGGTACTACGAGGACCACTACTTCCGCGGCGGGCCGGCCGAGCCCGATCCCCACCCCGTTGTCGAACTGCCCGTGGCCGGCGCGCAGGAGCCTGCGCGCCTGGGCCTGCCGACCTGCTGGGACCAGTGGTTCCCCGAGGTCGCCAGGGCGTACTCGCTCGCCGGCGCCGAGATCCTCGTCTACCCGACGGCCATCGGCTCCGAGCCCGACCACCCCGGTTTCGACACCGGGCCGCTGTGGCGCCGGGTGATCGTGGGCAACGGCATCGCGAACGGCACGTTCATGGTGGTGCCCAACCGGTGGGGCGACGAGGGCGTCATCACCTTCTACGGCTCCTCGTTCATCTCCGACCCCTACGGCCGCGTGCTGGTGTCGGCACCGCGGGACGCCGACGCCGTGCTCGTCGCGCCGCTCGACCTCGACCAGCGCCGGGACTGGCTGACCCTGTTCCCCTTCCTCGCAACGCGCCGACCCGACGCCTACGGGATCTTGACCAGGACGGACCGGGCGCATGGAAAGTGACCCTTCCGCCAGGAGCCGGAGCGGCGACCGGCCGTCAACGAAAGCCCCGATCACGGCGGTTGGGCTGCGGAGGGCCCGCCCCGGGCCGGCCGGCCGCGGCTCCTCCCCGGCGGCACCGGGCTGATCATCGGCGGAGCACGGCATCCATGGCGGCCACGTCACAGCACGGTCGCCGCCGCCTCCCCGGCCCTCCGCAGCGGCGCCCGCCGGGGGAACCGGGGAACACCGCACCGGGCAGTCAGCGGTGGCAGGCGGCGAGCGCGGTCAGGACCACGTCGACGAGCCGCGGTTCGGGGTAGGGATCGACCGGTTCGCCGGCGGCCGTGAGGGTCTGCGGGCGGGCGTAGGCGAGGCCGACCAGGCAGTCCAGGGCGAGGTCGACGTCCACGTCCACGGGAAGTTCGCCCCGTTCCACCGCCTTGTGCAGCATGGCGGCGCCGGCCGCGCGGCGGGGTTCGCGCAGCGCCGCGTAGAAGGAGTGTGCGAGGCGCGGGTTGCGGACGGCCTCGGCCCCGAGGTCGGCGATGATGCGGGTCGTGCGCATGTCCTGCCGGAACGCGGTGGCGTGCGCGACATAGTCGCTGACGTCCCCGCGCAGGGACCCGGTGTCGGGGATGGGCACGGCATGCCCGGCCAGGTCGGCCACGATGTGTTCGACCATCTCCTGTTTGGACGCCCAACGGCGGTAGAGGGCGGCCTTGCCGACCCCTGCGCGCCGGGCCACCGCCTCCATGGACATGCCGAGGTAACCCGACTCGGCCAGTTCGTCCCGGACGGCCGCTGTGATCGCGTCCGTGACGCGCTCGCGCAGCTGCGCTCCTCCGCTTGCCGGTCGTGATCGGCTCCGTTCGTTCATTACCGCAAGTCTAATCCGAGACGGAACGGTTGCGTTCCGAGAAGCGGTACGCCTAGGCTGCTGAATGGAACGAAACCGTTCCGTCTTGTTGGTTTCAGGTGCGCTGGGAGCCGTCGTGGACATGGTGGACGCGGTACCGGATACCGATGTACTCGTGGTCGGTGCCGGCCCTGCCGGATTGGCGCTGGCCTGCGCGCTGCGCCTGCAGGGGGTCTCGGTTCGCGTGGTGGACGCGGCCCCGGGACCGGCGTCGACCTCGCGGGCCAACATCCTGCACGCACGCGGGGCCGAGGTGCTGGACCGGCTCGGCGCCCTCGGCGAGCTGCCGGAACGTGCGCTGACCGCATTGACCGTCACGCAGTACCTCGACGGGCGCTCGGCGATCACGGTCCGCTTCGGTGACCACGGACTGGGCACCGCCCGCCCGGCGCTGTACGTCTCGCAGGCCGACATCGAGGCGGAGCTGCGGCGCCGATTGCACGAGCTGGGCGCCGGCATCGACTGGGGTACCGCTCTGGTCGACGCCGCCCAGGACGGGCACGGCGTGACCGGCGTGCTCGACGACGGCCGGACGGTGCGATGCCGGTGGCTGGCCGGCTGCGACGGGTCCCACAGCACCGTCCGCAAGCTGGCCGGCATCGGGTTTCCCGGTGTCCGCCTCACCGAACCGTTCCTGCTGGCGGACGTGCACGCCGACATGCCGGTCGATCGCGCGGGAGGGCACGGCTGGCCGCACCGGGACGGCCCGTTCTTCGCCGTGCCGATGCGCGAGGTCGGCCGTGCGCACGACCTGTGGCGGTTCATGGTCTACGACCCGGCCGGCGGCGACAGTGTGCAGGGCGAGCAGGAGGTCCTGGAGCGGATTCGCAGGCTGGTGCCCGAGCGCACCGGACGAACCGACATCCGCATCGAGCACGCGGTCTGGACCTCGGTCTTCCGCGTCCACCGCCGACTGGCCGATACCTACCGTCGGGGCCGGGTCCTCCTCGTCGGCGACGCGGCCCACATCCACAGCCCGCTCGGCGGGCAGGGCATGGTCACCGGCATGGGCGATGCGGAGAACCTCGCCTGGAAACTGGCACTGGTCGTTCGCGGGCTGTCCGCGGACGCGCTGCTGGACACCTACGAGGCCGAGCGCCGCCCACTGGCGACCGGCGTGCTGGCGCGGACCACGACCGCGACCCGCCTGCAGGTCGGTGACACTCCGCTGATGCGGTTCCTCAGGAGGCGGGTGCTGGTGCCGCTCGCCGCGATGCCGTCCGTGCAGCGGCGGGCCAGCCGCCTCGCGTCCCAGCTGTGGGTCACCTACCGCAACGGCCCCTTGGCGCGCGGCACCCGTTACCGGTCGGGAGGCCGGCCGCGCCAGGGCGACCGCGTCCCGGACCTGCCCTGCACCCGTCCCGACGGCACCCGCACCCGCCTGCACGCCGAACTCGGCGCGCAGTGGGCGCTGCTGGCCCCCGCTGGAGACGGCGCGGACCATCTCACCGAGGCGCGCGGACGCCTCGGCGACGCCGTCGCGGCCCTCGACTTCGAGACCCGCCACGGTCGGCGGGAGCTGTGGCTCGTGAGGCCGGATGCCCACCTGGCCTGGCGCGGCGGCCGCACTGAGGCGTCGCGCCTGGCTCGGTGGCTCGACGAGAGCATGCACCCGAACCGGTCGGGCTGACCGAATCGGCGGCCGCCAGTCCGCGCGGCCGTGGCCGGGCCGGTTGTGCCGGTGATGGGGACGGGCTATTGTGAGTCATGTAGACGTACTAGTAACCCTACATAGTGAACGGGGAGACGATGTCCGTACCGCTGTACACCGCGACCGCCACGCCGACCGGGGACGGCCGCGCAGGAGGCCGCGCGGTCACCGACGACGGCCTGCTCGATGTGACGCTCGCCCCGCCCGTCCCGATGGGCGGCCTCGGCGGCGCGACCGACCCCGAGCAGCTGCTCGCCGCGGGCTGGTCGTCGTGCTTCCATTCGGCACTCAAGCTCGTGGCCTCGCAGCGCAAGGTGTCCTTGTCGACTCCACCGTGGCCGCCGAGGTCTCGGTGACCGCCACGGAATCCGGCGGATTCGCCCGGAGCGCCGCGCTGCGGGTGCACATCGGCGGCGGGATCGCCGTCGAAGCGGCCGAGAGCCTCACCGCCGCGGCACACGAGGTGTGCCCGTACTCCGCCGCGACGCGCGGCAACGTCCCCGCCGTCCTCAGCACCACCGCCGCCTGACGGCCTTGCACAGAAACAGAGAGAACATCATGACCGTGTCCGAGACCGCTTCCCTGTCGACCTACGGCAGCGCGCTGCGGCGCCTGTACCTCATCCGGTTCGCGTTCGCCGTCGTCTGGGCGGCGCTCCTCTTCCTCGCCTCGACCATGACGGGCCCCCTTCTGGCGGTCGTGCTGGTCGCCTATCCGCTGTTCGACGCGGGAGCCGTCCTGTGGCAGCTCCGCGCCGACCCGGACTCCGGGCGGTCGAAGGCCGCGGGGTGGATCAACGTGGTGGTCAGCGTCGTCGTGGCCATCGCCCTCGGTGCGGCGTCGACCGTGGCCGTCGCCGCGGCGCTCGGGGTCTGGGGTGCGTGGGCGATCGGCTCCGGCATCCCCCAGCTCGTCACCGCCGTCCGCAGCCGGCGCTATGGCGGCCAGGTGCCGCAGATGCTCAGCGGCGGCATCTCCGTGCTGGCCGGAGCCTCGTTCCTCGCCCAGGCCGTCCAGGGCGGCGGCAACATCGCCGGTGTCAGCGGCTATGCGGTCCTCGGCGGCATCTTCTTCCTCATCTCGGCGATCCGCCTGGGTCGCACCGCCAAGGAGATCTGACGCATGGACACCACACGGCACCGCGAACGCGCCGGCGGCCGACGGGCACGAGGCGGCCGTCTCCGTCCGCACCCCGGCCCGCCTCGCCGAGGCCGCGCAGGCGCCCGGTCGAGTACGTCGAAGGCACCGGAGCCTCCCACACATGCCGGCACCGCCGTCCAGGTTCTGCCTGGTCGGCAGCCCGCGGCACGTGTGAGCGGGGCTCCGGTCCTCACGCGAACGGTCGCTGCACACCGCCTAGTAGTAGAGCAGCGCCCGGTCCCAGTCCTCGTGCGCGGCGAAGAGGCTGCGCGGCTTGATGACGTCCTGCGACCGGGTGAGCGCCTCATACGGGACGAGTGTCCTCGGGGCGAGCGGGCGCGCGTCGACGGGTACGCCCAGTCTCCCGCCGACGGCCGATTCCACTGCGGCCCGGGCGGCTTCGCGGTGCTCAGAGGCGACCTCGAACTCCAGCGTCAGGCGCTCTGCGCCGGTCCGGGCCCTCCAGAAGACCACCCCGTACGCGGCGGGGAGCGAGAACACGGCCTCCTCCAGATCGTGCTGAGTGACGGGGGTGCCCGCGACGCTGTGGTCCAGGGCGGCCCGGCCGAGGACCCGCACGGTCGGCAGCGGCCACGCGCAGGAGCACCCGGCGTAGGACACCTCCACGTCGTCCTCGAGGTCGTACCGGAGCAGGGGCATCGCCTCCCGGTACAGCGGTGTCACCACCAGGTGCCCGCTGCCCTCCGGTGACGAGGCGCCGGTCGCGGGGTCGACGACCTCGAACAGCACCCGGTCGGCCCACAGGTGCAGGTTTCCCGCCGGGCACTGCCCCGCGAGACTGCCCGTCTCCGTTGATCCGAACTCCTCGACGACCGGCACTCCCCAGATGTCGCTGATGCGGCGGCGCCGGGCCGCCGTCAGCGGGTCTCCGCCGACGAACAGCGCCCGGAGCCCGGGGAAGTCGGTGCGCGGGTCCAGGCCCGCCGTCTCGGCGGCGGCCGCCCACAGCAGCGTTTCGGTGGCCATCGACCAGGTGAGGCTGACCTCCAGTTCCCTGATCACCTCCACGGTGCGCGCGAGCGGTGTGGCCGCCGAGCGGTTGTCGGCGGGCACCACGGTCGCGCCCCGCGACCGTGCGGCCGCGTGCGCGAGGTGGCCGGTGAGCATCAGGGCATAGGGAGTGCGCACCAGGAAGGTGTCCTCGGCGGTGATTCCCACCCACTTGCGCGCGTACCGCTCCACGAGGTCGTCCCAGTCCTCGCGGGTGTAGTAGGACGGGGTCGCCTGCCCCGCCGTCCCGCTGGACTCGTGGTAGGTGGCGAGCCGGCTCCGGTCGACGGCGAGCATCCCGAAGGGCCGGCCCGCGCGCAGGTCCTGCTTGGTGGTGAGGGGGAGGCCGCTCAGGTCCGCGGCGGTCGGAAAGGCGCCCGCGGTGGCGAGCCGGTCGCGGTAGAAGGGTGATGCGGACGCCCACTCCATCACTCGGGGGAGCCGCTTGCGTTGGATCTCGGCGAGTTCGTCGAGGGTGTTCCACCTGAGGTCGAACGGCGGTTCGGCGGTCATGGCCGGCTCCTTCACTGCTCGCGGCAGAACTCGGCGATCGGGTAGCCCACGTGCCGGTCCTCGGTGGGCAGGTAGCCGAGCACCGTGTCGCCGGGCTTGAGCTCGGTGGAGTTCAGCACCCGATCGCCCGGCCCGAGGACGCGCACGTGCCAGTCGTCCTGCAGGATGAGGTTGGCGACGGTTCCCTCGGGCGAGACCGCGTTGACCGACAGCAGCGGTCGGCTCTCGATCTTGACGCGGCCGACGGTGACCATCCGGGTCCGTCCCGCGGTGTCGACGGCCATGACGGAGCCTCCGGCGCGCAGTTCACTCAGATAGTTCGTATGCCCGTTCTTCGACAGGGTGTAGGAGTGGATGGCCCCGGCGTTGACGCGGAACGGACGGGTGGGCATGTAGGGCAGCGGGTGGGTCTCGCTGACGCACAGCACCATTCCCTTGGACGTGGAGCCGACGAGGATGCCCTCGTCCTCGCCGAAGTAGGTGCAGGTGTCCACGCAGGCCCGCTCGCCCATGCCGACGTGGGCGACGTCGGTGACCTCCAGCTCGACGAGTCCGAGGTCGGGCACCTGGGCGGAGGCGGCCTCCCGCAGCCGGGTGGCGCCGCCTACGGAGCCGGGGGCCATCATCACGCCGTCCGACCCGTGCTCCAGGACGCCGAAGATGATCTCGGCCTCCTCCACGTCGCCGGCCCGGGTGATGATGCTGCCCTCGGCGCGGGCGGCGGCGGCCAGCACGATCTCCAGGGGGATCTTGGTGGGGTCGCGGAAGTCCAGGAGGCTGAACGCTTCGGTTCGAGCGGCCTCGCATGCGGCCTCGAGTGTGGCCGGATCGACGATCTCCACGTAGACGCCGAACTCGACTCCGGGGTGGTGCTCGGCGAGCTCGCGGGTGGTGATCCCGCGGGCGTGGTCGACCACCACCAGGTCGGCGCCGGTGAGGTCCTCGGGCAACGCCTCTCCCAAGGCGAGGTAGACGCGCTTGACGGTAGGCGGCAGCTGTACCAGGTCGTCCAGGTCGTCGCTGACCACGGCGTCCACGCGCTGGTGGACGGACTCCTCCATGATCGCCTTCGCGAGCTCGCCGGTGCCGCGGACGTCGATCCAGCAGAGTTTCATGTCGTGCTCCTCGTGCATTGGTGGGTGGGACCGGTTCCGGAGAAGGGGTTCATACGGGCGCGAGGGAGGTCGCGGGCTCGCCGCTCCGGGCGAGTCCGAGGAGGTCGTGCAGTAGCCGCACGGCATCGGCCGTGCGCTCGCGGGGCACCACGGCCGAGGCGCGCAGCGGCGATGCGGACACCCAGGAGACGGGTATGCCGGCCTCGCGCAGCGCCCGGAGCGCGGTCGCGGCGAGACCGGGCATGTTGTGCGTGCTGTCGGCGACGAGAGAGACCTTGCCGACGTGTTCGTCCACGGCCAGCTCTGCGCCGGCGGCGGCCAGTCGCGACCGCAGTGCGGGGATGATTTCGGGCAGGTCCTCGGTGCGCAGGGTGCAGCCCAGGCGCAGCCGGTCCTGGCTGGGCAGGGTGTGTCCGACGAGGTCGACGCGTACGGAGCGCTCGGCGAACAGGCGCAGCAAGTCGGAGGCCAGCGCCGCGGTCCCGGAGCCGCCGCGTATCAGCAGGCGCGCGGTGTCGGGGTCGTGGGCCAGCGCCGCCACCGGCGGCGCGTCCGTCGCGGGGGTGCCGCCGACGAGCGATCCCGGTCCCCGCCCGGAAGCGTGGCGTACGCGGATCGCCACCCCGCGTGCGGCGGCGAGCTCGACGGAGCGGGAGTGCAGGACCCGGCTTCCGGCGTAGGCCATCTCCGCCATGACCTCACCGGGCACGTGCGCCAGGATGTGCGCGTCGGGGACGATGCGGGGGTCGGCCGTGTAGACGCCGTCGACGTCGGTGCGGATCTCGCAGAGCGGTGCGTCCAGCGCTGCGGTGAGCGCCACGGCGGTGGTATCGGACCCGCCCCGCCCCAGCGTCTGCACGTCTCCGCCGCGGCCCTCTCCCTGGAAGCCGGCCACCACCACGGTGGCGCCCCCGTCCAGGTGGTCGCGGACGCGTACGGGGGAGAAGGCGTCGATCATGCCCTCCCCGTGCCGGCCTTCCACGGTGATTCCCGCCTGGGGCCCGGACAGCGAGACGGCGGGCACCCCCAAGCGGTGCAGGGCCAGAGCCAGCGTGGCCGCCGAGGCGTTCTCACCGGTGGCCAGGAGCTGGTCCACCTCCCGGCACCCGTGCGCGGTGCCCAGTTCGCGCGCCGTCCTCAACAGGTCGTCGGTGGTACCTCCGCGTGCGGAGACCACGACCACGAGGGGGCCCTCCGCGTGGTGCCGGTCGCGGACCCGTTCGGCCACCCGCCGGACGTCCTCCAGCGACGCGAGCGAGGAGCCGCCGTACTTGTGCACCACCGCGCCCGCGGGTGCACCGCCACTGCGATTTCGACCGTCCACGGATCTCCCTCAGTCGCCCTGCTTGCGGCCAGGAGCAATCCTGGTCCGCGGCGGCGGGCCGGGGCATCACGCAGAACCGTGAATCGGCTGCCCGGTGGGATGTGGTCAGGCGCAGGACGCACGGGCCAGCACGAGGCGGGCGAGCTCCACCCGGTTGCGGACCGCGAGCTTGCGGAAGCTGCTGCGCAGGTGGCTGTCGACGGTGTGCGGGGACAGGAACAGCCGCTCGGCGACCTCTTGGTTGGTCAGGCCGTCGGAGACCAGCAGCGCCACCCTGCGCTCCGAGTCGCTCAGCCCCTCCCACTCCCGCCCGCAGCCGGGCCGGCCGTTCAGGGACGAGCCCTCCGCCGAAAGCTTGCGCATCGCGTTCGCGGAGCGCTCCATCGAGCCGCGCGCGCCGCACCGCCGGTAGTCCTCGTGCGCACCGGCCATCAGCTCCACAGCGCGGGCCGAGTCCTCGCCCAGCGCGGCAGCCTGCGCCGCGTCCTCGCCCGCATGCGCGCGGGCGAGGACGCGGGGGCTGTCGGTGTAGCGCTCGACCGCCGCCTCCAGGAGCCGCCGGTCCTTTCTGAAGAGGCCTTCGGCATGGCGGGCGGCGCCTTCCAGGGACGCCACTCCGGGATTGTCCCGCGCGAGTCGGAGGCTGGTGCAGACCACCCGCTCGGCCGCATCGCGGCGGTCCGCCGCGAGGGCGAGGCGCACCAGTCCCGCGGCGGCATCCGGCGAACGCAGCAGCAGAGTCGCGTTCTCGGGCACCCGGTCGTAGATCGCGGCCGCGACGGCGAAGCCGCTCGGTGCCGTGGTCTGGTACGCGGTCGCCAGCGCCAGCCCCAGCGCCGTCTCCTGCCAGCGCGGGCATGCGGGCGCCTGCTCACCGGCCAGGACCCGGTTGAAGTACTGGGCGGCGGTGTAGGCCTCGCCGCGCAGCAGGTGCATCTGGCCCAGGAGGGAGCGCACTTCGCGGCCCAGCTCTCCGCTGGGGTCCGCCCCGGGGTCCACGCCCCGGCACACCGCCTCGGCCCGGTCCAGCTCGCCCCGCCACAGCAGCAGTTGGGCGCGCCCCGCCTCCCAGAAGACGCGGCCCGGGTCACCGGCGAGGGCCTCCTCGCGCTGCACCATGTCGACGACGGCCAGGGCGTCGTCGAACTCGTCCCTGGCGGCGAGCGTCACCGCCAGGACCAGCCGGGCCGTCCGTTCCACCCCCGACGCGTCGGGCGAGGACTCGGTCACGCTCAGGGTCCGGCAGGCCAACCGCTGGGAGGCGGCCAGGTCGCCGTCGCCGAAGGCGAGCCGCACCCGGACGAACTCCGCGCGGGCCTCGGCGGACCGGCTGCCGGTGCTGCGGGCCAGCTCCACGGCCTCCTCCGCAGCGGCGGCGGCCTCCGCCGACCGGCCGTGCTCCAAAAAGGAGGTCGCCTGGACCGCCTGCAGCCCCGCCTGGGCCGCCGAGCCGGGCTCGACGGCCTTCAGGGCGCGCTCGACGTGGTGGGGGAAGTTGAGCATCGAGGCGAGCTGGGGCGAGGCCTCTTGGACGACGGTCAGCGCCGCGCACAACTGCGACGCGGAGTCGATGGACTCCAGGACGGTGGTGATGACGTCGTGCGCCTCCGTGAGCCGGCCGCGGGCTGTCAGCAGGTGGACGGTGTCACCGAGAGCCCCCGCCTCGACGTCGCCGGCCGCCAGAGAGCGGGACAGGTAGGCCGCCAACTCCGTTTCGGTCTCGGCGCAGTGGACCATGTGCCGCACCACCTCGGTTCCCCCGCGGTCGCCCTGCTCGCGCAGCATGGCCGATGCCTCGCGGTGGAGCGCGTGGCGAGCGGGCGGACTGATCGTCAGGTACACCGACTCGAGCGTCAGGTCGTTGGCGACCTCCAGCCTGCCGTCCCGGCTGACCATGACCTCGTTGGCCAGGGCCTCCTCCACCGCCGGGATGAGCGCGGCCGCCTTGGCGTCCAGCAGGCGGGCGGCCTCGTGCAGGCTGAAGGGCCGCTCAAGCACCGCGCCCACCTGGAGCAGAGGGTGCACGGCAGGGGACAGCTTATGCAGCCGGTCGACCACCCTCCGGTGCACCGAGCCCGGCAGGTCGGCCACCTCCAGCGGTAGGCCCTGGTCGAGGGCCGCGGGGTCCTTCAGCGCCGCCACCACCTGCATGAGCAGGGCGGGGATGCCCGAGCACTTCTCCTTGAGGCCCAGTTGGGCCCGGGTGGGCTCGCCCAGCGCGCGGCGCAGCAGGTCCGCGACCTCGTCGTCGGCCAGCGGCCCCAGACGCAGCAGGCTGCCCTCGCCTCCGGTGAGCTGCTGCAGCACTTCGGCGACCGAGCCGCGGTCCGACATGGGGCACCGCGCCACGAGCCAGAGAATCGGTTCGCCGCGCGTGTGCTGGGTCAGGGTGGGCAGGATGAGCGCCGTCATCTCATCGCTCCAGTGCATGTCGTCCAGGACGATCACGAGCGGCTGGCGCCGGGCGTGCTCGGTGAGGGCCGTGGCCAGGCGGAGGGAGAAGTCGAACACGCAGCCCGAACTCCCCGTGCCCGTCGGCGGCGACCGGTGGAGCTCCGGACGCCCGACGAAAAGCCTCATCAGGGTGCTCCACGGAGCGACCCGGTCCAGCCGGGTGGCCGTCCCCCGAAGGACGAGCATGCCCAGTTCCTCCGCCTCGCCCGCGAGCTGCGACACGAGGCGGGTCTTGCCGATACCGGGCGGCCCTTCGACGGTCACGTGCCGCCCGTCGCCGTACAGCGTCTCTTCCAGTGCTCTGCCGAGTTCGTTCAGCTCGTGGGTGCGGCCGGCAAGCGTGTCCATGGAGGAATCCCCGGTTCCCTCTCCTGCGCATTCGAACGGCCCCGTCACGATAAGTGCACGGGACAACACGGTGCAGTAGGCATTATTGAAACGATGCGACGATGTCTCGGTTCTAGGTGATGGACGCCTGCGGAACACAGTATGAAAAACCGCTATCGCGAAGTCGATTGCGGCGTCGTCCCGAAGGCGGCTAATTGATCTTGAAAAGCGAGTCCACGAGTTTGTCGGCCCACGTGGAGTCGTATTCCTCGAAGTAGGGGAATCCTCCTTCGGGCGGCGGCGCGGTCCAGTGGTAGCGCACACCCGGGTTGTGCTCGGCGAAACCCTCGGCGAACACGTGGGCGCTCCCCTGGATGTGCGGCCCCCGGGCCGTTCGCCACTGCTCGAAGACCTCCGCGCGCCCCCCGCCTCGGGACAGCTCCTGCTCCAGCGCCGCGGCGTCCACCGCGGGGCACTCCTCGGCGACCTCCAGCACGACCGGCAGGATGCTCACGCACCGGCCCTGCTCGTACAGGGCCCGCCGCAGTGCCGTGTCCAGCTCGTCGCTTGCGGAAAGGCCTCCCACCCGGGGGGACTTCGCGGCTTGGACGGCGTCGAGGGCGGGCAGCGTCGTCACCGGATAGGCCGACTCGGGCCCCGGCCACAGCCGCCAGCGCAGATGCGGCAGCCGGGCGGCGATGACCACGAGCTCCGACTCCACGATGTACTTCGGCGTGGGCATCCGGTTGAACAGTTCGAGAGGGAACGCCCGGTGGTCGACGGTCAGGTCGGCGCCGCGTTCCCGCGCCCTCGCGTGGAGGGTCTCCAGCGCCAGAGTGGCCCAAGGGCACCCGATGTCCGACCACACCGTGACCACGCTGGACTGCGTATTCGCAATTGAGTTCCGGTCACCCGGTGTGCTGTCAACTGAAGGCATGAATATCCTCGGTAGGTCGCGGGCCGGGGGGCGCGGGCCAATGCTAGGGGACAGCGTATGCCGCCACCCCCATTATGGCCACCCTCGGCCACGCCAGCCTTGATTGCGGAAATACCGAAGCCGATCACGGGAATACGTGATGGCGACTCAGCGCGCGCGCCGAAACAATTGCGGAGATCCGCGGACGCTGAGGAGTGAGAAGTGGACATCGGAAACGATCGCACGCCGCACGAGGCCGGCATTGTGGTGGTAGGCGCCGGTCCCGTGGGGACGACGCTGGCCTTGGAGCTGGCCCGCCAGGGTGTGCCGAGCACCCTGGTGGAGCGCCACACCGCACGTTCGCCCTATCCCAAGATGGATTTCCTCAACGGGCGCAGCATGGAGCTCCTGCGCCGCCTCGGCGTCGTGGAGGAGATCCGCGACCGAGGGGTGGGCCCCGAGCACGCCTTCCGGTTCCAGTGGAGCCGGACCTTCGCCGAGGAACCCCTGATGACCTGGGAGTACTCCTCCGTTGAAGAGTTGTGCAAGCGCAACGCCGAGGTCAACGACGGAACGAGCGCACTGGAGGCCTATCAGCGCCTTCCGGGCAACATCCTGGAGGAGATCCTGCGGGACCGGGCCGCCGCGCATCCCCTGGTGGACCTGCGCATGGGCACGAAGGTGGTGGACCTCGACCAGGACGCCGACTCCGTGCGCGTCCGGCTCGACGACGGCCGCGAGCACACCGTGCGAGCCGACTACGTCGTCGGCTGCGACGGGGCGGGCAGCGTCGTGCGAGGGGCCGCGGACCTCACGCTGAGCGGGGAGGGGCCCGGGGGCAACCACCGCGACGTGTACTTCCGCAGCTCGGATCCGCTGTTGCGCCGCCACGGCCACTTCTTCCTGGCCGTCGTGGCAAGCGGGATCACCCTGGTCTCGCGGGACGAGAGCGACACCTGGACGGCCTTCTTCCCTGTCAGCGAGCAGGAGGAGGCGGCCGACCCCCTGGACGTCATGCGCCGCCGCATGGGCGTGGAGCTGCGGGTGGAGGAGGTCCTGCACACGGCCATGTGGAAGGGCGCGATGGCCGTCGCCGACAGCTACCGCGACGGCCGGGTCCTCATCGCGGGCGACGCGGCCCATCAGTTCTACCCCACGGGCGGGCACGGTGCGAACACCGGTATCGGCGACGCCGTCGACCTCGCCTGGAAGCTCGCCGCCCAGACCCACGGGTGGGCGGGCCCCGGCCTCCTGGACAGCTACGAGGCCGAGCGCCGGCCCGTCGCCCTGTTCAACCGGGAGATGTGCGCCAACCTCCTGGAGGTGTGGGGCCGGTTTCCGCGGCTCGCCGCCTCCGGCGCCACCCGCGAGACGCTCGCCGGATTCCTCCGTGAGGAGGAGCACCAGGTGGAGAACCTGGCCATCCATTTCGACTACCGCTACGCGCACTCGCCGGTTGTCGTCGGCGAGGAGGGCACCGAACCCGCCTGGTCCTGGCGCCACACCACGCCCTCGACCTGGCCGGGATCGCGGCCGCCGCACGTCTTCCTCGCCGACGGGTCGGCGATCTTCGACCACCTCGGTGACGGCTTCACGCTCGTGGACTTCACCCCCGACGGGGCCGGGGCCGCCGCCGTGGATGCGGCGCGGGCATCGGGAATCCCGCTGCTGCACCGTCGCGTGGACGACCCCAACGGCCGCGCCGTCTGGGAGCGGGACCTCGTCCTGCTCCGTCCCGACCAGCACGTGGCCTGGCGCGGGACGGAACCGCCCGGCGACTGGCGCGCGGTTCTGGACACCGCGCGCGGCGCACCGCGCCGTTGACGGCGCCGCTACGACACGTCCGAAGGAGCCTTCCATGACCGATCGCCGAGCCCCGACGCCGGTCGTCGACTTCCACGTCCGCCTGGCTCCGGTCGCCGGGGCCGCGGAGCGGCTGCTGCGCCGCATGGACGCCCTGGGAATCGAGCGGGCCGTGGTCTGCGCCGGCGGCGTCCTCCCGCTCTTCGACCTCTCCCGGCAGCTCGTCGAGGGAGGCCGGACCACCGGCGACCCGGACAACGGCGCGGTGCTCGCCGCAGCCGAGCGGAGCGGAGGACGGCTGGTGCCCGCCTACTTCGCCAACCCCCACCGCGACGCCGCCGCCTACCGCGACGCGGCCCCGCACTACCGCGGCCTGGAGGTCTCCCCGGCGGTCCACGGGGTGGCGCTGACCGACGACCGCCTCGCCGGCCTGCTGGACGCGGCCGAAACGGCGGGACACAGCGTCTACACCGTCTGCCTGGAGCGGGAGGGCTGCCGGGTCGCCGACCTGGCCCGCCTGGCCGCCGCCCGTCCGGAGGTCACCTTCGTGCTCGGCCACACCGGCGTCGGCAACATCGACCTCTACGGGATCTCCCTGGTCGCCCCGTTGCCCAACGTGCTCGTCGAGACGTCCGGCGGCTACACCTGCGCGGTCGCCGAGGCCGTGGCGGTTCTCGGCGCCGAGCGGGTGCTGTTCGGCTCGGAGTACCCCTTGCAGGACCCCGCGGTGGAGCTGGCGAAGCTGGACGCCCTCGACCTGGCTCCCGCCGACCGGAGGCGCGTCACCCGCGACAACGCCCTGCGCCTGCTCGGTGCGGCGCGCGAGGAGGCGGCACGATGACCGCCGAGGCCGCCGCCCAGGAGGGGTTCGAAGCGGCGGGCACCGTCACCGGGGTCACCCACCGCACCGATATGGCCCGCGTCCTGGTGCGCGGTGTGATCCCCGAGGCCGACCCGGTGGCCGGGGTGCTGACCCTGCTCGCAGAGAGCGGAGCCGGCGTCGACCTCGTGGCACGGACCGGTCCGGCCGAGGACGAGACCCGCGTGGGACTGGCCCTGCCCTGCGCCGACCTGGACCGGGTGCGGCCCGCCCTGGCGGGCCTGGCGCGGGATCCGAGGCTTGCGGTCGAGGTCCACGAGGACGTCGGCGAGGTCGCGGTGGAAGGAATGGGGCTGCTCAACCGCCCGCACGTCACGGCCGGGCTGCTCTGCGCGCTGGCCGGCGTCCCCCAGTACTGGCTGGCCATCTCCCAGACGCGCACATCGGCGGTCGTGCCGCGGACGGAGGTCGGTCCCGCACTGTCCCGCCTGCGCGAGGCGCTGCCCACGCTGACAGACCCGAACCAGACAAGGAGCACCACCGATGTTCGCTGACTACGGCTTCGCGCGGCGGATGCGCCTGAACCGGCTCGCACGCAACGCGATCGGGCGCATGATGATCGTGCCCCTCGACCACTCCGTCGCCGACGGTCCGCTGAAGACGGGCCGAACGCTCAACAGCCTCGTCGGAGACCTTTCACGAAGCAGCGTGGACGCCGTCGTCCTGCACAAGGGCAGCCTGCGCCACGTCGACCCCCTGTGGTTCGGCAGCACCTCTCTGATCGTGCATCTGAGCGCGAGCACCGCCCACGCCCCCGATCCGGATGCCAAGTACCTGGTGTCGAGTGTCGAGGAGGCGCTGCGGGTCGGCGCGGACGCGGTGAGCGTGCACGTCAACCTCGGATCGGAGGACGAGGCGCGCCAGGTCGCCGACCTCGCGGCTGTCGCCGAGGCCTGCGACCGCTGGAACCTGCCCTTGATGGCGATGATGTACCCGCGCGGCCCCCGCATCGCGGACCCCCGCGACGCGGCACTGGTCGCCCACAGCGCGAGCCTGGCCGCCGACCTGGGGGCCGACATCGTGAAGACCGTCTCCACCGCCACCGAGGAGGAGATGGCCGACATCGTCGACGACTGCCCCATCCCCATCGTGGTCGCCGGCGGCCCCCGCCTCGCGGACGACGAAGAGCTGGTCGAACACGTCCGAAGCGTGCTGGCCGCCGGGGTGGCGGGCGTGGCGCTCGGGCGCAGCGTCTTCCATTCGCCGGACCCGGCCGCCACCGCCCGCCGCATCGCCGACGTCGTGCACCGCGGGGTCGGCCTGAGCGAGATCGCCGGGGTCTAGCCGCGGTTTTCGCCCCTCCGCGTCCCCGCCCGCCGGATCCCCTGAACCCGCCTCCGGCATCTCCCCGAAACACGTGATGTGCGCTGAAGAGCGCTTCCTGAAGGCTGGTGACCGTGACATCCGGAAAAGCAGAAGAACGTACCGGACGAAGAATCATCGACCGAGCGCTCTCCTCGGAAGCGGAGCCGTTCGCCATCGTCGCCCGTTGCCTACGCGGCGGCCGGCGGGTGGAGGCGTTCGACGGCGAGCTCCGCGAACTCCGCACGATCGACGAGATCCCCCTTCCCGCCGCAGCGCAGCGCGGCCACCGGTACGACTCACTGGTCCTGCTGCCCTTCCGCCAGCTTCGGGAGCGCGGCTTCACCTGCACGGACGACGGCGAGCCGATCCTGCTGCTGCAGGTCGCCCGGCACGGTGAGCTGGGCGCCGAGGACCTGGAGCGGCTCGCCGAGCTCCCGGTGTCCTTCGACGGAGAGGGGGCCTTCGACACCTCCGACGAGGAGTACGAGCGTCTCGTCGGCCGGGTCCTCGCCGACGAGATCGGGGCCGGGTCGGGCTCCAACTTCGTCATCCGGCGGACCTTCTCCGTGCAGGTCGAGGGGGACCGCCTCCGGTTCGCGCTGGGGCTCTTCCACCGCCTGCTGAAAGAGGAGAGCGGCGCCTACTGGACCTTCGTCGTGCACACCGGCGAGCGGATCTTCGTCGGGGCGACGCCCGAGCGCCACGTCAGCCTCGACGGCGGCGTGGCCTCGATGACCCCCATCAGCGGCACCTACCACTACCCCGAACAGGGCCCGGACCTGGAGGGTGTGGTCGAGTTCCTCGCCGACCGCAAGGAGACCGACGAGCTGTACATGGTCGTCGACGAGGAACTCAAGATGATGGCCGGGGTCTGCGAGGACGGCGGCCGCGTCCACGGCCCCTGGCTGCGGCCGATGGCGCGCCTGGCCCACACCGAATACGAGATCCGCGGGACCACCGCGCTGAATCCGCGGCAGGTGCTCCGGCGCACCATGTTCGCACCGACCGTCGTCGGCAGCCCGCTGGAGAACGCCTGCCGGGTCATCACCCGCTACGAGCCGGCGGGCCGCGGCTACTACAGCGGCGCCATCGCCCTGCTGGGCGCTGACGATGCCGGCTACACGCTCGACTCCGCGATCATGATCCGCACCGGCCGGATCGACCCGGACGGGCGGATGAGTCTGGGTGTGGGCGCCACCCTGGTCCGCCACTCCGCGCCCGCGCGGGAGACGGCCGAGACGTGGGCCAAGGCGGCCGGGCTGCTGGGCGCCGCGGGACCGCGCAGACGGAAGGCGGTGGACACCCGGGGCGTCTTCGACCACCCGCGGACCCGCGCGGCGCTCGAAGCGCGCAACCGCGACCTGTCGGGCTTCTGGCTCGCTGACAGGCAGGCACCCGCATCGGAGGCGCCGCCGCCGCTGCTGGACCGAAGCGTCCTCGTGGTCGACGCCGAGGACTCCTTCACCGGCATGCTCGCCCACCAGTTCCGCTCCCTCGGAGCACGGGTGCAGGTGGTTCGCCACGACCTGGTGGACCGGGAGGCGCCGGCCGACCACGGGCTCGTCGTCGTGGGTCCCGGACCGGGCGATCCCTGCGACGCCTCCGACTCCCGCATCGCCGGCCTTCGGAGGCTGACCGGCGACCTGCTCGCCGACGGCCGTCCGTTCCTGTCGGTGTGCCTGGGCCACCAGGTGCTGGCCTCGGTGTTGGGCCTGGACGTGTGCCGCCGGGCGGTACCCGACCAGGGAAAGCAGCGCCGGATCGACCTGTTCGGCAGGTCCGCCACGGTCGCCTTCTACAGCACCTACGTGGCGGTCTGCCCGGCGGACGAGGTCGTCGGCCCCACCGGCCCGGTGCACGTGAGCAGGGAACCCACCGGCGAGGTGCACGCTCTGCGCGGGCCGCACTTCGCCTCCATGCAGTTCCACCCGGAGTCCCTGCTCACCCCCGAAGGCCCCGAGCTGATAGCCGAGTCGGTGCGCCATCTGCTCGATCCCGTGGGAGGAACCCGTGCCTGATACACCGGCCGTCACCACCGAGGCCGCCCGCGCGCCCGCGGAGCGGGGGACCGGCGGGCCCTGGTTGTGGCTGCCGGCCCAGCAGCAGCCCGCCTGGTCCGGGCACGGCGACCTGGGGTGGGTGCGGGACCGGCTCTCGGAGATACCCCCGCTGGTCGGCGCGGACGAGATCGACACCCTCACCGCGGACCTGGCGCGGGCGGCCGCCGGCGGCGCCCGAATCCTGCAGGCGGGCGACTGCGCGGAGGACCTGCGCGAGTGCACGCCCGCGCACCTCCGCGCGAAGACGTCCGTCCTCGCGGGCCTCGGCGGGCACCTGCGCCGCCTCAGCGGCCAGCCGGTGGTCGAGGTGGGGCGGATCGGCGGCCAGTTCGGCAAGCCCCGCTCGTCGCCGGTGGAGACCGTCGACGGTGTGGAGGTCCCCGCCTTCCGCGGCCACATCGTCCACTCCGAGACGCCGACGCCGGAGGCGCGGCGGCCGGATCCGCTGCGGATGCTCCGGGTCCACGCCGCGAGCGCGGCCGTGGCCGACCGGCTCCGGCGGGAGCGGGTGCGGCGCGGCCGCGGACGCAGCGCCGGACCGGGGCCCTGGACCAGTCACGAGGCCCTCGTCCTGGACTACGAGGCGCCGCTGGTTCGCAGGGAGGCCGACGGACGGCTGCTCCTCGGATCCACCCACCTCCCCTGGCTGGGAGACCGCACGCGCGGCCTGAACGCCGCCCACCTGGCGCTGCTGGGCGCCGTCGCCAACCCCGTCGGCTGCAAGATCGGCCCCGCGGCGACCCCCGAGGACGTCGCCCGCCTCTGTGCGCGGCTGGACCCCGACCGCGCCCCCGGCCGCCTGGTGCTCATCGTGCGCATGGGCCGCGCACGCGTCGCCGAGCACCTGCCCGGCATCGTCCAGGCCGTCCGGCGCGGCGGGCACCCGGTCGTGTGGCTGTCCGACCCCATGCACGGCAACACCGTGCACGCGCCCGACGGGCGCAAGACCCGCCATCTCGACGACCTCGTCGCCGAGGCGCGGGCCTTCCAGAGCGTGCTGCGCCGCCATCGGCAGCACCCGGGCGGCTTCCACCTGGAGGTCGCCGCCTCCGACGTCACCGAGTGCGTGGGAGGGACGGTGGGCGGGACCGCAGCGATCGGACGGCGCTACACCACCCTGTGCGACCCGCGGCTGAACCCGGAGCAGGCACACGAACTCCTGGCCGCCTGCGTGTGAGACCCGTCCGGCCCCAGGCACCGTGCGCTACGGCAGGAAGGACAGACAGGACATGAGGTATGCGGAACTGAGCGGGCGGGTCGCCCTGGTGACCGGTGCGGGGCGGGGGATCGGCGCCGCAGTGGCGCGCGGGCTCGCCGAGCAGGGTGCCCGCGTCGTGGCCTGCGACGTGGACGCCGCCGGACTGCGCAGGCTCTCCGGCGAGGCCGCTGCGGACACCGGCCGCATCCACCCCCACACCGTCGACGTGACCGACGCCGACGACACCGAACGCCTGGTCAACCACGTCGAGGCCGAGTACGGGCCGATCGACGTGCTGGCCAACGTGGCCGGCGTGCTGCGCACCGACGACCTGGTCAAGCTCGACACCGCGGACTGGCGGGCGGTCTTCGACGTCAACACCCACGGCGTCTTCCACGTCTCCCGCGCGGTCGCCGGCCGGATGGTCTCGCGCGGGCGCGGCTCGATCATCACCGTCGCCTCCAACGCGGCACGGGTACCGCGGGCGGGCATGGGGGCCTACGCCGCGTCCAAGGCGGCTTCGGCCATGTTCACCCGCTGCCTCGGCCTGGAGCTGGCCGAGCACGGAATCCGGTGCAACATCGTGAGCCCCGGGTCGACCGACACGCCGATGCTGAGGTCGATGTGGCACGACGAGCGCGACCGTGAGGCCACCCTCAAGGGCTCCCTGGAGCGCCATCGCATCGGCATCCCGCTGCAGCGGCTGGCCCGCCCGGAGGACATCGCCGACGCGGTGCTCTTCCTGGTCTCCGACCGGGCCCGCCACATCACCATGCAGGACCTGCAGATCGACGGCGGCGCTGCGCTCGGCGCCTGACCCGCCGGCGCCCGCCTCGCGCGGCGCCGGCGGGAGAGGCCACGCACACCACTCGCGGCCGACCGGCCGCCAACCGACAGAGGGAGACCCATGAGCATCCCACGCGGCCTGACCTATCCGATGCCCGACCACCAGCCTGCCAACCAGGTCTCCTGGCGGCCCGACCCCGAACGCGCCGCGTTGCTCGTCCACGACATGCAGAACTACTTCGTGGACTTCTTCCGCCCCGGGGCCTCGCCGGTCACCCGGCTGCTGGCCAACTGCGCCCGGCTGCGCGAGGCCGCCCACGAGCAGGGGATCCCGGTCTACTACACCGCCCAGCCCGGTTCGATGACCCGCGACCAGCGCGGACTGCTGCACGACTTCTGGGGTCCGGGCATGACAGCGGAAGGCGCCGGGCCCGACGCCCCGCGCGCGGTCGTGCCCGACCTTACTCCGCACGCGGCCGACACGCTGATCACCAAGTGGCGCTACAGCGCCTTCGCCTATTCCGACCTGGGGGAGCGGCTGCGCGCCCAGGGGCGGGACCAGCTGATCGTCTGCGGGGTCTACGCCCACGTGGGCTGCCTGATGACCGCCTCCGACGCCTTCGCTCGCGACATCGAGCCCTTCCTGGTGGGCGACGCCGTCGCCGACTTCTCCGCCGAGGACCACCGCATGGCCCTCGACTACTGCGCCCGCCGCTGCGGCGCCGTCCTGCCCACCGACCGGGTGCTCGCCGACCTGGCGGCCCGGACGGTCGCGGTGGAGAAGTGAACGCCGGAAGCGGCGGTGCGGCCGCCGACGCGGGTGCGCGCCGCCGCATCGTCGTGGCCGTCACCGGGGCCACCGGGGCGCCGCTGGCCGCGCGCCTGCTGGAGGTGCTGGCCGCACTGCCGGATATCGAGACCCATCTGGTGATGAGCCGGTGGGCGCGCGCCACCGTGGAGCTGGAGTGCGGCCACGGTGCGGCGCGCCTGAGCGAGCTGGCCGACGCCGCCTACGCCCCCGATGACCAGGCGGCGCCGATCTCCAGCGGCTCCTTCCTCACCTGCGGGATGGTGGTCGTGCCCTGCAGCATGAAGACGCTCGCCGGCATCCGCACCGGGTACGCCGACGGGCTGATCCCCCGGGCGGCCGACGTTGTGCTCAAGGAGCGGCGCCGCCTGGTCCTGGTGACGCGGGAGACCCCCCTCAACGAGATCCACCTGGAGAACATGCTGGCCCTGAGCCGCATGGGCGCGGTGGTGCTGCCCCCCGCCCCCGCCTTCTACAACCGGCCCCAGACCGTGGAGGACGTCGTCGACCACATCGTCGCGCGCGTACTGGACCAGTTCGGTATCAGCGTGCCCGCGCAGCGGTGGGAAGGGATGCGTTCCGCCCGCCGGGCCCGGGAGTCGGCGGTCCGGCCGGTCTCGGCCGTCGACGCGTGAGAGGACGGACATGACCCACTACGACGACTTCCGCGCGTTCCTCGACGCGCTCGACGGCGCCGGCCGGCTGGTGCGGATATCCGAACCGGTCGACGCGGAGCCCGACCTGGCCGCTGCCGCCACCGCTGCGGCCCGCCTCGGCGACCGGGAACCGGCGCTGTACTTCACGTCGGTGAACGGGTTCACCGATGCGCGTGTGGCCCTCAACGCCCACGGCTCCTGGGCCAACCACGCGATCGCGCTGGGCATGGAGCCGGACACCCCGGTGCGCGAGCAGGTCGCGGAGCTCACCCGGCGCTGGGACGACTTCCCCGTTGCACCGACCCACCGCGAGGGCGCGCCGTTCCTGCAGAACACGCTGGAGGGCTCCGACGTCGACCTGTTCCGCGTCCTCCCGCTGTTCCGCGTCAACGAGGGCGACGGCGGCTTCTTCCTGGACAAGGCGGCGGTTATCAGCCGCGACCCGGACCACTGGGACGACACCGACCGGCAGAACGTCGGCATCTACCGGCTCCAGGTCAAGGGTACCGACAAGCTCGGCCTGCAGCCCGGCACGATCCACGACGTCGCCCAGCACCTGCGGCACAGTGAGGAGCGCGGGGAGGACCTGCCGATCGCCATCGCCGTGGGCAACGACCCCGCCGTCACCATCGCCGCCTCGACCCCCATGGCCTACGACCAGTCCGAGTACGAGATGGCCGGCGCGCTGCGCGGGGCCCCCGTTCCGCTCGCCAAGGGGCCGCTGACCGGGCTCGACGTGCCCTGGGGCGCCGAGGTGCTGCTGGAGGGGGCGGTCCTCGGCCGCAGACGCGAGTTCGAGGGCCCCTTCGGCGAGTTCACCGGCCACTACTCCGGAGGGCGGGCGATGGCGGTGATCCGCGTCGACCGCATCTCCTACCGCACCGACCCCGTGTTCGAGCACCTGCACCTGGGGCGGCCCTGGACCGAGATCGACTACCTCATGGGGCCCTCGACCTGCGTTCCGCTGTTCAAGCAACTGCGGGAGGACTTCCCGGAGGTCGTGGCCGTCAACGCGATGTACACCCACGGGCTGGTGGCCATCGTCTCGGTCCGCCCGCGCCAGGGCGGTTTCGCCCGCGCGGTGGGGCTGCGGGCGATGACGACCCGGCACGGCCTGGGGTACTGCAAGATCGTCATCGTCGTCGACGAGGACGTCGACCCCTTCGACCTCCCGCAGGTCATGTGGGCGCTGTCGACCAAGGTCAACCCGGACGAGGACATGGTGCACCTGTCGAACATGTCGATCCTGCCGCTGGACCCGTCCTCCTCGCCGGTGGGGATCAGCGGCAAGGTCGTCATCGACGCCACTGCCCCGGTCGAGCCGGATCGCAGGGGCCGGCACGGCCACCCGGTGCGCGACCATCCCGAGACGCAGCGCTGGCTGCGCGTGCTCCGTGCACGGATCAAGGAGAGGTGAGGAACCCGTGACCTGCCCCCGCTGCGGCGACAGCACGTGCGCCGTGATCGCCTCCTCCCCGGTGCCCGGCGTCTGGGACGTGGGGTTGTGCCCGGTGTGCCACTACACGTGGCGCAGCAGCGAGCCGCCCCGGCAGTCCGACCCGGGCGCCTTCGCTGAGGAGTTCCGCCTCACCGCCGAGGACGTCGGCGCGGCCGTGGAGCTGCCGCCCGTTCCGCCGCGCCGCGCGGACCGCGGCTGAGCGGCTCCGGGCGAACGGGGCGGGCGATCGCCCCGCCCGCCCCGAAGGCCTCAAGGGCGGATGTTGTGGTTGAAGCGGAAGAGGTTCGCGGGATCGAAGCGCCGCTTGAGCTCCACCAGGCGACGCAGGTTGCCCGGCGTGTAGGCGGCCGCCACCCGGTCGGGGGCGCTGAGGAAGTTGAGGAACACCGAGCCGGCCGCGTGCGGTGCCAGGCGCCCGGCCAGCCGCGCCGTCTCGGTCCGTGCCGCCGGATGCGCCTCCGGGGTGAGCCGGGGAGCGATCGCGATCACCGAGAAGGGCGCGTCGCGGTGCCCGGCCGGACTGGTGTCCGCGGCGAGGCGGGCGGGCGCTCCCGACCAGTTGCGAACCTCCACGACCGAGACCGGGGACGCGGGGGAGAAGCAGGTGGCCGTCAGTTCCTCGATCACCTCGTCCGCGAGCACGCGGAAGAGGTCCGTGTGCTCCTCGCTGACCTGGGCCTCCGGCTGGGGGTCCGACAGCGCGGTGAGCTCGTCGAAGCGCATCGGCCGCAGCCCGCCCAGCAGGGGAGTGCCGGCGGCCGCACATAGCCGGTCGACGTGCCGCCGGCACCGCCGGTCGTCGGAGAGGACGCACACCCGCAGGGCGACCACGCTGCGGCCGCGCAGCGGCTCCGGCAGGTCCGCGGAGTCGGGCAGCCGCAGCAGCACCGCGGCGGTGACCACGTCCTCGGGTTCGTCGGCGGCCGACGCCCGGTAGGCGTCCAGGATCGCGTGCGCGCGTTCGCCGGGGTAGAAGAGCACGCCTCCGCGGACGCTTTTGACGGGGTGCAGGCGCATCTCCAGTTCGGTGGCCACGCCGAAGTTGCCGCCCCCGCCGCGCAGCGCCCAGAACAGCTCCGCCTCGCGGTCGGGGCCGACGCGCAGCACGCGGGCGTCGGCGGTGACGACCTCGGCGCCCAGCAGGTTGTCGGCCGCGAATCCGTGGCGGCGCGTCAGCCACCCCAGTCCGCCTCCCAGGCAGTATCCCGCCACGCCCACCTCGGGGGACGTGCCCGAGACGGGGGCGAGCCCGTAGCGCGCCGCCGCCGCGACGACCGCCCGCCACCGAGCGCCGCCGCCCACCCGTGCCGTCCGGCTCTCCGGGTCCACGCTGACCCGGGCTACACCACCGGTGCGCAGCAGCAGGCCGCCGGACTGCCCGCGCACGGCGCCGTGGCCACCGCACTGGACGCCGAGGTCGTGCCCGTGCTCACGGCAGAAGGCGACGGCCCGCCGCACGTCCTCGGTGCAGCAGGCGTCGGCGACGAGGTCGGGCCGCGGTGCGACGTTGCGCCGCCAAGGCAGCCAGGCCTCCGCGTCCCGCCCCGCCTCGCGGACGGCGCCGCAGAAGCCGGAGCGCAGTCCGGCGGCGCGCGGCGCGCCGGCGGTGGCGCTGTCCGCGCTCACGACGTGGCCGGTCCGGGCGTCTCGACCAGCGGCTCGATGTGGTGGCCGCGCCGGCGCAGCCGCGCGTCGCGCATCGCCGGCGGCCGGTAGTGGGAGTCCGCCGGGTTCAGCACCGTGCCCGGGGGGACGATCTCGTCGATGCGGTCCAGGAGTGCGTCGTCGAGGGTGGTCCCGGTCGCGGCGAGCAAATCCTCCATCTGCTCCATCGTGCGGGCGCCCAGAATGACGGAGGTGACCTGCGGGTGTGCGGCCGCGAACGCGATCGACATGTGGACGAGCGACAGGCCGGCGTCCTCGGCGAGCTTCGTCAGTTCGGTGACGGCCTCGCGCTTGCGGACGTTGCCGGGCAGTGCGGGGTCGAAGTTGCGGCGGTGCGCGGCCTGCCGCCCCCGCGTCAGGTCGATCTCCCCCTGGAAGCGGCCGGTCAGCCACCCCTCGCTGAGCGGGCTCCACGTCATCACGCCCATGCCGTAGCGGGCGCAGGTGGGCAGCACCGCCGTCTCGGCGGAGCGGTTCAGGATCGAGTACGGCGGCTGCTCGGTGCGCAGCCGCACGTGCCCCCGCCGCTCGGCGACCCACTGCGCCTCGACGATCTGCTCCGCGGGGAAGGTGGAGGACCCCGCGGCGCGGATCTTGCCGGAGCGCACCAGGTCGCTGAGCACGCCCAGGGTCTCGTCGATGTCGGTGTGCGGGTCGGGGCGGTGCACCTGGTACAGGTCGAGGTGGTCGGTTCCCAGGCGGCGCAGGCTGTCCTCGACGGCGCGGGTGATCCAGCGGCGCGAGTTGCCCCAGGTGTTGGCGTCCTCGCCCATGGGGTAGTGCACCTTGCCGGCCAGCACGACGTCGTCGCGCACCCCCTTCAAGGCCCGTCCCACGATCTCCTCGCAGGCCCCGCCGCCGTAGACGTCGGCGGTGTCCACGAAGTTGACGCCGGAGTCGAGCGCCCGGTGGATGACCGGAGCCGCGTCCTCGTACGTGGTTCCGCCCCACGGGCCGAACATCATCGTGCCCAGGCAGAACGGGCTCACCTTGATTCCGGTACCGCCGAGAGCGCGCAGGCGCATGGTTCCTCGCTCCTTGTGGTCGCTGGGGAGGGCGCCTCCACGCTCGCAGAGGGCGGACTCCGCGCACCTCACGCGTTCGCGCCATCCTCCTCGGCCGCCGTGTCCGCAACGGACGGTGCCGGCGGCGGAGCGGGCCGCACTGGCGCGGATGCGGGATGCCTTGGCGGTCCGGCCGGTGTGAGGCTGGCCCCGGGCGGCCGACGCCCCCTTCGACCGAGCGGAAAGGACGCCCATGAGCGCCGACAGCACAGCCGGGGACCCCCGCGGGCTCCGGTTCGAGATCACGCACCGCCTCCGCCCCGTCGATCCGCTCGCCCCGGGGTTCGTCGTCTTCGACACCGACCGGTCCCCCGAGGCGCTGAAGGGCGAGGACAAGTCGCGGGTCCTCACGGGCCGCTCGCCGGCGGCCCCCTTCGGGGCCGTCGTCGCCGACGTGGCGGCCCATGAGCCCGGAGGCACCGTCGCGCTGGGACTGGGCAGCGGCGAGGAGGGATCGGCGGACGGCGTCATGGTCGTCTACGACTCGACGGCGGGCCGGACGCGCCTGGAGGTCACCGTCGAGGGAGTCACGACCGCCGTGGAGGGCGCGCAGCTCCAGCTCACACCGCCCTACCAGTTCGCTGTCGCGGTCACCGGCAACGCGGTGACCGCTCTGGTCCGGCCCGAGGGCGGGGAGTGGGGGGAGCCCGTGGTGGGGGAGGGCCGCAACGTGCGCCATCTGGTCGATCTCCGCGACCCGGACCTCCTGGCGCGGTGGGAGTACGCGTTCGCCGCGCCGGGGACCCGGCTGCGCCGGGTCCGTGCCGGGTACTTCGGCCAGGTGGGCATCCGCGATCCGCAGCTGGTGACCCACGCGGACGGGCGGCCCTACACGCGCAGCGGCAGCTTCTTCCTCACAGCCGGATGCGCGGGGATGGGGTTCGCACAGGAGGCCCACTGGGCGGTCTGGGAGTTCGACCCGCGGGCGCCCGAGCGCATGCGGCAGGTCGCCAAGCTCTTCTTCACCCACGACGGGGTGGTCACCGGAGACAACGCCGGACACGTGGTCTACGACGACGAGCGGGAGCGCTTCGCGCTGGTCGTGTGCGGCGGCGACCTGCCGACACCCGGAGTGCACGTCCGCTACGCCCAGACGGCCGAGGACGTGCTCAGCGGTGTACACGTGCTGCCCAACGAGCGGTTGCCCGCGCCCTCGACACTGAGCGCGTGGGAGCCCTCCCTGGCCAGGATCGGCGGGCGCTGGCACACCCTCTACGCCGACGTGGTCCGGTTCGCCCCTGATCTGGAGTTCCATCCCGTCCTCGCCGCCGCCGAACCGGGGGCCGAGCTGGGTGAGCCCATGGACGTGCAGGCCCGGGACCGCTCGGCCCGGCGCACCGAAGGGTGCGTGCTGCGCCGGGCGGGGGCGCGGTGGTGGGCGCTGGCCACGGACGACGCCGAACGGCGCTACAAGGTCTACGACCTGGACCTGCGCCAGCTGGGCGCCCTCGACGCCCCGTACGTCTCGGGTGGCCCGCACCCGCAGGTGTTCCCGGTCTCGGAGGAGCCCGGCGCCGACTGGGTGGTGGTCACCTTCGACGGCAGCCAGTACGCGCCGGACGTGCTCGGTTACGGTACCGAGGGCGAGCTGGTCGTCATGCGTGCTCCTGGAGCGCGGTGATCCGCTCCTGCAGGCCGGCGTTGACCTTGCGGTTGAACTCCAGCAGCAGGCTCCGCTGCTCCTCGGTGCAGCTTTCGATGACCTCGGTGTAGGCCTGGTCCAGCGCGTCGAAGGTCCGGGTCAGCCGCGCGTAGGCGCCGTCGCGGAGGAGTTCGACGAGGACCTTTCTGCGGTCCTCCTCGTCGCGGCGGCGCCGGACGAACCCCGCCTTCTCCAGCCGGTCCACCGCCGCCGTTATCGCGCCCCCGCGCGAGAGCCCCGCGTGCGCCGCCAGCTCACCGGGGCTCATCGCGCCGTTCTTGTCGAGCGCTCCCAGGCAGTTCACGTCGGTGATGTTGATGCCGAGGTGCCCGGCGACCGCCGCGTGGAAGCGCACCGCGAGAGCCGCCCCCACGCGCAGCTCCTCGTAGAGGGCGCCGACGTCGCTCGACCGCCGTGTACCCGGTGTTGACACCGTGCTCACCCCTCAAATAATCTCTCCAGAACAGAGAGAGTCGATGTCCGTTAATCTCTCTTATTGTATATCTCTCTATCCTATCCTCCAGTGCTGGAGTCCACCATGACGGAAGTACCGTCCCCGTCGGCGGCCAAGAGCTCCACCCGGTGGATCGTCCTCGGCGTCGTCCTCATCGCCCTGTTCATGGACCTCGTGGACGCGACGATCGTCAACATCGTTCTCCCCCGCATGCAGAGCAGCCTGGGCGCCGAGTACTCGGCGGCCCAGTGGATCCTCGCGGGCTACTCGCTGACCTTCGCCCTGGTCCTGGTCACCGGCGGCCGCCTGGGCGACATCCTGGGCCGCAAGCGGTTGTTCCTGGCGGGCATGGCGGTCTTCACCGTCGCCTCGGTGGTGTGCGGCGCGGCGCCCGTCGCCGAGGTCCTGATCGCCGGGCGCCTCGTGCAGGGCGTGGGCGCCGCCCTGATGGTGCCGCAGGTCATGTCGGTCATCATCGTGCTGTTCGACCACCGCGAACGCGCCAAGGCCTTCGTCTTCTACGGCATCACGCTGAGTCTGGCCAACGTCAGCGGCCCTGTGCTGGGTGCCGTGCTGACCGAGGCCGACCTCTTCGGCCTGGGTTGGCGGAGCATCTTCTACGTCAACCTGCCGCTGGGAGCCGCCGCCATCGCGCTCGCCCTGTGGCTCATGCCGGAGAGCAGGGCCGTCAATCCGCTGCGTCCCGACCCCGTCGGCATCGTGCTGATCAGCCTGGCCATGTTCGCGATCATGTACCCGCTCATCCAGGGGAGCGAACGCGGCTGGGACACCGCGACCTTCGTCATCCTCGCCGCCGCTGTGCCGCTGCTGATCGCGTTCGCCGCGCATCAGCGCCGCCGCGACCGCCTCACCGGCTCGGCCCTCGTGCCTCCGTCGCTGTTCGCGCGCCGCTCGTTCACGGCCGGCACCGTCGTCATGTTCGTGCTGTTCTCCGGTCTGGCGTCGCTCTTTCTGGTCCTCACCTACGATCTCCAGCTCGGCCAGGGCTGGTCGCCCCTGCTCACCGCCGCCGCCATCGTCAGCTGGCCGATCGGCATCACCCTGATGTCCGGCGTCGCCCAGCGCTACGCCACCACCCACGGGCGCCGGGTCATCGGCATCGGCCTGGCGGTCATGCTCGTGGGCGCGGTCACCCTGATCGCGGTGCTGTCGACCGTCGGCCCCCAGGTCACGTGGTGGCAGGTGGCGCTGCCGGTTCTGGCCACCGGTCTCGGCATGGGCATGTGCGTGCCCATCCTGGCCAGCGTCGTCCTCGCCGACGTGCCCGCAGACAGCGCCGGAGCCGGCTCGGGCGTGGCCAACGCGGTCATGCAGCTGGGCACCGCATTCGGCGTGGCCGTGGTCGGAGTCCTCTTCTTCTGGCTGGCCACGACGGGTGCGCCGGTCGACCCGGCCGTTCCGGCCCACCGCCAGGCGTTCTCCGACGCCGCCGCCGTCACGCTGTGGTACAACGCGGGAGCCTTCCTGGTCGCCCTGCTCCTGGTGCCCATGCTGCCCCGGGCGGCCCAGCCCGAGCCCGGTGCCGCCCCCGAGGCCGAGGACCGGTCCGGTCCTGAGCCGCGTCCCGAGGTCGGGGCCGAACAGGCCTGACGGCGCACGTACCAGCGCTTCCCGGGGGCGCGCGCCGGAGCCGCCGCGCGCCCCCGTCCGCGCGACCCCGTCCGGCCCGTCCGCGCTCCGTCCGCGCGAAGTCACGGGAACACGTGATGTGCCCCTCCACCGGGGTCGGCACTGTGGAGAGCGCCAACGGCCTCGGCCTCCGCCACACCCCCCGGTGGGAAAGGATGACACCGTGACACCTCCGCTCGACATCAACGAGGAAGTCCGCGACGCGCTCGCCGACCGGCGCCCCGTCGTAGCCCTGGAGTCGTCGCTGATCGCGCACGGTCCGGGATACCCGCTCAACGTCGAGATCGCCACCGGCATCGAGAAGGCGGTCCGCGACGCCGGGGCCGTCCCCGCGACGATCGGCATCGTCGACGGCCGCTTCGTCGTCGGCATGGACGACACGACCATCGACCGCTTCGGCCGGTCCGGCGACATCGCCAAGGTCAGCGCGCGCGACTTGGGGCTGGTCCTCGCGCGCGGCGACCTCGGAGCCACGACCGTCGCCTCGACCATCGTGATCGCCCAGCTCGCCGGGATCCCCGTCTTCTCCACGGCCGGCATCGGCGGCGTCCACCGCGGCGTCCAGCAGACCCTCGACATCTCCGCGGACCTGCAGCAGTTCACCCGTACGCGGATCGTCGTGGTCTGCGCCGGCGCCAAGAGCATCCTCGACCTGCCCAAGACGGTGGAGTACCTGGAAACCGCGGGGGTGCCGGTCCTGGGCTACCGGTTCGACGAGTTTCCGGCCTTCTACGCGCGCAACTCGGGCATCCCGGTCACCCGCGTCGACGAGATGGAGACCGCGGCCCGCGCGGCCCGGCTGCACTGGGACCTCAACGGGGACAGCACCGTGCTGCTGACCGCCCCGATCCCCGAGGAGGACGCCCTCCCCCAGGAGGACATCGACAACGCCGTCGGTGACGCGCTGACCGAGGCCGAGCGCTCCGGGATCACCGGAAACGCGCTCAGCCCGTTCCTCATGAAGGCCGTCGTCGAGGCGACGGGCGGGCGCAGCGGCAAGGCGACCAAGGCCGTACTGATCAGCAACGCCCGCCTCTCCGGAGAGCTGGCCGTCGCCATGAGCGCCACCGGGGAGCAGGGATGAACGAAGCCGCCATCTTCGACCTCGACGGCACCCTCGTCGACAGCCCCGCCGCCATCACCGAGATCACCGGCACGATCCTGGGCGAGATGGGGGCCGAGTGCACCCCCGAGGAGATCCGGGCGACCGTCGGCAAGCCCCTTGACCAGAACCTGGCACGGCTGATGCGCCTGCCGCCGGGCCACCCCGATATCGACACGGCCACCGCGCTGTACCGGGAGCGCTTCGGCGCCTACGTACGCGAGCACGCCGCCGCACTGCTCTACCCGGGTGTCGCCGAAGGACTGGGAAAGCTGCGCGCGAACGGAGTGCTGACCGCGGTCGCCACCTCCAAGACCCTGGACGGCGCCCGCAAGACTGTGCGGCTCACGGGCCTCGCGGAGAGCTTCGACGTCCTGGTCGGCCACGACCTCGTGGCCGAGGGCAAGCCGGCTCCCGACATGGCTGTACACGCCGCCGAGCTGCTCGGCGTCGAGCCGCAGCGGTGCACGGTCGTGGGCGACACCGCCGGCGACATCCGCATGGGCAGGCAGGCCGGCATGCGAACGATCGCGGTCACCTACGGCGTCGGCGGGCGCGACGAGCTGGCGTCGGCGGGCGCCGGCGCATGCGTCGACTCCTTCGCCGAGGTCGTGGCGTCTGTGCTGGTGACCGCATGAGTGCGCCCGACCGCGCCGAAGCCGCGGCTCGCGCCGCGGCGGTGCGGACGATCTACGGCTACATGAGCTCACAGATCATCCGGACCGCGGAGGAGCTGAGGATTCCGGATCTCGTCCGGGACCGGCCTCTGGACGTCGGCGAGATCGCCGACGCCACCGGGGCCCACGCTCGTTCGCTGCATCGGCTGCTGCGCGCCCTGGTGACCTTGGAGGTGCTCACCGAGCCGGAGGCCGGCCTGTTCGGGCCGGGCCCCCGCGGGGGCTTCCTCGCCGACGGCGGCGAGCACTCGCTGCGCAGCATCACGCGCCTGTTCACCGGTGCCGAGTTCGCGGACTCCTGGCGGGAGCTGCGGCACAGCGTCATGACGGGCCGTGCGGCGTTCGACCGGGTGCACGGCACATCGTTCTACGAGTACCTCGGCGCCGAATCCGAGTTCGCCCGACTGTTCGGCGAGGCCATGGCCGAGAACGCGCGTTTCGAGGCGCCCCGCATCGTCGCGGCCCACGACTTCGGCCGCTACAGCAGCATCGTCGACGTCGGCGGCGGCGACGGTTCCCTCCTCACGGCGGTCCTGGCCGCGAACGTCGAGACCGCGGGCACTCTCCTCGAGACACCGGAGGCGGCGGAGCAGGCGCGCGTCCTGGTGGAGAAGCGCGGCCTGAGCGGGCGCTGCGAGGTCGTCGAGGGCGACTTCTTCGCACGCGTGCCGCCGGGGGCGCAGGCCTACCTCCTCAAGAGCGTCGTGCACAACTGGAACGACGACGCCTGCGTGCGGATCCTGCGCACCTGCCGGCACGCGATGCGAAGTGACGGGCGGCTGCTGCTGATCGAGCCGGTGCTGTCCGAGCGGACGGACCCCGATGCCGACATGGCGCTGGAGAGCGCCCTCAGCGACGTCAACATGCTCGTCCTCACCGCCGGGGGAGTCGAGCGGACGCGCGCGGAGTTCGAGGGCGTCCTGGGCGCCTCGGGGTTCCGGCTCGACGGGATTTCCCCGCGAATCGAGGGCACCGACTTTCGGGTGATCGAGGCACTGCCCCTCTGAGCAGGCCCGGTATTCGGGTGGTCCGACGCTGCTCCGCCCCGTCGGCATCGCGCCGGCGGGGCGGCCCGTCACGCAGAGGGTGCGGCACGCCAGCTCCGACACGGCGACGGTGCGACCATCGACCGGAGGAGGCCGGGGGGACGGCGGCCGGGCCCGGGTGACCACCGGTCCGGCGTCCGGGGCCCTGTGTCGGCACGTCCCTTCACGCAGTCGGTCGACGTTTCGCCATCCGCCCTCCCGCCGTTGTCTCTGGCATCATCCCGGCCATGGATTATCAGGGGCGGTATCGTCGCGCAGCGCTTGAAACGGGCATCCCGGACGACGAGATCAGTGTGTTCACCCGGCACCTCCGGTTGTCGATCCGGCTGATCGAGGGTTCCCGTGGTTCTCCGGTCGGGCGGTTCGGTGGATTGCCCCGGCTGCCGGTGGGCATGGACTGGCCGTCCGACGGAGTCGGTCCGCTGCCGTTCATCTTTTCCGTCGACTGTGCGGCTTTGCCGAGAGTCGACGGCTTCGACCTGCCCGCGGATGGGGAGCTGCTCTTCTTCCTGGACCACGAGCAGGACCACCTGGACGACACCGGGAGGTATGCGCGCGTCGTGTATGTCAAGGACGGCACCGACACCGCGGTCGCAGATCCCCCCGACTCCGAGGTCGTCGGCGAGCAGTATGACGTCGGCGCCACGGTCTGCGCCGAGCTGCCCCCGTGGTTCGAAACCGACGAAGACGAGGATGAGGACGAGGACGACCTGTCGCCCTTCCAGCAGCAGCTGGCCCGCGGCCTGGAGCGGGACATGCCGCACCTGGACGAGCTCTGTGCTCTGGCCCGCGGCCTCTGGCGCGACGAGGGGCTCGCCAGCGCCTACATCGGCGGGTATGCCGACGATGACGTGATCTCGAGCATTGCGGAGCAGACGCTCGCGGGGCGCGAGAAGGCCGGTGAGATCACCATCCCGATGGCGCAGTGGTATTCGCATGTGGAGAAGGAGAAGCACCGGCTGGCCGGCGAATGGATGTCGCTCGCCCGCTTCCGCGTGCCCGACGAGTTCTACTCCGGGGGTTTTGTGATCCGCCACGACGATCTGGCCGCCGCTCGGGTGGACAAGGCGCTTCCCGTGACCGAGTTCAGCGAATAGAACCCCGGCGGCGCCGAATGCGGCGCCGGATCCGCGCCGCCTGCGCCGACCGGCCGCTGGAGGACCGGTGGCGGCGGGTCGCGGGTCGCCTCAGACCGGGGGCGCGGCCGGGTCGGCGGAGCGGTTGCCGCCGCGCCTTCCGGGTGCCGCCGGGTCGGCCGCGCGGGCGCGCACGAGGTGCTCGGCGACCTCGCGCAGCTTGCGGTTGGTGTTCTGCGAGGCCCGGGACAGGGCGGCGAAGGCGTCCTCGGCCGGGAGCCGGTTCCGCTCCATCAGCACCCCGGTGGCCTGGCCGATGACCTCGCGGCTCTCCAGCGCCGCGCGCAGGTGCGCGCGTTCGTGCGCCGCGGCCAGCGCCGCGCCCGCGTGCGCGGCCACCAGGCCCGCGATGCGCTCGTCGTCGGCGGTGAAGGCCGACACGGCCGGGGAGAACAGCAGCAGCGCCCCCTGGGCGCCCTTCTGCGTCAGCGGCAGCGCCAGGACGGAGCCGACGCCGCGATCGAGGGCCCGCGGCGTGAACTCCGGCCAGCGTGTCTCCCGGTGCAGGTCCGCGCGCACGGCGGCGGCGTCGTCGACCGCCTGCACCGAGGGACCTTGGCGGCACCAGTACTGCAGGGTGTCGGTGCGCCGCGCCGATTCGCCGGTCGCGGCGGCGGAGCGCAGGCCCGTGCGCTCCTGGAGGGAGAGCGCGGCGTGGTCGGCGCCGGGCACCAGGCGTACGGCGGCGGCGACGATGTCGGCGCGTACGTCCGCCACGTCCCGGCGCTCCTGCAGGGCGCGGGCGAGCGCGGCCAGTTCGGTGGCCAGGTCCCGTTCCGGCTGCGGCGGTGTGCTCACCGAGATCTCCCCCTTGATCGGTCTGCGTGGCGGTGTGCGGTGGTGCCGTGCTCGCCGGATGCCCGCCGTGTCCTGGGCGAAGGCAACGTGTCGGGCTCGGGTCCGCGATTCGATCGCGCATACAAGGTGTGCCCGGTCCGCACAGTACCCGGGAAGCGGCGTCTGCCCCATCGACCGCACCGATCGGCGCCCCGCGGGCGGAGCGGCCGCCCGAACGCCGCGCGGCGCGGGGGCCGTGCGCCCGGCGCTCATCGGAGGGGAGGGGCGCGGTCGACCGGGGGCGACGCGGGCGCATCCGCGCCGGCACTCCACGGCCGGCGGCGGCAGCGAGGAAGGGAGATCTCCACCCGTAGGCCGGCGCCGTCGATGTCCGGCCGCACGCTCCGGTGCCCGCGGTAGCAAGGCGGAGCGACAGGTCAGGCAGCTCGTCGGGCAGCGAGGGCTTGCAGGACGCCGCACTGCGCCGTCCGTCCGGCGCAGCGGCGCAGGAGCACGTCGGCGGCGCCCGCCATGGCGCCGGAGGTGGATGCACTCCCCCGGAAGGATGCAGGCGCTCATCCGCGAACCCCGGCTACGGCCAGTTCCGCGAGGTCGGAGACCACGACTCCTGCGCCGCGCGCCAGGAGCTCCGCCGCCCGCCCGGAGCGGTCGACGCCCACGACCAGGCCGAATCCGCCGAGAGCTCCCGCCTCGACACCGGCCGGGGAGTCCTCGACCACGGCCGTGCGGGCGGGTGGCACGCCCATGCGGCGGGCCGCCTCCAGGAACAGGGCGGGATCGGGCTTGCCGGGAAGCCGGAGCCGTTCGGCGTCGCGCCCGTCCACCCGGACGTCGAAGAGGCCGGCGGCGCCGGCCGCCTTGACGATCGCCGCGCAGTTGCGGCTCGCGGAGACGATCGCCGTCGCGATTCCCGCGTGTCGCAAAGTCGTGATCAGCTCGATCGTCGAGGGGTAGGCGGTCACGCCGTAGGTGCGCACGTAGTCGAGGAAGCAGCGCTCCTTGCGGTCGCCCAGCGCCTCCACGGTCATGGTCCGCGCGTCGGCGCAGGGGTGCTCCCCGGGCAGTTCGATCGCGCGCGATGCGAGGAAGGCGCGTACGCCGTCCAAGCGCGACCGGCCGTCGACGTGGGCCAGGTAGTCGCCGCGAAGGTCGAAGGGCACGAAGGCCTCGCCCCTGGACCGGGCGTGCGCGCGCAGGAAGTCGTCGAACGTGCGCTTCCACGCCGCGGCGTGCACGGAGGCGGTGTCGGTGACGACCCCGTCCATGTCGAACGCCGCGGCCGTGATCTCCTCGGCCGCGATCACCGCGTCACTGGTGGTCTCCACGTCGCCTTCTCTTCCCGGGTGCCGCGGGCCGCCGGGACCGTCCCGCCGGCGGCCGGTCCACGGCCGCGCCCTGCAATCCGTCCACTCCGCGTATCCAGTCCATCCCGGCTCCGCCCGCCCCGCCAGGGGCGTCGGGCGCGCCGAGCGCGGCGGAGGGCCGGGTCCGCCGGGACCTGCGGCCCTCCCGTGCCGGGACCGCGGGCACTACCGCTGCCGGGCCGCCGCATGCTTCCCGCTTCCGTGGTCGCCGTTTCAGCGCAGTGCCGGGTAGCGGCGGACGAGGGACAGTCCGGCCCACCGGCGGCCGAGGCCCGCGGTGTCGCCTGCTTTCATCAAGGCGAGGCCGACCATGGTCAGCGCCATGATGAGGTGGTCGTCCATGAACGGGTTGTTCTCGGGAGGCAGGACGGCGCTCCACATCAGCACCAGCATCAGCGTTCCGGCGGCCGCGCCGATGCGCATGCCGACGCCCAGCAGGAAAGCCAAGCCGATGCCCAGCAGCCCGGCCATGAACAGCCAGTCGGCCCACGCCGCCCCGGCGAACGATTGGTAGAGCCCGGCGAGGGGGCCCGCGGTGGCCTCGGCCAGGAACCCTTGGGTGGGGCTGCCGCCGGCGGCCCAGGCGCCGTCCGCGGGTGTGGCGAAGCCCAGACCCAGCAGCTTGTCGAGGAAGGCCCACAGGAAGGTCCAGCCGATCGCCAGCCGGACGGCGGCGAAGACCCGGCGCGCCGACCGGGAGTCGAGGACGTGGCGGGCGCGGTGATCGGCGCGGTCCGGGATCGGGGCGGGACGCCGGGCCGGCGGGCGGTCGATGTTCTGCGATGTCATGTCCGTGTCCTTTCGAGGGGTCTGCGGTGGCGGTTCCAGAGAACGCCGGATCCCCCTCGGGCGGCAGGGGCGGGCGCACCGCCGCGCCGGGGCGGAGGTCCCCTCAGCGGCGGGACGTCGGCCCGCCGGCCGCGCCGCGGGGCGGAGGCGCCGCCCCGCCCTGCCCGCGCGTGTGCCGCCCGCCGACGCGGCGGCCGGTGATCCGCTCGGGCTCGAAGCGCACCCACACGTCGCGTTCGCCCCCGGCCCAGGGCCGCACGGTGTGGTGCGCGCGCAGGCGGGCCAGCCGGGCTTCGTCGTCGACGGTCTCGGCGCGCCCGGTCGCGAGCACACTCCAGCCCTCGCTCGTGCCGCCGTCGAGCCGGTCGACCTGGAAGCTCATGGGCCCGGGGGTGTGGCGGGCGATGACGCCGCCGGCGGCGGTGCGGAAGACCACCGCGCCCTCGCTGAGCGTGTAGTTGACCGGCAGCACCAGGGGGGCGGCGCCGGCGGTCTCGGTGAAGGCCACGCGGCCCACCCCGCCGGGCCCGATCAGCTCCAGGCACTCGCGGGTGCCCAGCGGCCGGATCGCGGGGTCGGGGGCCGCGGTCGCCGCGTGGCCGGGCGGGGTGTCGGTGTCGGCGCCCAGCAGCTGCTCGGGGGAGGTGTGCAGGGCCTGCGCCAGCCGGTACAGCGCCTGCCGGCTGAGGCTCCCGGGATGCTCCTCCAGGTAGGCGACATAGCCGGGGTCCATGCCGGCGGACTCGGCCACTTGGTCGCGCGAGAGTCCCAGTTCGGCCCGGCGCCGCGCGACGCGGCGCCCGAGGTCGCCTCCGTCACCCTGGTGGGGTTCCTTCATCGCTCTGCCTTTCCATCGACTCTCGGCGCAGGTCATCGTGCCCCGCCACGCGCATGGTCACGCGCCGGGCGGGGCGCGACCAAGAGGCGTCGGGGCTTCGGCCCCGGACCCAAGGTCCCGCCGCGGGCCCCCAGAGGAGGGATCAAGGCCCTGCAGCGGCGGGTACGAGGACGCTACCCGCCCGGCGGCGCCCGGACACAGACTCGTGGTGGACCGACGAGGTCGGCCGGCCGCGCCGGCGCCCGACCGCCGGGAGGGCGGCGGAGGCGGCCGCACCGCAGGCACCCCCAAGCCGCAGCAAGGCTCGGCGGCACCGCCGAGGCACGGATGAGAGGACCACAGGATGAGCAGCGACAGCAGCCCGAACGCACGCCCGACCGGCACCGCCGCGGCGCCCGCGGAGGTCGTCGTCGGGGTCGACGGCTCCCTCGGGAGCCGGACGGCGCTGGACTGGGCCGCCGGGGCGGCCGCCGACCGCGGTCTGGGCCTGGTTGTCCTGCACGCCCTCAACATGCCCCTGTTCGCCGTACCGCTGGGGCGAACAGCGCGGATGACACCGTCGCAGGAGACGGCCGACCACGCCGCCCGGCTTCTGGAGGAGGCCGTCGCGCACGTGGCGTCGGAACATCCCGAACTGGGCGTACGCACCGAGGTCTCCTCGCTCGAAGCGTCCCGCGCCCTGCTCGCCGCGGCGCGCACGGCCGCGATGGTGGTCGTGGGCTCGCGCGGCCTGGGCGGCGTCGCCTCGGCGTTCCTGGGCGCGGTGAGCATCCGGGTCAGCGCCCATGCGCCCTGCCCGGTGGCGGTGGTCCCCGAACCCGCGCACGCCGAGCAGGGCGGCCGCGGCGCGGCCGGAGAGGACCGGCGGAGCGTGGTGGCGGGACTGGACGGCTCCGACGACGCGAAGGTCGCGCTGCGGACGGCCTTCGCGGAGGCGGCGCGCACCGGCGCCCCGCTCGTGGCCGTACACGCGTGGTCGGTCCCGGCGCCCGTCGACGCCGCGCCGTTCTCGGCCGCGGGCTATGCCGCCGACCGCGAGGACACCGCCGCGCGCGCCGACAAGTACGTCCGCACACTGGTGGAGGCGGCGCGCACGACCGAGACGGACGGTGTCCCGGTCCGCGTCGTGGCGGTCGAGGACCATCCCGCGCACGCGCTGCTGGCGGAAGGCCGCGGCGCCGCCCTCATCGTGGTGGGTTCGCGCGGGCGCGGCGGGTTCGCGGGACTGCTCCTGGGCTCGGTGAGCCAGGCGGTGCTGCACCACAGCGCGGTGCCGGTCCTCGTGGCCCGGCCCCTGCCCGAGGGCGCCGGCGGCTGAGCGGGCGCGGGGGGAGCACGCGGACCGGGCACGCACACCCGACCGTCGATCAGCCGAGGTCGTCCTCGTCGATGGGGGCGCGCCAGGACAGCAGGGTGCCGCCGCCGGGGCGTGGGCTCGCCTCGAACACGCCGCCGCAGCGGGCGGCGCGGTCGGCGAGGTTGAGCAGTCCGCTGCGGCGGCCCTCCTCGGGGATGCCGACGCCGTCGTCTTCCACCTCAACCGAAATGCCGTCGTCGACGACGACGCGGATCTGTGCGCGCGAGGCTTCGGCGTGGCGGGCGATGTTGGACAGCGCCTCGCCGAGCACGGCGATCACGTGCTCGCCGACGTCGTCGGGCACCCGGCTGTCGATCGCGCCCTCCAGCCGCAGGTCGGCGGAGAACCCCAGCGGTTCGGTGGCGGCGTTGACCGCGTCCAGGATCTGGTTGCGCAGCCAGCGGCGGTCCTCGCCGACCTGCTGCAGGGCGAAGATGGTCGAGCGGGTCTGGCGGATGGTGTCGTCGAGGTCGTCCACCGCCTGCTGCACCCGCTGCGCCGGCCCCGGGTTGTCGATCCGGTTGACGCAGCCCATCAGCGACATCGCGATCGCGAACATCCGCTGGATGATGATGTCGTGCAGGTCCTTGGCGATGCGGTCGCGGTCCTCCAGGACGGTCAGCCGCTCGGCGTCGCTGCGCGCCTCGGCCAGCTCCAGGGCCAGGGCCGCATGGCCGGCGTAGGTGTGCAGCATCCGCACGGTCGTCGGGGGGAACGGTTCCGAGCCCGCGGTGCGTCCCAGGACGAGCACGCCCCGGGTGGTGTCTCCCGCGCCCAAGGGCACCAGCAGCGCCGGCCCCAGCCCCAGCCCTTCCAGCAGCGGAGCCGGTTCGGCAGCCGGTTCGCTGATGTCGGTGAGGACGGGCTCCTCGCTGCGGAAGACCCGTCCGGTCAGGGAGCCCTCCGCCGGGGTGGAGCGCCCGAGGATCAGGGCGGTGCCGGCGCCTTCGGCCACCTGGACCGCCAGCCGTTCGCCTTCCTGCTCGGGGGAGGCGATGGCGACCAGGTCGGCGTCGGACATGCGGCGCGCCTGCTCCGCGATCAGGTGCAGGACCTCGTCGGTGCGGGCTCCGCGCAGCAGGCGCGTGGTGATCTCGTCGGAGGCGGCCAGCCACATCTCCCGGTGGCGGGTCTCGTCGTAGAGGCGGGCGTTCTCGATGGCCACGCCGGCCGCGGTCGCCAGCGCGACGACGATGGCCTCGTCGTCCTCGCCGAAGTCGGCGCCGTCGGCCTTCTCGGTCAGGTAGAGGTTGCCGAAGATCTCGTCGCGCACCCGCACCGGCACGCCGAGGAAGCCGCGCATAGGCGGGTGCCCCTGCGGGAAGCCGGCGGACTCGGGGTGGTCGGCCAGTTCCTGCAGGCGCAGCGGGCTCGGTTCTTTGATCAGCAGCCCGAGGATGCCGCGTCCGCGGGGCCAGTGGTCGATGGCGGCGATCTGCTCCTCGTCCAGGCCCACCGGGATGAACCGCTCCAGCTCGCCGTCGCGGCCGACGACGCCGAGGGCGCCGTAGCGGGCGTCGACGAGGTCCATGGCGGCCTCGACGATGCGGCGCAGCAGCGTCTCCAGGTCCAGTCCGGTGCCGATCATGACGACGGCGTTGAGCAGGGAGTGCACCCGGTCCCGGGTCAGCATCACCGCGCTGAGGCGGCTTTGCAGTTCCGCGAGCAGCTGGTCGAGCTGCATCTGCGGAATCAGCATCGGTGTCGGCTCGGTCTCGTGGTTCTCACCGGTCAAGAGTCACCTCCGAGGCCGGGACGGCTCGCTGCGCCGGCGGCCGTACTCTCTGCCCGACTCTACTGAGGTGTCCCCGCATTCCGGAACGGGCTTTCGGTGCTGATTGCCACGGACGGCTATTCTGCGATGATCCGGTGTCATCGCGGCGCCGAGCGCTCCGGTCCGCTCCGTCGACGACGGACCGGAAGAACGCGCCACCGCGGTCGAACCCCTTCGGTCCCGAACCACCGGCCGGCCTGACCGCGGGCGGGCAGGGCCACGCCGCCGAACGTGCGCTCGCCGGAGACCCCCCATGCCGAACGGCACCTCGGCGCCGCGCCCGCGATTCGCCGCCCGCCACCCCGCAGCACGCCCGCCACCGCGCGCCGTATCCGCGCCGCCCGCCCGCAGCAGCGGTATGCGGCCGAACAGGTCGACGCGCGTCTCGGTACGTCCGCGGTCGATGCCCCGAAGCAGCCCTTCCGCGACCACCGCTTGCCACACGAACCCGGTCGGTGTCGACGACATGGACGGCGCGGAAGGGCGGCCGCATGCCCGCGCGGATCGGGGGTGCATCCGCAGGCGGACGGTGGGTGCGAGGGGGCGCCGGGTGGGAGTGCGTGCGGAGGTAGCGCCGCGCCGGTTCGAGGGGAGGAGCGTTCCTATCTCATCGTGGTGGGGGGTCGGTGGGTGTGGCGGTGTGGGGGAGGGTGCGCCCGAGGCGCAGGATCATCTGGGGGTGGGCGCCGTCGCAGAGGCGCGTCGTCGTGAAGGCGCGCAGTGCGGGCTCTTCCAGGGGCTGGGTGTGGAAGGCGGCTGAGACCCCCTCCGCTGCGGCCGCCAGCAGTACGCGCTGCAGGGCCTGGCCGGCGGCGAGCCAGGCGGCGCGGGTGTCCTCGGTCGTGGTGAGCAGGGCGAGGGTGCCGGTGACCGCTCCGGGGGAGTCGGGCATGCCGGGGATGCGGCTGTGGCCGTGGTCGCGTCGGGGGAACAGGGCGTCGGATCCGTCTCCGTCCGGGTCGGTGGGGAAGTCGTGCGCAGCGAAGTCGGGGCTTGGGGCGGCCGTGCGTAGCCGATTGGCGGGTTGGTGGGGGTGGGAGTGCTCGTGGCGGTGCAGGTGCTCGGCGGCGCTGACCAGTCCGGCGAGGCAGCGGATGAGCGGTTCGGTGGTCAGCGGCTGCAGTGTGGCGCCTTCGGCGGCCGCGGCGGTGCCGAGTCTGCGGACGAGGGCGAGGTCGTCGATGTCGGCGGCGAAGAGTCCGCGGTGGGTGCGGCGGCGGCCGATCGCCCGCGCGTGGGTGCGGGCTTCGTCGTCGGGTTCGCTCGCCCGCCCGGCCGCGATCTCGGCGAGTCGCCCGGGCCGGTCGGGGTCGGGCAGGATCGCGACCTCGGGCGTGCGGCCTTCGGCGCGCATTGCGGCGCGGACGTTGTAGAGGGCGGCTCCGCAGCTGATGAGGAGTTCGCGGGCTTGGGGGTCGGCTGTGTCGAGGCGCTGGTCGGTGTCGGCGATCAGGGCGATGCGGTCGCCTTCGTCGCTGAGGATCCAGGGCCGGGTGTTGGCCACCGAGGGTGCGCGTTGTCCGGCTTGCAGTGCGGCGCGCAGCGGCGGGTGGGCGGCGGAGTGGGGCTTGCGGGTGTCCATGGCCGATCAGCTCCAGAGGTCCACGGTGGCGGCGCGACGGCCCTCACGGTCGGGGGCCTGTGCGTCCGCCCTCGGATCCGCTCCGAGGGCGAGCGCGGCGGGTTGCTCACAGTCCTGCGTAGGGCATTAGGAGGTCGTCGACGTGCCAGGTGATCCTGTTGTCGACGGAGACGACGCCCTCGATGCGGTTGACCAGCCGGGCCAGGGTGTGGCCGGTGCTGCGGTGGTGGACCGACCCGGTCAGGGCCACCGTGCCGTCCTTGACCGCGGCGGCGATGTCGGTGCCTTGGACGGTGGCGGCGAGGTGGTCGATCTCCTCTTGGACGGCGGCGGCGATCGTGTCGTCGTTCTGCAGGAACACGCGCAGCAGGTCGCGTCGGCTGATCATGCCGACCAGGGCGCCGGCGGCGTCGACCACAGGCAGCCGCTTGACGCCGCGGCGCTCCATCAGCCGGGCGGCCTCCACGACCGCCGCGTCGGGCCGGGTGGTGATCGCGGGGTGTGTCATGAGCTGTCCGGCCGTGGTGGCCACGGCCTTCTCGTCGGCGCGTTCCACGAGCACTCCGGCGCCGGTGAGCCGCGAACGCAGCCGGGCGCGCAGGGGCGGCCAGTAGTTGCTGTCGTGGTCGGTGTCCTTGAACTCCTCCTTGTGCAGGAGGTCCTCCTCGGAGACCACGCCGAGGATGCCGCCGTCGGCGTCCACGACCGGTAGGGCGCTGACGCCCTGTTCCAGCAGTGCCTGCACGATCTCCTTGTAGCCGGTGTTCTCGGTGACCGAGGCGACCCCGGTCGTCATGACGTCGGCGACCGTACTTCGCATCGTCTTCTCCTGTTCTGTGTTCCTGAGCGGCGCCCGTGACTCGGGTGCCGCCGGGTTCGGTTAGACCGCGCCGGCCGAGCCGGCAGCGCGGTCGGGCTCGTCGCGCCGGACGGACCCGCCCGGGGGCGCGAACACGATGGAGCGCACGCCGGGGACTGTCTGCTCCAGCGCCTCGACGCCGCGGCGGGTCCGGGCGTCCGCGGCGCCTGCCACGCGGACGACGCCGTCGCGGACGCTCACCTCCAGATCCTCCGCATCCGGGGCGCTCCGGCCGATCGCGGCGCGGACGTCGGCGAGGACGTCCTCGTCGGGGCGCAGCAGCAGCCGCACGACGTCGCGGCGGCGCACCAGGCCGACGACCGCCCCGGCGCGCAGCACCGGCACGCACCGGATGCGCGTCTCGACCATGCGCCGGCTGAGCTCGCACGCGTCGTCGTCCTCGGCGGCGGTGACCACGGCGCGGGTCATCGCCGCGCCGACCCGGTGGGCGGCGGGCACGGGCGGGGCGTCCAGGCCGCGGGCGTAGCCGCGGTCGTCGGTCCCGAAGTGGTCGGCGAGCAGGTCGCTCTCGGTGAGGATGCCCGCCAGCTCGCCGCCGGCCCCGGTGACGGGGGCGCTGTCGCAACCGTTGTCGGCCAGCAGGCGGGCGGCCTCGCGCACCGGGGTGTCCGGGCCCAGCAGCACTTCCGGGGCCGACATCATCGCGTGCACCAGCGTCCTTCCCGTTCCTCCCGTCGAGGCCGTGCCCGGTCCGGCGGCGCTTCCGCGGCCGTCTCGTCCGCCGGAGCCGGGCCGGTCACCGCGGGTGAGCCGCTCGACGGCCGCGGAGAGCTCGGCCACTGTGGCCTCCAGGTGCCGCACGCGCGCTTCGAGGGCCGCGGCCTGCGGCGGCGTGTGGTCTTCGCCGATCTGGCGCATCGCGGGCCTTTCATCTCCCGGTGTGCGGGCTCGCCGGTGCGGGCCCGACTCGTCGTCTGCGGGTGCGGCGACCGCACCGGCAGCGGAACCGCGTACGGCGGCCGGCACCGCGGGTGTGTTCCGTGCGGTCACGGCCTCCTTGTCACCGTTTCCTCCTGCCTCCAGGCTCCGCCGTGCGCCGCCGAGCCGACAGTGCCCACGGGCCTGTCGGGGGCGGACCTTCGGCCCGGAGGCCGGCGACCTCCTTCCGTCCGCCGGCCCGGGGCTTCCGCCGGGCGGGGGAAGGGGTGTGCCGGCATCGGCGGTCCGCTGGAAGGGGGACGGAGGTCCCGGCTCCTCGGGACCTCCGCTGCGGGCGGATCGGGACCCCCGCTCGTCAGCCGAGCAGTCCTCGGCTGACGAGCATGAACACCGCCCACACCGAGAGCGCGGTGATCACGGCCGTCTCCCGCCAGGCGAGGCCGGGACGCGCCTGGATGGCGTAGGACATGAGCTTGATCGGTGGCGCGGGGGTGTCCTCGGGGCTGTGCTCCGGCGGGAGCGGCCGGTTGAACCGGTGGAAGAACAGCTGGATCAGGGTCATCCCGACGAGGAGTCCGGTGACGAAGCTGAGGTAGCGCATGTCGGTGGCGAACAGCAGCAGCACCAGCACGACTGACAGGGCCAGCAGGACGCCGTCGGCGATCGCGAGCTTGCGCGGCCCGCCCGCGTAGTAGGAGGCGATGCGGGCGATCCGGGTCTGATATGGCACGACCAGCCAGACCCCGAATTTCGCCAGGCTCTGCACGGTGATCAGCAGGAGCAGTATGACCAGGGCGAGTTCCATCTCGGAGTCCCCTTCCCCTTCTGTCAGGTTCGGTCGTGTTCGGCGGGCGGGTCGAACCACTCCGCCAGTGACGCCGGGTCGGCGATGGCGATCGAGCCGTCGGGCAGGCCGAGGGCGCGCTCCAGGGCCGAGGAGTAGGCGGCGACCGTGTGCTCGATGTCGCCGGCGTCGGCCCGGCCCGCCTCGAAGGCCAGGAACAGCCGGGCCAGTTCGTCGTTGAGGTCCTGGACCAGCGTGATCAGCAGCCGGCCGGTGTGTTCGGGGGAAGGCGCGGTGAAGACGCCCTGCCGCGCTCCTTCGCGGACGATCGCCGCCAGCAGCGGCGTGTGGCGCTCGATGATGTCCGCGCGCACCTTGTGCCGGGTCAGCACGTTGGCGTCGGACTGCCAGATGCGCAGTGCGGGGACGAGGAGCCTTCGCTGGGGCAGCTTGAGCGCGGCCAGGGTGGCGAAGTAGGTGCGCAGGCGGGTGAGCGCGTCGGGGCCGGAGGCGTCGACGGCTGAGCGCAGCCGTTGCAGCAGGTCGTCGCCCATGCGCTCGACGACCGCCCACAGCAGCTCCTGCTTGGAGCCGAAGTAGTGGTAGAAGGCGCCGCGTGAGGAGTTGGCCTCGTCCAGCACGTCGCGGACGCTCATCCGCTCGTAGCCCGTGGTCGCGATGAGCCGTTGGGCGGCGTCGAGGAACTCCTCGCGGCGGCGGGCGTGCGACTCCTCGTCGACGGTGCGTGCCATCTCGCTCCGATTAATAGACCGTCTGTCGGTTTATTTTTGCGCGGTGCAGCGGCGGCCGTCAAGCGCGCCGGTCGGGGTCCAGTGGGCACCGCCGCCGACCGGGCCTCGGGGCGGAAGGACACCTTCCTGTTTGGAACTTTTGACGTTCTTGCTATTGCAGAAGTAGCGCGGCGCACGCCGCCGCGGGTGAAGGACAAGGTGCCGAACGGCGGGGGCGGGCGCCCCAGCGGGCCCCTGGCCAGGATGGACGAGTCCTGGCGGTCTTCGTGCGGGGAGTCGGGTGGAACCTTGGCGACCGCAGCGCCGCTCCGGGCGCTCACCACGCCGCACGCCGGGGAAGCGCTCGCAGTAGGCCCAGCGGCGACGCGGCCGGGCTCGTCCCTCCCGATTGCGGCCTGACCGATGATTTTCGCGCGCCGTGCCGGTCTGTACGCCGAATACCGACTCACGGAAGGCTGACGCCATGCGGAAACTGACCTTCGCCATGAACCTGAGCCTGGACGGCTACATCGCCGCGCCCGGCGACGATCTCAACTGGAGCGTGCTGAGCGACGAGCTGTTCCAGTGGTGGTCCGACCGGGTGGCCGCGACGGGCCTTGCGCTGTACGGGCGCAGACTGTGGGAGACGATGAGCTCCCACTGGCCGACCGCCGACAAGGAGCCGGGGGCCACCCCGGCGACGATCGAGTACGCCGGCCGCTGGCGGGACATGCCGAAGGCGGTGTTCTCCTCGACGACCGCCACGGTCGACTGGAACACCCGTCTGGTCACCGGCGACGCGGTCACCGAGATCACCAGGCTCAAGGCCGACGACGGCGGCCCCATGGACATCGGCGGTGCCACACTCGCCGCGACGGCCATGCGGGCCGGGCTGATCGACGAGTACGTCCTCGTAACCCATCCGGTCCTGGTGGGCGGCGGCACGCCGTTCTTCACAGCCCTGGACGACTGGGTGAGCCTGAGCCTGGGGGAGACCCGGACGTTTCCCGGCGGCGTGGTGCTGACCAGGTACGAGACCCGGCGCTGAGCGCCCGGCGGCGGAAACCTGGTCCTGTCGAGCCTGGGGGAGTGGTCGCGCCGTATCTCTGTCCGGCACCGTCTTAGGCCGCCGTCTTCGCCGTCACCGCGCTGATCAGCCTTCGGATGCGCGATCGGAACCGACCAGCCGCGCCACGGGCAGATGCGGAGCCGAGCAGGAGTTGCCGAAGCGATCGACGACCAGCTGTGGCGTACAACCGGAAAGCGCTACGCGCTGGACGCCCAGGGCGGCTTCACGTTCCGGGATCGCGTCGATCGTCGGGAGTGTTCGCGGTGGGGCTGAGATGGGGCCGAGCTGAAGCTACGACAGGACCCAAACCCACAGCGCGGCCGATGAGTTTGCGGCTCCCGGCCGGTCCAAGCTCGAGACATCCTAGGAAAGGACACTGCCATGTCGGAGCTTCTCGTCGACTTCATCACCTCCCTCGACGGCCACGCATCGGGAGAGGGATGGCCCGGGTTCTGGGGTCTCGAGGGTCCGGAGTACCTCGCATGGCTCGGGGAGCAGCCCGAGGCCACCTACCTGATGGGCGCGAACACCTACCGCCTGATGTCGGGCTTCGCCGCAGGCGACGTCCCGAGTGGCCAAGACGAGTTCAGGCCCGAAGAGGAGGCGTCCGTCGACGAGCTCACGCAAGCCTCCAAAGTGGTTTTCTCCTCCTCACTCGGTGAGCCACTGACGTGGGCCAACTCCACGCTCGTCCGCGACGACGCCGTCGAGGCGGTCCGCGCCATGAAGTCGAGTGGCTCGGGGCTCCTCAGCACGATCGGCAGCCTCAGCCTGTGCCGGTCCCTGCTACGAGCCGGACTTGTCGACCGCTTCCGGGTCGTGATGTTCCCGGTGATCACCGGGGCCACGGGCGAAGAACGCATCTACGACGGCTATCCGGACGTTGCCCTCGAGATGATCGAGCACCGCACCTTTGACGGCCGCATCCAGTTGGTCGAGTACCAGCCCCGCGTGCTCGAGCACCCGCCGCTCGGCGCCCCCGCGTGATGCCGCCCTGTCCGCCGGTCTGGAGGGCGCCAGGCCGGCGCGGGGGGCGCGGAGCGATACCTGACAGGGAGCGAAAGGCCAACGTCCGGGCGCAGGTTGGCGCCTTCTCGGAGTAGTGAGCGGCGAGGAAGGGGAATGGGCGCTGATCGCCGCGGTCAGACCCGGCCACGACGGATCCTCCCGGCGCCCAATGGAGCCCATCATTACTCGAAAGAATCGATAGGACGGCGCGAGGACCGGGTAGCGGGTTTTCCATGTTGCTGGTGAGGCCACCGGGCGTCTACCGAGTGCAGGAAGACACGTCGTTGCTGCATGCTGTGCTGCGTCGGCGCGGCCATGTCGCCGGGCGCTCGGTGCTCGATGTCGGTTCGGGTACCGGGGCCCTGGGCATTGAGACCTTCCGCGCCGGTGCGGCCAGCCTCACCGCGATCGACTTGTCGCGGCGCTCGGTCCTGGCGAGCTGGCTCAACAGCCGGTTGCGCGGGATCCCGGCGACGGTCCTGCGCGGTGACCTGTTCGCACCCGTGGCCCCGCGCCGTTTCGACCTCGTGCTCGCCAACCCGCCCTACGTGCCCGCCGACGGCCCGCCGCTCCGCCACCGGATGGCGAGGTGCTGGGACGCGGGGCCGGACGGGCGGCTCCTACTGGACCGCATCTGCGCGGGGGCCTCCTCGGTGATCAGTGACGACGGCGCGCTCCTGCTCGTGCAGTCCGAGCTCGCCGACGAGCAGGCGACGTTGGACCGGCTCGCGGTGGCCGGACTGGTGGCTGAGGTCCTCGCGAGGGCCCGCATCCCGTTCGGGCCGGTGCTGCGGGCACGCGCCCCGGCGTTGCGTGCCCGCGGACTACTCGGCCCCGACCAGGAAGAGGAGGAACTCGTGGTCATCGAGGCGCGCCATGGCTGAGGCCCGTCGCCGGGTCATCGTCACCGGCGAGGGCCCGATCCTCGTCTACGGCCCGGTCGACGTGGAGATGCCCGACGGAACGCGCGTGCACAGCGACCGGGTGGTCACCGCGCTGTGCGCGTGCGGCCGCAGTCGGCACCGCCCGTTCTGCGACACCAGCCACCGTCGTCGCGTACGCGACGACGAGGGGAAGGAGCATGGCCCATGACGACGACGATGCCGGAGGCTCCGACGCTTCCCGCGCCGCGCGGCCCGGTCTCCGAGGCGGTCCTGGCCGTGCTGCGCGGAGACCACCCCGCACTTCCCGCCGTCGACGGAACCGCACCTTACGGTGAGGACCTCCAGCTGGCCCTCTACTGCTGCTACGAACTCCATTACCGCGGGTTCCGAGAGGCCGACCCCGACCGCGAGTGGGATCCGGCTGTGCTGGGGATCCGCGCGGAGCTGGAGGGGCTCTTCCTCAGCGCGCTCAGGGACGACGTGCCCGCCGGCGCGGACGTCGGGAGCGAGCTCGACGCACTACTCGTCGAACACGTCGACGCGTTCGGCGTCTCCCACCACCTGCGCCGCAACGGGCAACTGTGGCAACTGCGCGAGTACGTCGCGCACCGCTCGCTCTACCACCTGAAGGAGGCCGACCCGCAGACCTTCGTCATCCCGCGCCTGGACGGCCCGCCGAAGGCCGCACTCGTGACCGTGCAGCACGACGAGTACGGTGCCGGGATCCCCGAGCGGGCGCACTCCCGGCTCTTCGCCGACATGATGACCGAGCTCGGCCTCTGCACGGACTACGGCGCCTACCTCGATTCCGCCCCCGCCGAGATACTGGCCGAGGTCAACCTCATGTCGCTGTGCGGGCTCCACCGCGGGTTGCGCGGGGCGCTGATCGGGCAGTTCGCCACCATCGAGCTCACCTCCTCCCCCGGTTCGGACCGGCTGGTCAAGGCCATGCGGAGGCTGGAGTGCAGTCCGGCCGCCCTGCGGTTCTACGCCGAGCACGTCGAGGCCGACGCGGTGCACGAGCAGCTCGTCCGGCGCGGGGTGATCGCGCCGCTGCTGAGCGCCGAACCCGAGCTGGCCCCCGACGTCGTGTTCGGGATCCGCGCCAGCATGCTCCTGGCCGCCCGATCGGATGATCTGCTGTTGCGCCACTGGAACCGCGGCGAGTCGAGCTTCCGTGACGGGGCGGACGGGAGGAAACGTTGAGACCATCGGGACCGGAGGAACGCGCCCGTGTCGTCCCGCTCGCCGACCAGAGGGGTACGGTGCCAGATGACGTGGTGGTGCGCGACACTCTCCAGCAGACACCGCCTCGGCTGCCGCCCTGGCTCGGCTACGACGCGGTCGGCTCCGAGCTGTTCGAGCAGATCACCGAACTGCCTACGTACTACCTGACCCGCGTGGAACGCGAGCTGCTGGAGCGTCACTCCCCGGAGATAGCCGAGCTGCTCGCCTGCGGGCGGATCGCGGAGCTGGGCAGCGGAAGCGCGAAGAAGACACGGCTGTTGCTGGAAAGCTGCGTGCGCTTGCGCCAGACGACGTACCTGCCGATCGACGTCGACCGGAGCATGCTGGCCTCCAGCGGCGCAGCGTTGTGCTCGGAGCTGGAATCCCTGGAGGTCATCGGGTTGTGGGGACGCTACGAGGCTGGTCTCGACTGGCTGCGCACCCACCCCGGCCGGCCGCTGGCGGTCACCCTCCTCGGCAGCAGCTTCGGCAACGCCACGCGCGGGGAGCGCAACGCGCTGCTCGGCGAGATCGCCCGGACTCTCAACCCGGGTGAGAGCTTCCTGGTCTCCGCCGACCTGGACAAGGACCGCGAGGTCCTGGAAACCTGCTACAACGACCCCGCAGGGTACTCCGCCTTCGCCGACTTCCGGACCAACTACCTCACCCAGCTCAACCACCGCTACGGCGCCGACTTCGTGCTCGACGACTTTGTTCCGGAGGCCCGCTACAACGGGGACACCTCCACGGTGGAGGGACTCCTGCACGCCCGGACCGACCGGGCGGTGTCCCTGCCAGGGCTGGAACTCACCCTGCGCATACCGCGCGGGGGGTTCTTGAACGTCGGCTACTCGGTGAAGTTCGACGGCCGACAGCTGGCCCGCGAGGTGGAGGCGCACGGTTTCGGCCTGCGGGCCCAGTGGCGGGACTCCGAGGCGCGCTACGGCCTCTTCCTCTTCCGCCGTAGTAGTACCGGATCTCCCGCGGAGTCGTGATGCCGTACCGGCGCTCAGGACCCCCGTACCGGTCGGTGCGACTGCTGTGGTGGTGGTCCAGGTGCCTCTGCAGCGGATCGGCATCCGGTAGGGCGATGCCGTCGGCGGTCAGGTGGTAGTGGCGGAACCGCTCATCGCCGTCAGAACCGGGGGCCAGGGTGATGAGTCCGCGATCACGGGGGTCCTTGCCGGGCCGGCCGGGGCTCCGGCAAGTCCGGGGGAGGTCGGGGGACTACCGGCCTTGACCTGCACCATCGACACCGGCTCGGGAGTGCGCGGACGCGGGCGCGCTCGTGTCCGGGGTAGATCGGAGGTCCCCATACCTCTGGTCCACCACGGAGAGCAGGCCCGCCCATGCCCCCCGCCACTTCCCGGCGGTGGTTCGACTCCGCGGTTCGGGGTAGCCGGGCGCCCATGAGACTCGGCAACATCATCCGCCGCCTCGAACAGCAACGCCGGCTGGACCGGATCGTCGACGCGGCACGCCCACTCGCCGATCGACTGTCCGGTAGCCGGTGGGGAGACGTGCTGCACGGCGTGCAACTGGGCCACCCGGCCCACCCGTTGCTGGTGCAGGTCCCGATCGGGGCGTGGACGTCGGCCGCCGCCCTCGACATGCTGCCGAACACCCAGCGTTCGGCACATCGGCTGGTCGACCTGGGGATCGCCGCCTCAGTACCGGCCGTGCTGGCCGGACTCGCCGACTCAGCGCACCAGCATCGGCACCACCAGCGGGTGGCACTTGTGCACGCGGCAAGCAATGGGACGGCTCTGCTGCTTTATGCCGCCTCCTCGGTGGCGCGGTGGCGCGGTCGGCACACTCTGGGGCGCGGGCTCGGCCTGGCCGGGTTCACCGCTGTGGGGATGGGCGGCATGCTGGGAGCGCACATCTCCTATGCCCTGGCGGGTGGTGCCAGCCACGCGGCGCATGCCGTGGACCGGATGCCGGCGGACTGGTGGGAGATCGGCCCCCTGGCGGAACTGCCTGAGGGGCAGCCAGTGCGGCGCGACGCGGGCCCGGTGCCGGTGGTGGTAGTGCGCGAGGGCCGTGAGGTGCATGCGCTCGCGGACTCCTGCGGCCATATGGGCGGACCGCTGTCGGAAGGGGCGATCGCCAACGGGTGCATCACGTGCCCGTGGCACGGGAGCCGCTTCCGGCTGCGGGACGGCACGGTCCTGAACGGTCCGGCAACGGCACCCCAACCGGTCCTGCGGACCCGCGTGGACGGTTCGGGAACGGTGGCCGTGGCCCGCCCGGACGAAGCAGAAGTGGTGGAGCGGCTGCCGTCGGCCGTCACCGACGCGCTGCCTCACCGAGCACGCAGCCCCCGCGGCCCATAACCAGTACCCGCTCGCTAAGGGCGCGCGTGGCGGTCGGCCCCGGCCCCTTCCAGGTGCCCGGAAGCGGACGGGACATGCTGTCGCGGCAAGTCGGTGTTCAGACGGTTCAGGCGCTCCAACCGGAGGGGCTCCAAGACGCTCCGACCCGACGCGGAGTCGGCGATGCTGCGGTCGCGCCCGGGCACGCGGAGACCCGCAGGCAGTGGGCTTTCGGTGGCGTCCCGCCCCAGCCCGTGGCTCGTTCCATGGGAGCCTCCGCCCAGCATGAGAATCCACGTCGCGGGCCGAAGCGGTCCGCCCGCGCCCGCGGCCACTGCGCGAGACCGGCGGGACGCTGGCCAAGCCCCCGCGCACCGAGACCCCGGCCGGCAAGCGGTAGGTGCAGCTGCCGCCGTTCCTGGACGGGCTCTACCGGGGGCTGCTCTCCGACACGGTCGGCGGGGCTTTCGTGTTCACCGGCCCTCAGGGGCAGGCAGTTGCGGCGCGGTGCGTTCCAGGTCCGGTTCTGGCGCCCGGGTTCACCTTCAACGAGGGCCGCCACACCCACCGCACTTGGCTGGCCGAGGAGGGGGTGCCCGAGGTCGCGCGGGCCGCCCGGCTGGGGCACCGGGTGCGGGGGATGGGCGAGGTCTACGACCACGTCACCCCGGCGATGAAGGAGAAGGTGCGCACCGTGTTGGACGCCCGTTGGCAACGGAGCCTGCACACCCTGAAAGAAGCAGAGCGGGAGTGGGTCGTGGAGACGGTTCCGCGGCTCGGTGAGTACTACCGTGCACCCGGCGAGAAGAGGGCTTCGTGGGGGAGTGGGAGACGATCGTCTCCCGGTTCTCTCCACGCTTCCGGTTCCGAAAAGGGAAAAGGCCGCCGAAGCGGCCTCTGACCTGCGGTGTTGCTGGTGGGCGATACAGGATTCGAACCTGTGACCTCTACCGTGTCAAGGTAGCGCTCTAACCAACTGAGCTAACCGCCCCAAGGGTGGTGACTGGAGGTGGAGACGGGATTTGAACCCGTGTAGACGGCTTTGCAGGCCGCTGCCTCGCCTCTCGGCCACTCCACCGGACTCATGGCGGGGGCTGTGGAGGACCCCCGGATGTCTCCGAGCGGACGACGGGATTCGAACCCGCGACCCTCACCTTGGCAAGGTGATGCTCTACCAGCTGAGCCACGTCCGCGTACGATCAGGCGCCGATCCCCGTGGATCCGCGCCGTCGTTCGGTTAGAACTTTAGCGGAAAGTCGGCAGACGGCAAATCGGCGGGCGGGTTGACAGGGGAGGCGTCCAGGGCCGCAGATATACAGGGGGCGTGCAGGGGCGAGACGTCGGCGCTAGCCGGAGGAGTGCGATGGTCCGGTGCGGGAACGCTGTGATGCCGTGGGCGCAGGCGCGCGAGGAGGCGCGCCGGCTCGGGGCGCGGGGCGGGTGTTCCGGCGCGCGCGCCGTCGCGCTCGGCGGTGCCCTCGGCGCGGTGCTCGCCCGCGACCTGACGGCGCTCGTGGGCGTGCCGCCCTACGACGCGGCCGCTATGGACGGCTACGCGGTGGCCGGCCCCGGGCCCGAGTGGACCGTTCTGGGCCGGGTGCTGGCCGGAGCCGTCGGGGCCGCCGAAGCGGTCGGGCGCCTCCGGAACGGGCAGGCGGTCGAGATCGCCACCGGCGCGCAGGTGCCCGAGGGCGCGGACGCCGTCCTGCCCTACGAGCGCGCCGTGGTCGCCCCGGTCGGCGGCGAGCCGCCGGACGGCCGGGAGCGGGTGCGCGGCGAGATCGCTCCCGGCAGGCACGTGCGCCGGGCGGGGGAGGACACGTTCGCGGGCGAGACCGTGAGCCCTGCGGGGACGACCGTCACCCCCGCGCTGGTCGGCCTGGCCGCTTCGCTGGGTCACGACACGCTCCTGGTGCGCCGCCCGCGGGTGGACGTGCTGGTGACCGGCGACGAGATCGCGGCCTCCGGGCGTCCGGGCGCCGGGCGGGTGCGGGACGCCATCGGCCCGATGCTGCCGGGCATCGCCGCCTCCTCCGGCGCCGAGCTGGTGGGGGAGCCGCGGTTCCTGGAGGACGGGCTGGAGCCGATGTCGGCGGCGCTGCGTGCTGTCCGCGACGCGGGTAGCGACGTGCTGGTGGTCTGCGGGGCCTCGTCCAAGGGCCCGGCCGACCATCTCCGAGCCGCGTTGTCCGCGGTCGGCGCGACGGTGGTGGTCGACGGCGTCGCCTGCCGCCCCGGCCATCCGCAGCTGCTGGCCTACCTCGGGCGTCCCCAAGCCTCGGGCGGGTTCGGCGAGCGGCCGAGTGCGCCCGCCGGTCGGAGCGGTGCCGACGACGTGGCCGCGGCATCCTCCGGCGGTCCGGGGACGGTCGTGGTCGGACTGCCCGGCAACCCCAACGCCGCCCTCGCCGCCGCCGCGACCCTGCTCATCCCCGCTCTGCGCGCGATGGCCGGCGGCCCGGAGACGGACACCGCGCTGCCGCCGTCGATGCGGGTCAAGGGCGCTGTGCACCCGCACGCCCACGACACCCGCCTCGTGGCGGTGCGCGTGGCCGGCGGCCAGGCCGAGCCGGTCGGCCACGACCGGCCCGGCAGCCTGCGCGGCGCCGCCCTCGCCGATGCGTACGCCGTGATCCCGCCGGGCTGGAGCGGACCCCACGCCGCCCTGCTGTGGCTGCCGCGCTGACGCGCGCGCCAGCCCGCGGCGCACGGCGCCGCGGGGCGCCGCTGTACGCATCTCCGGCTGCGGCCGGAGTCAGCGCGTGGGGAACCGCGGCTTCCTGATCCTCCACCGCGGCGCCACCGCGCGTGTGCCGCCGGATCGGGATCGGTCTCGGCGCCGCGCACGCTCCCGCACCTCAGCGGCTCGCGGGGGCCGATCGGCCGTGCCGCGGAAGTGGTCTCGGGCGCTTCGGTGCCCCCGACTGGCCTAGACTCGGACCCGAAAATCGGTACTCGCAAGGGCTCCGACGTGTAGCCGACGAAAGCCGCGGACCAATGACCTCGTCCCACCTCGACAAAGGCGTGCTGGCCAATCCGGTGCAGCGTCCGGCACCGCTGCGCGACACCGTCTACGAGACGCTGCTGGAGCTGATCACGCGGCGGCGGCTGCCGCCCGGACGCCACCTCGTCGAGAACGAGCTCGCCGAGCAGCTGGGCGTCTCCCGCCAGCCGGTCCGCGAGGCGCTGCAGCGGCTCAGCAACGAGGGCTGGGTCGACCTCCGCCCGGGCTACGGCGCGTTCGTGCACCAGCCCAGCGAAAGCGAGGCCGACCAGTTGCTGGCCGTGCGTTCGCTGCTGGAGACCGAAGCCGCCCGGCTCGCCGCGGGCGCAGCCACCCCCGAGGGGATCGAGCGGCTGCGCGAGCAGTGGCGCGCCGGCATGGAAGGCCTGGAGCGCGGCGACACCGACGCGATGGTCGACAGCAACGCCGCGCTGCACCACGGCATCGTCGAGATCGCGGGCAACCAGGTGCTGGAAGGGCTGGCAGGACAGGTCGCGCGGCGGGTGCGCTGGTACCACGGGCTCGTGGTGCAGCAGCGCGGCCGCGAGTCCTGGAAGGAGCACGAGGCCATCATCGAGGCGATCGAGGCCGGCGACCAGGAGCGCGCGGCCGACCTCATGCGCGAGCACACCGAGGCCACCCGGCTCGCCTACCACGACCAGGCCCTCGACGGCGTCGACGGGCCCGAGGACGCCGAGGACGCGGAGACCGCCGGCGCCGCGGGGCAGCACGCGGGATTCTGACCGCCGCGAGCACCCCGCAGGTCGGACATACCGCACCCCGGTCGGTGGCGGCGGCGCCCGCGGGCGTCCCGCCGCCGCGGAACCGGGCGCGTGGCCGCACGGTGGGCGGCGGCTGCCTTGCCTGGTCCGGTACCGGCGGCACGTGCGGCCGGCGCTGCTTCGGGGTGGGAGCGAGCTTCGGGTAGGGAGCCGGTGGGCAGATGCGCATCGGGCGCGCCGGGCGGGTGTCCGCCGGCCGCGGCGGCGTACCGGCCGCCTGATCGGTCTGCCGCGGTGGAGGCGGCCGGTGGGAGCCGGAACCGTCGGCTGCCGCCCGCTGCCGGGTGCGTCCTCGGTGTGCGGGGGCCGACCGGTTGCCGTGCGCGGCTCCGCCGGCTGCACGCTCCGGAACGTCGGGTGATTTCGGGCGCACGACTGGCGCGAATGTGGTCTAAGACACCACAATGTAGGTCGGCCTCTCCGGCTGGAGGGGTGGCGATGGCGCGCACGGTGCCGCATCGGTCGATGCCCGGCCCGTCGTTGACGCCGGGGCCGGACAACCCCTGGGTCCGGCCCCGGTCGACATCGCATGCGGATGGGGAACGGGGATGCTGATTCGGCAGTTCGAGTACCTCGTCGCCCTGGCGCGCGAGCGGCACTTCGCGCGCGCCGCGCTCGCATGCCACGTCTCGCAGCCGGCGCTATCGGCCGGTATCCGCAAGCTGGAGGCCGAACTCGGCGTGCCCATCGTGCGGCGCGGCCACCGGTTCGAGGGCTTCACCCCCGAGGGGGAGCGGGTGCTGCGCTGGGCGAGCCGGATCCTGGAGGAGCGCGACCGCCTCACCGCCGACGTCGACACCGTGCGCGAGGGACGCATCGGCACCCTGCGCGTCGGGGTGCTGCCCGAGGCCGCCGCCGCGTTCGGGCACGTCGCGGCACCCTTCGGCGCCCGCCATCCGCGGGTGGCGCTGAGCGTGCGCACCATGTCCGCCGCCGAGATCCAGCGGACCCTCGCCGACGGCGGCCTCGACTGCGCCACGCTGCGCACCTCCGTGGATGCGGCACGCTCGCGCGGGCGGGCGGTGCTCTACCGGGAGCGCGCGGTCCTGCTGACGGCCGACAGCGGGCGCTTCGCCTCCCGCGCGGCGCTGGACTGGCCGGAGGTCGCCCACGTGCCGCTGTGCCGCCTGCTGCCCGATCCGCTGTGGCCGCGCGCTGCCGAGGCCGTGGCGGCGGCCACCGGCGAGGAACCGGCGGTCCGGGTCGAGGTCGACTCGCTGCCCGCCCTCTTCGAGCACATCAGCCGGGGAGGCGGCTGCGCGGTGGTCACGCACTCCTGGCTCGCACCCGGCGGGATGCCCGCCGATCTGCGCGCGGTCCCGCTGGCCGAGACCGACGAGGCGACCGGGATGGCCCTGGTGATCGCCGAGCACCATCCGGAGCCGCTGCTGGCCGCCGACCTGGCGGCCTTCGCCCGCTCGGTGCCGCTGCAGGGGCGCCTCGACGCCGTGCTGCCGCAGTCGGCCGAGAGCGGCCTGGTGCCCGAACCCCGGGACTCCGACGGCGGCGGACGTCCTCTGCGTGACACCTGAGGAGCACCGGGCGGCCGCGCCGCCAACCGGGATGCGGGCGGCCGTCGGGGGCGGTTGCCGGCCGCCGCTGGGAACGAGGTCGGCGCTGAGGCAGGGCCCGGCGAAGCCGAGCACCGTAATATGCCCACCGCGATCAGCGGCACGGGCAGGACCGGCCCGCCGGCGCGGCCCAGTCCCGTGCGCCGCCGCGGAAGTGTTCAAGAGCGGGCCGCTCTGCCCTTCCCGAGCAGGTCGGCGAGGATGGCCGGCCTGGTGCGGCGGCTGTCCGCGCGCGCCGACGAGGAGTTGCCGAGGCGCGTTCGAGCCCCGAAGGGGTCGCGCTTGCTCCTGCGCACCTCGCAGCCCGGCACCGCTGCGGAGGCCGAGCTGTACCGGTCCGTCATCGCCGCGCTGTGGTGCAGCGAGGGTTTGCTCGTGGAAGCTGGGGAGCCGTGGTGCGGATGTTCACCCACTGGTCGCGACTGCCGCACGAGGAGCCGGGCGCCGCGGTGCCGGCCGAGACGCCGGCCGAGGCCATCCGGTCGGTCGGGGACGCCTTTGCCTCTCGGCCGCCGCCGGACCGACTCCGCGCTGCTCTTACCGGGTGGTGGAGCGCCTCGCCGCCCGGGCCGACGCCGCTCGGGGCCCGGGCGCAGTCGGCGGGCGCGGGGCGACGTGCACTCCTGAGGGCGCGCCTGCTGCGCGGGAGGCGGCCCCGTCGCCCGCCGCGGCTCCAGAGGCCTGAGTTTACTCGTGAGGAAGCCTGTGACCTGCAGAAATACCAAGTCGTTCGGGCGTGTCCAGGGAGTGTCAAGAATCGACCACTATCGTGGTGTGCATGGCTTCCAACGACCACCGCGCAGGAAAGAGTCAAAGCACCCTTGATCCGGACCGGGTCGAGCGGGGGTCGGGCGGTGAAGCGGAGTCGGCCAAGTCTGGCTCGGGCAGCAACGGGGCGCCCGTCCAGTCGGTCGACCGGGCGATCACTGTTCTGGAGATACTCGCTCAGCACGGCGAAGCCGGGGTCACCGAGATCGCGGCCGAGCTGGGCGTACACAAGTCCACGGCGTTCCGGCTCGTAGGGGCCCTGGAGCGGCGCGGACTCGTCGAGCAGCCGGGGTTGCGCGGCAAGTACCAACTCGGGTTCGGCATCATCCGGCTGGCCGGCACCATGGCCGCCGGACTCGACCTCACCCAGCAGAGTCGGCGCGTCTGCGAAGATCTCGCATCCGATCTCGGTGAGACGGTGAACATCGCCATACCCAGCGGAGACATGGTCGTCAACATCGACCAGGTCCGCGGGGCCTCGGCGATCGTCAGCCAGAACTGGATCGGCCGGCAGAACCCCCTGCACACGACCTCCACCGGCAAAGTGCTGCTGGCCTACATGCGGGTCCCCGACCAGCGTCGGGTACTGCGCGGGCCACTGGAGCGGCTCACCCCCCACACAATCACCGACGCCGACTCCCTGCAGGCCGAGATCGACGAGATCCTCCAACGGGGATTCGCCAAGGCGGTCGAGGAGCTGGAGGTGGGCCTCAACGCGGTAAGCGCGCCGATCCGCGGGCTCACGGGCGAGGTCATCGCCGCTCTCAGCGCGTCAGGCCCCTCGTACCGGATGGAGGAGGACAAGCTCCCCGCCATCGGCGAGGCGGTCTGCAAGGCCGCCGTGGAGATCTCGATCCGCATGGGACACATGGAAACCGCCGACTCCTGACCTGCACCGGCCCGCCGCCGGCCTACTCTCGCGAGTCGGACTCGCGGCCCAGCGCGCCGGCTACGATCCGGGCGGCGCGCTCGACGACCTCCTCGACGGGGGGTGCGATATCGAGCGTGGCGCCCGGTTCGTCGTCGGCGAGGGGCTCCAGGGTGGACTTCTGGGAGCGCAGCAGGGTCTCGGGCATGAAGTGGCCCTTGCGCTCGCGCAGCCGCGCGGCGATGAGCTCGATGGACCCGTCCAGGTGCAGGAAGCGGACGTCGGAGGCCGCCGCGCGCAGCACGTCGCGGTAGCTGCGCTTGAGTGCGGAGCAGGCCATGAGGGTCGACTCTCCGCGGCCGTCGTGCTCGGCGATCCACGCGGCCAGCGACTCCAGCCACGGCTGCCGGTCCTCGTCGGTGAGCGCGGTTCCGGCCGACATCTTGGCGACGTTGGCGGCGGGGTGGAAGTCGTCCGCCTCGGCGAAGGGCAGGTCCAGGCGCTGCGCGAGCGGCTCGGCGACGGTGCTCTTGCCCGTGCCCGAGACCCCCATGACGACGAAGTGCGTGCCGTGTGCCATTCCTTGCTCCAACCGTGCGGATCTGTGAACGCGCCCTGTACGCGTCCTAATAGTGTTACCAATGAATCGCCGACGTGCTGCGGGCGCCCCCGTGCCCTCGCAGCCGCTGCAGGGCCGAAGGAGACACATGAGCGCCGCCCCCGATCACCGGACCCTGCACAACCGCGTCCTCGCGGAGGTCGGGCCCGCCATCGCCGCGGGCGAATACGAGCCCGGGGCCGTTCTTACCCTGGACCGGCTGGCCCAGGGCTACGGCGTGTCCCGGACCGTGGCGCGCGAGGCCGTGCGCGTCCTGGAGTCCATGCGCCTGGTGGTCAGCCGCCCGCGTACCGGAGTGCGGGTGCGCCCGCCCGAGGAGTGGAGCGTCCACGACCCCCAGCTGATCCGGTGGCGGCTGGCCGGACCCGGCCGGATGGGCCAGCTGCGCTCGCTGACGGAGCTGCGCGCCGCCGTGGAGCCGCCCGCCGCCGCCTTCGCCGCCCGCCGCGCGACCCCCGCCGACCGCGAGTTCCTGGTGGAGCTGAACGGGCGCATGGTCGCCACCGGGCGCAGCGGCGACCTGGAGGCCTTCCTGCGCCTGGACATCGAGTTCCACCGCAGCATCCTGGAGATGTCGGGCAATGAGATGTTCGCCGGGCTCACGGGCGTGGTCTCGGAGGTGCTGACCGGCCGCACCGAGTACGACCTGATGCCGCGCCGGCCCCGGCCCGAGGCGCTGCGCCTGCACACCCACGTCGCCGACGCGATCGGAGGCGGCCTGGCCGATGTGGCCCAGGCCGCCATGCGCGCGATCGTCGACGAGGTCGTGTCGGCCCTGGAGGACGAGGAGGCCGCGGACTGCGGCTGAGCGGGGGCCGTCCTCCAGGGCGCCTGCCGGTCTACAGGACCAGGCTCAGCAGCGCCGCCAGCACGAAGCCGACGGTGCCGATCAGCGTCTCCATCACCGTCCACGTGCGCAGCGTGGTCTTGACGTCCATCCCCAGGAACCGGCCGACCAGCCAGAACCCGGAGTCGTTGACGTGGGAGAGCACGGTGGAGCCGCAGGCGATCGCCACGACGATCAGCGACAGGTCGATGGTGCTCAGGCCGCCGGAGGAGGCCACCAGCGGGGCGATGAGCGCGGCCGTGGTCGTCAGCGCGACCGTCGCCGACCCCTGGGCCACGCGCAGGCACGCCGCGATCACGAACGCGGCCAGGATCACCGGCATGCCGGTGGACTCCAGGCTGTCGGCGAGCGCGTTGCCGATGCCGCTGATCTCCAGCACACCGCCGAACATGCCGCCGGCGCCGGTGATGAGGATGATCGAGCAGACCGGCGCCAGCGAGTCGTTGGCGAGCTTCTCCAGGTAGGAGCGGGAGAAGCGGCCCGGGGCGAGCGCCACCATGGCCACCACCGTGGTGATCAGCAGGGCGATGGGCGTCTGGCCGATGAGCACGGGCGCCTGGACCCAGAGGGCGTCGCCGGGCACGGCGCCGGTGGCGCTCAGGGTGGTCAGGCCGGTGTTGGCGAAGATGAGCAGCATCGGCAGCAGCAGGATGCCCAGCACCGTCGCCAGGCGCGGTGCGTCCTGGGGCACGGAGTCGCCGGCGGGCGCGGTCCGGGTGGCGGTCTTGGCGGCGGTACCGCCGCCCGTGCCGCCGGAGGTCGGCTCCGGGGCGGCGTCGCCGCCCTCGGGGGAGGCGGCGCCGAACTCGGCGGGGGCGGGCAGGTGGAAGCGCCGACCGGCGTAGAGCGAGTAGAGGTAGCTGGCGATGTACCAGGTCGGCACGGCCAGCACCAGGCCCACGATCAGCGTGACGCCCATGTCGGCGTCGATCTGCCCGGCGGCGGCCACGGGGCCGGGGTGCGGCGGCACGAAGGCGTGCATCACGGCGAAGGCGCCCGCGGTGGGCAGCGCGTAGAGCAGCACGGAACCGCCGAGGCGGCGCGCGACGCTGAAGACGATCGGCAGCATGACGATCAGTCCGGCGTCGAAGAAGATCGGGAAGCCGAAGATCAGGGAGGCGACGCCCAGTGCGAGCGGCGCGCGCTTCTCCCCGAAGGCGCGGATCAGGGTTCCGGCGAGCACACCGGCGCCGCCGGTGACCTCCAGGAGCCGGCCGATCATCACGCCCAGGCCCACCAGTAACCCGACGCTGGCGAGCGTATCGCCGAAGCCGTAGAGCATGGTGGGCACGACGTCGTCCAGCGGGATGCGGGTGGCCAGCGCGACGCCCAGGCTGACCAGGACGAGCGCGACGAAGGCGTGCAGCCGCGCCCAGATGATGAGTGTCAGGAGCACGGCGATCGATGCGGCCGCTATCAGCAGCAGCGGCACCGTGCCGTATGCGGGGTCAATCGGTTCCACGGGTTCCTCCGGGAATGGGGACGAGGCCGGCGCGCGATGTGACGTGCGCCAAGACGGCTGGCGGCAATGGTAATACCATTTGTGAGTACGTGTGATCCTCCCCGTTCGGAATTGTTATCCGACGCGGCCGTCGGCCGTCGGCGCCGGTCGCGGGGCGGTCGCCCGCTCAGGGCGTCGGCATCCCCGGCGCGGGCGGGCTTTCAGCCCCGCGCCAGCCGCAGGGTGAGGATCTGGAACGGGCGCAGGGCGAAGGCCACCCAGTCGCCGGAGACCTCGATCGGGCTCTCCTCCACCGGCTCCTCCAGCAGGTCCACCGCGACCGCGCCGGCCAGCGGGAACGACGCGCGCAGCGCGCCGCGGGCGCGCGCCCCGTGCGCCTCGTACAGCCGCACCACCACGTCGCCCGAGCGGTCCTCGGCCAGCTTCACCGACTCGGCCACCACGCCCGCGCCCTCCGCCGCCACCAGCGGCGCCACGTCGGCGCCTCCGGGCACCGCGCGCTCGGGAAGGTTGAGCCGGTAGCCCTCGCGCACCGCATCGGCGACGCCGGCGCCCGGCACCAGCGCGTAGGAGAAGGCGTGCCGGCCCTGGTCGGCCTCGGGGTCGGGGAAGCGCGGCGCCCGCAGCAGCGACAGCCGGAGCACGGTGGTGGTGCCGCCGTCGCGGCGAACGGCGCGGTCGACGTCGTGGCCGTAGGTGGAGGCGGTCGCCAGCGCGTGGCCGTAGCCCGGCTCGCCCGCGCGCACCCACCGGTGCCCGCAGGCCTCGAACCGGGCCGCGTCCCAGGAGGTGTTGGTGTGGGCCGGGCGGTGCACATGGCCGAACTGGATCTCGGCCGCGACCTCGTGCGCGCGCACGTCCAGCGGGAACGCCGCCTTGAGGAAGCGCTCGCGCTCGTGCCAGTCGACCTCGGTGGTGAAGTCCACCCGCACCGACCCGCGCTCCAGCGCGACGACCTGGCGGGCCGTCGAGGAGCCGAAGGAGCGGACCGCCTCCACCGCCGCCCCCTCGGGCCCCTCGCGCAGCACCCGCACCGAATCGGCGGCGGTGACGTCGGAGGCGATGCGCCGGTAGAAGGCGTCGACATCCCAGGCGTCCCACGCGTTGGGCAGGTCGCGGTGGATCTGCAGCAGGTTGGCGGCCGCGCCCGGCGCCAGGGCCTCGCGGCCGGTCGCCGCCTCCACGACCGACGTGACCAGACCCCGCGCGTCCACCGCCACCCGCAGCAGCCCGTTGTCCAGCACGTGGCCCGCCGTCGGCGATCTCCTCCAGCTCCGCCGTGATCTCGGCGTAGGCCCGCGCCGCCTCGCGGTGCACCCAGGCGATCGAGGTGCCCGGCAGGATGTCGTGGAACTGGTGCAGCAGCACCCGTTTCCACAGCGCCTCCAGCCGCTCGTAGGGGTAGCGGTAGGCGCCGGGGTCCGCGCCCGCGGTGCGCACGGCCGCCGTCGCCGCCCACAGCTCGGCCTCGCGCAGCAGGTGCTCGCTGCGCCGGTTGCCCTGCTTGGTGCGCGCCTGGCTGGTGTAGGTGCCCCGGTGCAGCTCCAGGTACAGCTCGCCCAGCCACACCGGGGCCAGGTCGGCGTACTCCGCCTCGGCGGCGGTGAAGAACGCCGCCGGGCTCTCCAGGCGCACCCGCGGAGAGCCCTCCAGGTCCGCCGTGCGCGCCGCCCGCGCGAGCATCTCGCGGGTGGGTCCGCCGCCGCCGTCGCCGTGGCCGAACGGCACCAGCGAGCGCGAGGCCGGTCCGGCGTCGCGGAACCCGCGCGCGGCGTGCGCCAGCTCGTGCCCGGTCAGCTCGGCGTTGTAGGTGTCCACCGGCGGGAAGTGGGTGAACACGCGGCTGCCGTCGATGCCTTCCCACCAGAAGGTGTGGTGCGGGAAGGCGTTGTCGGCGTTCCACGACAGCTTCTGGGTGAGGAACCAGCGCGACCCCGACAGCCGCACCAGCTGCGGCAGCGCGGCCGAGTAGCCGAAGGAGTCGGGCAGCCACACCTCGCGGGTGTCGACCCCCAGCTCGTCGCGGAAGAACCGCCTGCCGTAGGCGAACTGGCGGGCCAGCGCCTCGGAGCCGGGCATGTTGGTGTCGGCCTCCACCCACATCCCGCCCACCGGTGCGAACCGGCCTGCGCGCGTGTGCTCGCGCAGCCGCGCGAACAGTGCGGGGTGGCTCTCCTTGAGCCAGGCGAACTGCTGGGCCTGCGACATCGCGTAGACGAACCCGTGGTCCTCATCCATCAGCGCGGTGGCGTTGGCGACGGTGCGCGCGACCTTGCGCACCGTCTCGCGCAGCGGCCACAGCCACGCCGAGTCGATGTGGGCGTGTCCCACCGCCGAGATGCGGTGCGCGCTCGCCTCGGCCGGGTCGGCCAGCACCGGTGCCAGCAGCTCGCGGGCCAAGGCGGCCGTGCCGGCCGGGTCGGTCGGGTCGAGCACGTCCAGTGCCCGTGACAGGGCGGTGCGGATGCGCGCCCGGCGCGGCGACCTCTCGGGCAGCTCCCGCATCAGCTGGCCCAGCACCTCGGCGTCCATGCTCAGGCCCCACACCTCGGCGTCGAAGACCGCCAGGTCGGCCCGGCGCAGCCGGTACAGCGGGTCGGCACCGGCGGTGGCCGGATCGCCCAGCGGCGTCGGGGCGAAGCCGTCCGGCCCGAGGACCACCGGGTTGGCCGCGGCCTCCACCCGCAGGTCGACCCGCTCGCCGCCGCGCGCCGGCGCGGCGACCCGCACCCACCGGTTGCGGGGGTTGAGCCCCTTGAGCGGTGTGCCGTCGGGGAGGTGCACGAGCCCTTCGGCGCAGAACCCGGGCCGGTCGGGGTCGAATCCCAGGTCCAGGACCGCCTCCACCGTGCGCTCCGCCCACTCGGCGGGCACCCGGCCGGTGAAGCGGAACCAGGTGGTGCCCCACGGCGGTCCCCACGCCTGCCCGACGGCGGCGGGGGAGTAGGGCGCCGCGACGCCCTCGGCGGCCGGAACCGGCCCGCCGGGGGCGTCCCAGCGCTCCACGGTCAGCGGGACGGCGGCCGAATAGACCGCGGCCCACAGGCGTTCGCCCAGCACACGGGTGAGGCGGCGGTCGAGTCGGGCGTACTCGTCGTGCATGCGGCGCTCCGTCTGCCTGGGCGGCGGCCTTCCGGTACGCTCTCCGCCCCCGACCGGGAAGTCAAGGTGCACGCCGCGCGGTTCGATACGTTGGACCGCGCGGCGCGGCGCACGGGTGGTGCCAGCACCACCCCCGGTTGAAGGGGCGGCCGGACTGACGCGGCGGTGCCCGGTCGAGCAGACTGAAACCGACGGGACACCGGCGTAGGAGAACGGGAAGAGCAGGGCGGATGCACAGGCTGATCAACCAGGTACGCCCGTACCCGTGGGGGGCGCGGACCGCCATCCCCCGGCTGCTGGGCATCGAGCCCGACGGGCGGCCCCAGGCCGAGCTGTGGCTGGGGGCGCACCCCGGCGCGCCCAGCACCGTCATCACCCCCGAGGGCCCCTCCTCCTTCGACGACGTCATCGCCGCCGCACCTAAGGAGATGCTGGGCGAGCGCACCGTCGAGCGGTTCGGCGAGCGCCTTCCGTTCCTGCTGAAGGTGCTGGCCGCAGAGGAGCCGCTGTCGCTGCAGGTCCACCCCGACTCCGCCCGCGCCCGCGCGGGCTTCGCCGCCGAGGAGGCCGCCGGCATCCCGGTCACCGCTCCCCACCGCAACTACCGCGACCCCTTCCACAAGCCGGAGCTGGTCCTGGCGCTGGAGCCGTTCGAGGCCCTGTGCGGGTTCCGCGACCCGGCGGCCGCGCGCGCCGACCTGGACGGGCTGACGTGCGAGTTGGCCGGGCGGCTGCGCGCCGACCTCGCGGCCGACGGTGTGCACACCGCTCTGCGCGCCGCGCTGACCCGACTGCTCACGCTGCCCGGGGACGTGCGTGAACAGCTGGTGGGAGCCTTCGTGGCCGAGTGGAAGCGGCTGGGCTCGGGCGCCCACCACGACACCATCGTGGAGCTGGCCGAGCTGTACCCGGGCGATCCCGGAGCTGTCGCGGCGCTGCTGCTCAACCGCGTCAGCCTGCGCCCGGGCGAGGCGCTGTTCCTGCCCGCGGGCAACGTCCACGCCTACCTGCGCGGTACGGCGGTGGAGGTCATGGCCGGCTCCGACAACGTGCTGCGCGCCGGGCTGACCGGAAAGCACGTCGACACCGCCGAGGTGCTGTCGGTCGTGGACTTCTCCGTGCTGCCCATCCCCTTCACCGGTCCCGTGCCCGACCGCGGGCGCACCGAGTTCCGCCCCGGTGTCGCGGAGTTCGCGCTGGCCACCGCCGGGCCGGGGCCCATCAGCACCCGGCTGGACGGGGGCGCACCCTCGGTGGTGCTGTGCCTGGACGGATCGGCCGACCTGGTCGCGGAGTCCGGCGAGGTCCTGGCGCTGGGGCGCGGCGAGTCGGTGTTCGTGCCGGCGTGCTGCGGGCGGGTCACCGTGCGCGGGGACGGCCACCTGGTGGCGGCCACGGTCGGCGACTGACGCGCCTGCGCGGGGACGCCGCGGGGCCGTGCGCGCCGCGGGGCGCGGGTCGCCGGTCCGCCGGGCCGCCGGTACGCTGAGACATTCATCCCGACCCTGGCGAGGAGTGCCCCATGACGCTCGAACGTCCGCGAGTCGACGTCGCGCCCGGTCCGCCGCCGACCGATCTGGAGGTCGCCGACCTGGCCATCGGAGAGGGCGGTCAGGCCGGGCACGGCGCCACCGTCGACGTGCACTACGTCGGTGTCTCCCACTCCACGGGCAAGGAGTTCGACGCCTCCTGGAACCGCGGCGAGCCGCTCAGCTTCGTGCTGGGCGGGCGCCAGGTGATCGAAGGCTGGGAGCAGGGCGTGCTGGGCATGCGCGTGGGCGGCCGCCGCCGGCTGGTCATCCCGCCCCACCTGGCCTACGGCGACCGGGGCGCCGGCGGCGTCATCAAGCCGGGCGAGACCCTGGTGTTCGTGGTGGACCTGGTGGGCGTGAGCTGAGGGACCGCGCGGCCGGTGCCGCCGGCGCGGGCCGGCGGCACGGCACCGACGCGGATGCCGCCCGCCGGCGCATGCGCGGCGCGCCCTAGCGCAGCGTCCCGCCCACCGTGACACGGCCCTTGAGCAGGTCGCGGGCGATGGTGCGGCGCTGGATCTCGTCGGTGCCCTCGAAGATGCGCAGCAGCCGCAGGTCGCGGTACCAGCGCTCGATGGGCAGCTCGCGCGTGTAGCCCATGCCGCCGTGGATCTGCATCATCCGGTCGACGATCTCGTTGGCCTTGACGCCGCCGAACAGCTTGGCGATCGACTGGGCGTGGCGGGAGTCGCGGCCCTGGTCGACCTGCCAGGCCGCGTGCAGCACGAGCAGCCGCAGCGCCTCGATCTCGGTCTCGGAGTCGGCGATCATCCACTGGATGGCCTGGCGCTCGGCGATGGCGGCGCCGAAGGTCCGGCGGGTCCGGGCGTAGTCGAGGCTCATCTGGAGCATCCGCTCGCAGCCGCCCAGCGCGCGGGCCGGCAGCAGATAGCGGCCCTTGCCGATCCACTGCATCGCCAGCTCGAAGCCCTTGCCGACCTCGCCCAGCACGTTGGCCTCGGGCACGCGCACGTCGTCGAAGACCAGCGAGGCCGGGCGGCGCTCGCCCATGGTGTCGATGGGCTCGGAGGTCCAGCCGGACTCGCGGTCGGCCAGGAAGCAGGTGACGCCGCCGTCGGCGCCGAGCTCGGGGTCGGTCACCGCGAAGACCAGCGCGAAGTCGGCCTCGCAGCCGCCGGTGATGAACGTCTTCTCGCCGTTGATCACCCACTCCGGTCCGTCCTTGACGGCGCGGGCGCGGATCGCCTTCGCGTCGGAGCCGGCGCCGGGCTCGGTGATGGCGAAGCACGAGCGGCGCTCGCCGGCGATCGTGGGCAGCAGGTAGCGCTTCTGCTGCTCCTCGTCGGCGTGGAAGAGGATGTTGTCGGCCTCGCCGCCGAACTTGAAGGTCAGGAAGGTGCGGCCGAGCTCGGTCTCGATGAGCGCGGCGGTGACCGCGTCCAGGCCCATGCCGCCGTACTCCACGGGGGTCTGCACACCCCAGAAGTCGGACTTGCGCGCCAGCTCCCGCAGTCCGCGCGCCTCGTCGGCGTCCAGCCCCGGTGCGGCGCCCTCGCGTTCGCGGCGCAGCACGTCGTTCTCCAGCGGCATGATCTCGCGCTCGACGAAGGTGCGCACCCACGCCCGGATCTCCCGCTGCTCCTCGCTCAGCCCGAAGTCGACCATCCGCCCCAGCTCCCCAATTTACCTAACACTGTTCGGTTTTGAGCGTAGGTGCTGCCCGCGTCCGCGCGCAAGCCGCCCTCGCGGCCGCGGGGGCGGCGCGGGCCGGCGGGCGCCCGCGCCCTGCGCGCACCCGTGCGGCGTGGCAGGATCGCCTCAGGCCGAAGCGCCGCCGAACGCGGCGCGAGCCCACGACGGGAGGACACGTGGCCCGACCCAGGACGCCGATGCTGAGCGTGAGCGGCATCCGCAGCGCCGCGCTCGCACTCATCGACCGCGACGGCCTGGAGAGCCTCTCCATGCGCAGGCTGGCCCAGGAGCTGGACGTGCAGGCGGCCTCGCTCTACAGCCACTACCGCACCAAGGAGGACCTGCTCGCCGACATCGCCAACGAGATCATGGCCGAGGTGGACGTCTCGGGGTTCGAGTCCGGCGACTGGCGGCGCGGCCTGACGGTGTGGGCCCGCTCCTACCGCGCGGCGCTGGCGGCCCACCCCCACCTGGTGCCGGTCGTCGCCGCGGGACCGGGCCGCCGCGAGGCGGCGCTGCGCCGCGCCGACGCCGTCCACGGCGGGCTGGTCGCGGCCGGCTGGCCGCCGCGCCACGCCACCATGATCGGCGCCTCGACCAAGTACCTGGTGGTGGGGGCGGCCATCAACTCCTTCGCCCGCGGCTTCGACGCCGACGTGCAGGTCTACCGCGACCGCTACCCCAACCTCTCCCAGGCGCACCGCCTCGCCGAGCACGCCGCCGAGATCGACGCCGACAGCTTCGAGTTGGCGCTGTCGGCGTTCCTCGACGGCCTCGGCCAGACCTTCGCCGGGTTGGCGCGCGACGCCGGTACCGGTGCGTAGCGCGAGTGCTACCGCGGCCCGCCGGTGCCGGGCGGCGCCGCAGGCAGCGGCGGGCGGTCGGCGCCGATGCGGGTGCCCGCAGCGCCGTGCACCTGCCCCGGCGCGACGGCGGCGCGGCTACTCCAGGCCGAGGCGGGCGGCCGCGGCGTCCCACCCGGCGGTGCCGGCCGGCTCGTAGCGGCGCGGGCGCTCGGCCGCGTGGACCAGGCGCCGCAGGTCGCCGTGGGAGGCGCCCGGAAGGGCCGCGCGCGCCTGGACCACCAGGTTGCCGATGGCGGTGGCCTCGACCGGCCCCGCCTCCACCGGAAGGCCCAGCGCGTCGGCCGTCCACTGGCACAGCAGCTCGTTGCGCGCGCCTCCGCCGACCAGGTGCACGACCTCGATGTCCCGGCCGGCCAGCGCGCAGGCGCGCCGCAGCGTGTCGCGGTGGGCCAAAGCCAGGCTCTCCAGGACGCAGCGCAGCAGGCCGCCGCGGTCCTCGGGCACCGGCTGGCCGGTCGCGCGCAGGTGCTCGGCGATGCGCGCGGGCATGCCGCCCGGCACCAGGTAGCGCGGGTCGCCGGCGTCGATCAGGGCGGCGAACGCGGGCGCGGATCCCGCCTCCTCCATCAGCCCGGGCAGCGCGGAGTCGTCCAGGCCCCAGTCGCGCAGGCACTCCTGGACCAGCCACAGCCCCATGATGTTGCGCAGGAAGCGGGTCGTGCCCTCGACGCCCAGCTCGTTGGTGAAGTTGGCCGCGCGCGCCGCCTCGGTGGTCACCGGCGCGCCCAGCTCCAGGCCGGCCAGCGACCAGGTGCCGCACGAGACGTAGCCGAAGCGCTCGGTGCGCGCGGGCACCGCGGCCACCGCCGATGCGGTGTCGTGCGAGGCGACCGCCGCGACCTCGGTGCCGGCGGCCAGACCGGTGTGCTCGGCCGGTCCCGGCAGCAGGGTGCCGATGCGCTCGCCGGGGGCGCGCAGTTCGCCTAGGAGCGCGACGTCGATGCCGGCCGCCTCGGCCAGCGGCGCCGACCAGCGGCGGGTGGCGACGTCGAGCAGTCCGGTCGTCGAGGCGTTGGTGACCTCGGTGCCGCGCTCGCCGGTCAGCCAGTAGCCCAGCAGGTCGGGGATGAGCAGCAGTGCGTGCGCGGAGCGCAGCTGCGCCGTGCCGCGTGCCGCCGCGAGCTGGAAGACGGTGTTGAAGGGCAGGTACTGCAGCCCGTTTCGGGCGTAGAGCTCCGCGGCGCCGAACCGCTCGACGAAAGCGGGTGCGGCGCCGTCGGTGCGGGTGTCGCGGTAGTGGTGGGGCAGCCCCAGCAGCGCGCCGGAGTCGTCCAGCAGGCCGTAGTCGACGGCCCAGGAGTCGATGCCGACCGAGCGCGGGGCGTGGCCTGCGACGGCCCGCAGGCCGTCGAGCACGCCGTTGTAGAGCCCGCCGATGTCCCAGTGCAGCCCGCTGGGCAGGCGCAGCGGGCGGTTGGGGAAGCGGTGCACCTCGGTCAGCGCGAGCTCGTCGGGGCCGACGCGGCCGACGACGACGCGCCCACTGGAGGCACCGAGGTCGACAGCGGCGAAGACGTCGGAGTGGGACACGGCGGGCCTTTCCGAGTAGGGGCGGCAGGGGAGGGGCGGCAGGGCCGCCGGTCGGTCTGTGCGGGGAGCAGCGCAGGGGCGGGGTGCCCCGGGCGGGTGGTGCGGGCGGGCGCGGAGGGAGCGGGGCGGCCATCGGGGCCGGCGGGCGACGGCCGTCCACAGCCGCGGAACCGGAGTGGCGGACGCGGGCCGGCGCGGGCTTTACTTGAGATCAGGGGGTCCCCCCGCGAGCGCGCCCCGCCCTGTCCGCTCGGCGGGGCGGCGGCTGGGCCTGCCCGGAGTCGGACGGTCCGCGCCGCATCGCCACGCCGCCCCACCCCGCCCCGGCCCCCGACGCGCGTGCGCGGTGCGGCGGGGGCCGGAGCGAAGTCG